>JAQSYT010000109.1 GCA_029256065.1 Paenibacillaceae bacterium
CCCTTGCCCTTACCGGAAACCTCCCCCACAAAACCTGTATTGGGATTCCCCCAATAAGCTGGGGAGCCATCGGCTTTCAAGGTGATTGGCGTCATATCCACCGGCATCTCGGAGAGAAGATCCATCTTGGTTTTGGCTACACCGGCGAAATTCAGCAGCATGGATAAGCTGGTAATCTCGCAGCCCGAGGGCAGCTCGGGATGCTGGCGGTAAATCGGCGCATCGAGAAGAACAGAAGCCTTTCTCTCCGGCTTGACAGGTGCGGGCGTTGGAGCCGGCGAAGGCCCGGGAGAGGCGGATTCAGCCGGCCGGTAAGTAATCGGCGCTGCATCGGCGTAGGGGGAAATCGCCCATTCCTTCCCGGTTAGCCTGCCATAAATGAGCACGCTGAATACGCCGCTGGAGAACACGAGTCCTACCACCATCACAAAAGCTGTCATATATTTAATGGTCTTCCAGAGAAAATTCATCCTGATCACTCTTTTTGCTGTAGTAGTCATACGTGTTCGTAGGTTAGATCAGTTCAATTTGGGCGCCGAGGTCAAGCATGTGACGGAAGAACCCGGGATACGATTTGGCTACATGATGGGCGTCGTTAATAGTCAGTCCTTGCTCCGAACGCAAACCCACGATAGACAGGGCCATAATAACCCGATGGTCATAATGGGCGTTAATCTCCACGCCTCCCTTTACCCCTTCAGGCTTGCCGTGGACAATAATTTCGCTTTGGCGCTCCTCCACATTGGCCCCGGCCTTGTTCAGCTCATGGACGAAATCGGTAATGCGGTCGCACTCCTTGTAGCGGAGATTCTCGACATTATAGAAGCGCGTGGTTCCTTCCGCAAACACAGAAGCAGCTACCATAGCCAAAACTCCATCGGTGAAATGGTCGCCGTCGAACTCACCGCCGCGGAGCTTCCCATTGCCCGTCACATGGACGGTGTCATTGGTATGGGTTAACGGCACGCCCATCGCCTTCAGCACATCCACTACCGCCCTTTCACCCTGCCGGCTTTTCTCAGCGAGTCTGCGTACCGTCACATCGGAAGAGGTGACTGCTGCAGCAGCCAGAATAGCAGCGGAGCCGGGGTAATCCCCTTGGACAATGTAATCCTTGGCCTGATAGCGCTGGCGTCCCGGAACCCTGAACTGCATATAATCTTCGGCAGCATCCACCCGAATTCCTGCCTGTTCGAGGACTTCCAAGGTTTGGCCGACAATCACCTTGGATTTCAGATCATGAAGAACCGTGATTTTGCTGTCCTCCTCCAGAAGCGGAGTCATGAACAACAGCGAGCTTAGGAATTGGGAGCTCACATTACCGGAGACAGTAATATGCCCTCCTCTGGGCTTTCCACCGCCGATGGTAATGGGAAGTCTGCCGTCACGGTCCGCAACCACAACGCCCATTTGGCGGAGGGAATCGATCAGGTCATGATGGGGGCGTTTGCCCAAAGATTCAGGGTAACGGTTCACGAAGGTGACCTCATCCGGGCAAAGAGCGGCAATGGACATCAAAAAACGCAGCACTGCACCCGCATTGCCCACATCCAACTCCTTCACGCGGCCTGGGTTAGCGCCAAAGCCGTTTATGACCAGCTTGGTCTCATCCTCCGTCAAGGTAGCCCCCAAGTCCCGGATACAACGCCTCATGGCATCGCTATCCTCGCTATGGGCAGGATAATAGATGGTGCTTGTCCCCTCAGCCAAAGCGCCGATCAGGAGATAGCGGGTAGTGTAATTCTTGGACGATAACGCTTGTATATCGCCCCGGAGCGCCGGGGTAGGCTTGATCACAGCTTTAAAAGCGTTCATCAGACAAGTTCCCTCCTGGGAGTTTTTTGCACCAGCAAATAACTGGCTTCGGCCTTCACAAGTAAAAGCTTTCCGCAAGGAAGGCTCATTCGTAAGCATAGTCTTATTGTCAGTTTACCATATGCGCCAGGCCTTGGGAATGCGGTACAAGTCGCATCCTCCCGAAAGGCCTCGAATCCTACCGGAGACACCCGAGATACGGGCTAAAGCTGCTGGAGATTCCTTTGGAAGGTCTGCAAGGAAATCTCCCCGTCTTCACTTTTGCAGGACAGCCGGTACGCAGAAACCAACCCTACTGTCTTGAGACTATATCGGTTCACTTGACCCTCTTGTTTAAATCCAGTAAGCTTTCCTTAAAAATCCCCAATAATGAGGTGCAGGTTATGGAGCAGGAAATCGATTGGATCACCACTGATGAAGTCCGCCAACGGCTGGAACGCGGTGAAGCGTTAAAACTCGTGGATGTGCGCGAGCCTGAGGAGGTAGCGCTGGGCATGCTCCCTGGAGCTATCCATATTCCATTAGGCGAGCTGCCGTACCGGCATGGGGAAATCCCCGAAGACGGCGAGGTGATATTCGTCTGCCGGAGCGGAAACCGCAGCGGACGTGCTTGTGAATATCTGCAGCATCTAGGTTACCGCGGTCTTAAGAATATGGCAGGAGGCATGCTGGATTACGGGAACCCTTAACTCCCCCGAATGAAAATGCTCACACTCCGCATTTTCGTGGAGCCTTCACGCATCCAGCAATTCCTGAATCCTGCGGGCCGCCTCCACCGGAGTCAGGCGGTCCGTATGGAGCTGCACATGGGCAAAATCATAGGCATTGCGCCGTGCTTCCACCAGGGTGCGCACCCGCTCCTCCAGATCCCCCTGGAGCAAAGGC
Organism: Paenibacillaceae bacterium; assembly: GCA_029256065.1. GTDB lineage: Bacteria > Bacillota > Bacilli > Paenibacillales > NBRC-103111 > Paenibacillus_AR. Next base: position 2,701 of record JAQSYT010000109.1, read on the forward strand.
CTGCCCGCATCTCCACGGACACGCTCCACAATAACCGCTTCCTGCGCCAGCATAGCCACCACCAGACCCTTCTCCAGCATCAGCCTGCGGTTCTCCTCACGCAGAACGGCACCCCCGCCTGTTGAGACCACCTGTCCCTGCCCCTGTAGAAGCAACCGCAGGCTTTCACTTTCCCGTTCACGGAAATAGATCTCTCCATGCTCCTGAAACATCCGGCTGATGGTCATCCCTGCCTGCTCTTCAATATACGTATCAGTATCCGCAAACGTCCAATCCAGCTGTTTGGCCAAAATTCGGCCTACAGTGCTTTTGCCGGTGCCCATAAACCCAACAAGCACAATATTCGAATGCATTCGGACTACAATCCCCCTTCCTATAAAACCCTTGCTCATTCTCGGATTTTACCGCGAAAGAAAGGAAATAGGCAAGACAATCTTCAACACACTGCAAATTCATCCAATGGTTAATTATCCGGTATCCAAAACCAAACCTTCCGTATAGCTGTAGCTGATCAAGCTCCATACCACATTAGAGACAAGCGCCGACATAGAGAAAACCAAAAAAACGGCATCACTGTCATGGCGCCATACCTTGCGGAAGATCATCACGCCAAACCAAATAACAGGAACCACATAAAGCAGCATATGAATACGTGCCCGGATTGAATAATGGACCAACGCCATTGGCGCCACGATTATAAAGGCACTGTACAGGCACATGGCAATCACATAAATGTGATATGGCTTATTTTTTTCCGTGATGCCTGAAAAACGCCTGCCCAAATCGATCATCATAAAAGACATCCACATATAAGCCAGCAGCTTAATCTTCCAAAAGACTGCGTAAGGTACTGATATTAACTCCAGCAGCAGGACATCATCGGAGGTAACGACAGTTAAAGCGGCAATGAGCATCATAACTCCAAAAGTACGGAGCGCATGCTGCCTAGGCCCTGTCTTCAACCCCGCACCCCTCGGAGTTTGAAGACAGCCTCTAGCTTTCGTTAACCAGCTTATCAATTTGTTGGGCAATTTGTGCAAATTCACGGGAGACGGCATGGAAGGACTGGATGAGCGTTTGCAGGGCCTCAGTTTCGGCTTCGGATCTTTTGGTAGGGTGCACCGGTCTTTTGGGACGGACAGGCCGCACCACAGGAATAGGCGTGTTCTCATCGGGATGAAGAGGGTGGGTGGAAATCCCTTCGAAGCCCTCCTCCTCTAAGAGATTAAGAATGCTTTTAAGACTAAACCGGTTGTTGCGGAGGGTGCGGACCCGGCGGAGCAGCTTCAGTGTGCCGGCCTCGTACATGACTGCATCCCCCTGCCGGACTGTGGGGATAAATTCAGAAAAATAATGTATCCAGCGTTTAACGGTAGTGGGGGATACCCGAAGTGCTTTTATGACCTCCAGTTGGTTATAGAGCTTTCCCATGCCCTCTCTCCTTTGGACTTTTATTAAAAATATTTATTTTTGCGCCGTCAGGTAATCTTTTGTCATCTACAGTAAAGGATACTCGCACCATGATTAAAAAATGAGAAAAAATACCCATCAAAAAAATAACGGGTTAATCAAATTCGGTTACTATACAAAATGGAGGAGCCTTGAGTCCCAATCATTTAATCCAGATGCCGATGCTGCAAAATGAACCAAGGGAAACGCTACTGGACTCAACGGTCTCCCTGGAATCCGCTATTGCCGGACTCTGGCATTGCCGGACCTTATTTTCTCCAATGCTTCAGCACGCTGCCCACCATGGTTCCCACTTCAGACCGGATGCATGGTCTGAATTGCTCCGGAGCTGGGTCATTTTTACCCGCTCTCTATTAAGGCTGAGAGAAGAAACGGTAAGCCACTTTGTGCATCCACATGATTTCTATACCGGACCGGACACGGCGCGCTTCCGCCAAACCGGCCAGGCCCTGGTTAAACAGGAATAAGGACGCTCCCGCTCCACGCTGATGCACAACATTGATAAGCAAAAAAGACGGCGGCAATTCTCCCATTATGGAGAAATTGCCACCGTCTTTATTTTATTCCTTTAAGCGGTTCTTCCTATTCCAGCCACTGGTAGTGGAAGAAGCCTTCCTTGTCCACCCGTTCGAAGGTGTGGGCACCGAAGTAATCCCGTTGGGCCTGCAGCAGGTTGGCCGGCAGGCGGGCTGTCCGGTAGCTGTCGTAGTAGGACAGGGCCGAGGAGAAGGCCGGCACCGGAATACCCAAACGGACTGCGGTGGACACCACCTTGCGCCAGGAGTCCTGATACTTGTGGATAACGCTGCTGAAGTATTCGTCCAGAAGCAGATTCCTCAGCTCCGGATTGCGGTCATACGCATCCTTGATGTTCTGCAGGAACGCCGCGCGGATAATGCAGCCGCCGCGGAAGATCATAGCGATGCCGCCGTAATCCAGATCCCAGCCATACTCCTCGGAGGCGGCCCGCATTTGGGCGAAGCCTTGAGCGTAGGAGCAGATTTTGCTGGCATAGAGGGCCTGGCGGACGGCTTCGATAAACTCAGCACGCTCCACACCCAGGTCAGCTGCGGAAGGACCGTTCAGCACATGGCTTGCGGCAACCCGCTCTTCCTTCATAGCGGAGATAAACCGTGCAAACACGGATTCGGTGATCAGGGACAGGTGAACACCCAGGTCCAGCGAGCTTTGGCTGGTCCACTTGCCTGTACCCTTCTGCCCTGCGGTGTCCTTGATGATATCCACCATGGGCTTGCCGGTTTCAGGGTCGGTTTTGGTGAAGATATCCGCCGTGATTTCGATCAGGTAGCTGTCCAGCTCACCCTTGTTCCACTCGGCGAAAGTCTCATGGAGCTCGGCCGGGGTCAGGCCCAGCCCATCCTTCAGCAGCTGATACGCCTCACAGATCAGCTGCATATCGCCGTATTCGATGCCGTTGTGCACCATCTTCACATAGTGTCCGGCTCCGTCCGGGCCGATGTAGATGCAGCAGGGGTCACCCTTCACCTTGGCGGAGATTGCTGTAAGAATGGGGGCTACCAGCTCATACGCATCCTTTTGGCCGCCCGGCATAATGGACGGGCCCTTCAGGGCGCCCTCCTCGCCGCCGGAAACACCGGTGCCGATGAAGCGGAAGCCCTTGGCCTCCAGCTCCTTGTTGCGCCGCTGGGTGTCCGGGAAATAGGCGTTGCCGCCGTCGATGAGAATGTCCCCTTGATCCAGATAGGGCAACAGCTGGTTGATGGTATCATCCGTGGGTTTGCCCGCCTTAACCATGATCAGAATCCGCCGCGGTGTCTCCAGCGATTGCACAAACTCCTCAACAGAGAAGGCACCCTTCAGGTTTTTTCCCGGATTCTCTTCCAGAATTTCCTTCGTCTTCTCGGGAGAACGGTTGTAAACGGCAACCGAAAAGCCTCTGCTCTCAATGTTCAGAGCCAGGTTCTTGCCCATAACCGCCAGGCCGACTACTCCGATTTGCTGCTTGGACACGGGTTTCTCATCCTTTCTAATTGACAAATTCAAATGTTCTTATATGGTCATGGCTCCGAAGCCGCCGTCCACCCGCAGAAGCGAGCCGGTGACAAAGCTGGATGCTTTCTCCGAAGCCAGGAAAACCGCTGCTCCCTGGAGCTCGTCAGCACTGCCGAAGCGTCCCATAGGTGTATGCCGCATAATGCTCTCCACCCGATCACCGGAGAGGATCTGCCGGTTCTGCTCAGCCGGGAAAAAGCCCGGTATAATCGCATTGACTCTGACCCCGCCGGGAGCGAATTCCCGGGCCAGATATTGGGTAATATTATTGACCGCACCCTTGGAGGCGGAATAGGTGAAGACCTTGGACAGCGGCGGGCCGGAGGAAACGGAGGAAATATTGATAATGCTGCCCCCTCTTCCGGATTCCATCATGACCTTGCCGAAAATCTGGCAGGCCAGCACCACGCTCTTCAGGTTCACATCCATAATCTTGTCCCATTCTTCCATGGGCAGCTCGAAAAATGGTGTGGCGCTGTTGACACCCGGACAATTCATCAGTACATCCACATGCCCTGTCCATTCCAGCACCTCTGCAAGCACACGCTTCAGGTCGTCGGGATTAACGGCATCCGCCTGGAAGGCTTTAGCCTTGCCGCCGGCTGCCTCCACCTTGGCGCAAACCGCCAGGGACTTCTCCTGATTGCGCCCGACGATGGCTATATTGGCGCCGTGAGCTCCCAGACCCTCCGCCATGGAACCGCCGAGAGTGCTGTTGCCGCCGATAATCACAGCCGTTTTTCCGGTTAAGTCGAACATCTTCACGCCTAAATCGTTCCTTCCCGTATTCAAAATTTGACGAAGCTGAAGAAACTACAGTTGCTCCTTCTGGAATGCGGCAATTTCGTCAAATTCCCGGCTCAACTGATGATACACTTTTTGGTAAAGAGGTGTCAAACGCTTGTAGACGTCATGGTTCTCCTGGCGTTTCACATGCCGGGTTCCAGCCTTGACCCAGCTGTGGATGCCATTGAAATCCTTGACCTCGCCCATGGCGAACAGTCCCAGCTGAGCGGCTCCCAGCCCGGATGCCTCAATAGCATCCGGCACGGACAAGGTGGTGCCCATCACATCCGCCAGCATCTGCCGCCAGAATTCGGAGCGGGCGAAGCCGCCCGACGCCCGGATTTCCTCCGGCTCGCCGATCAGACCGGTCAAGGCCTCTGCGACAGAATGGATGCGGTACATAACCCCCTCCAGCACCGCACGGATCATATGGCTCTTGGTGTGGGCCAAGGACAGACCGAAGAATACACCTCTGGCATTGGCGTTCCAGTAAGGCGCCCGTTCCCCTGCCAGCAGAGGCAGGAAAATCAGTCCGCCGGAGCCTGCAGGGACCGAAGCGGCCAACTGGGTGAGGTGGTCGTAAGGGTCCATGCCCCGCCGTCTTCCCTCCTCTGCCTCCAAGGTCGCCAGGGTGTCCCGCACCCAACGGAACATAATTCCGCCGTTGTTGATGGCGCCGCCCACCACCCAGAAGTCCTCCTTCAGGGCGTAGCAGAACAGCCGGCCTTCCGGATCGGTCAAGGGCTTGCGGGTGACAGCCCGGACAGCGCCGCTGGTACCGATGGAAACCGCCCAGACACCATGCTCGAAGGCGCCGGAGCCCAGGTTGGCCAGCACGCCGTCAGATGCGCCCACCACACCTGGGGTAGAGGGCAGGATGCCCATACGGCGGGCGATTCCTGATTCAATTCCTTCAATGACATGCACAGTGGACACCGGGGTGGACAGGCGGTCCGGTGTAATGCCGGCAAGCGCCAGCGCTTCCTTATCCCAGTCCAGATGATTCAGGTTAAACAGCCCCGTGGCGCTGGCGATGGAATAATCCACCACATACTGGCCGAACCAGCGGTGCATGACATATTCCTTGATGCCGATAAACTTATAGGCATTCTGATGTATCGTCTGCATGCTCTCCTTCATCCAAACCAGCTTTACGAAGGGCGACATGGGATGGATAGGAGTGCCGGTGCGCATATAGATGGAGCGTCCCTTATGCTCCTTCTTAATGATATCCGCCGTTTGTACAGCCCGGTTGTCCGCCCAGGTGATCAGATTGGTGAGGGGTTTGCCCTGCTCGTCTACAGCGATCAGCCCGTGCATGGCGGAGCTGAAGGAAATGCACAGCAGCTGCTCCGCCGGAATATCGGCCTTGGTCATCACAGCGGCTACCGCTCCGGTTACCGCCTCACAGATTTCATCCGGGTCCTGCTCCGCCACATCCGCCTTGGGTGTGAACATGGGATACTCCACGGAATGGCCGGCCATCACATGGCCGTCCGTTCCGCGGATCACCAGCGTTTTGGCGCTGGTCGTACCGATATCTACTGCCAGAATATAAGGCTTCGCCACCAGTTGACTCATTTAGAAAAGATCCCCTTCCGCGTTGAATGCCAGCTCATAGGGCTCTGACAGAATTTCAATATCCGGATGACGCTTGGCCTCCTCCAGAAGGGTTTCGGAAATTTCAATTTCGCCCAGATGCAGGGTATCCCGGATGCGGACCAACCGACAGGTCGTGTAGTCCAGAATATTGCAGGTCTTCACCGCCGCCTGGATGGTCAGCTTTTGGTTGGCCAGAGTGGTGGCGATTTTGGTAGGCGCACACACGGTGGAGGTCAGGCCGTTGGCATAGGTGGCCGGACGGTCCATTTTGTCCACCAGACGCTGGCTGGTGAAGTCCGCTGTGCCCACTCCATTGGCATTGCCCTTGGTTTCCGGCGTCAGATCCAGCACCGCCATCTTGGTCACATCCGGACCGCCATGAGCGTACGGGGTGGGATAACGGCCGGTGATATTGGGGTCCATACCGTCCCCGCTGATATTCTTGCCGATGTAGTCGATAACCAGCACATCCAGCTGATCGAAGAGAATCCGCGGCAGGCGGGACTTGGCTTCCTTCAGAAGCTCCTCCTCCCGGCTTTCAATATCAGCTGCGGGCAGGGCCTCCACTCCGCAGGTTTCATCATAGGCATTCTCAATCAGGGCGATGCCGAATACAATGGGCAGCTTGCCCAGCATAATGTTGGCCATAGCCGGCACATTCTCGGCCATATACTTGAAGCCCAGCTGGTGGCAGGCTTCTGCCCCCTTCTGCTTGCCCAAGCCGATGGAGATCATCTTCATGATCCCGCTTTCGATCCGGCCGCGGAAGGCCGTATGGGGCTTCACCCGGTTGATCACCACAATGGCGTCTGCCTCATTGGCGTATTTGTCCACATAAACCGGCAGGCCATTCGGCAGCTCCGCCAGCTTGATTACCTCCATCGTAGATCGTACAGGGACGCCCATGGTGTCCTCATCGATGCCCAGATGGTGCAGCACTTCCTTCTGGCCTTCTGCTGTCGCGCCGCCGTGGCTGCCCATGCAGGGAACAAGGAAAGGATGCGCTCCAATCTCCTTGATGGCATCCACAGTAGCCCGGGTAATGGCGGCAATATTGGCGATGCCGCGGCTGCCCACCGCTACGGCTACCTGCTGGCCAGGCTTGATGGCATCCAGAGTGCCGGGCTTCTTCAGCTCCTCCTGGAGTGCGGCAACGGGATCGGCAAGCTTGGTATTGTCAAAACGCTGGCGGATGCGCACGACCCGCGGAACCGGGATATCGCGCAGTAGTGTTTCCAGGATGCTCATGACCATAACCTCCGTGTGATTGAAATTGGAATGATGGGCGGAACGTTACTTGTTCAAGAGACGCAGGTGCTTGCCGATGTGGGAAGCCAATGCGGCGTCATATTGCTCTTCCTGCTCAGACAAGGTATGGAAGAACTCGGATTTGAACAACGGCTCTCCCGCTTCATTCTTGGCTTGCAGCAATAATCCATAAGTAATATGAAGCAGCTGTCTGGCGTTGTTGTCGTCCATGTAAGTATGAAGGGCGCTGTCCCCGGTTTCATCCAGCGGCTTGATGGCGGCAATATCTGTGGTAACGTGGTAATACGCCTTGGCTTCAAGGAAATGCTCCAGCGCGTAAGCATGCATCCTCCGGTAGAGCTGCGGGTTGAACTTAGCCACAATCCGCACAGCCTCCAGCCAGTTGGTGCCGGCGGTTTTCACATGGAAGCGGCCTGTGGTATGCTCGGCAACCAGCGGGAACACGGAGAACTTGTCGCTGCCCGAATGAATGGAGAGCTTGTAGCCGAACTGGTCGGCAATAGCCGCATGAACCGCCAGCTCCTTCTCAAATTGCTTCAGGTCGCCAATGTAATCGACGCCCTTCTGGAATTCGCCGCAGAAGCGGGGCGCCATGCTGTGGATGGCCACCTCACGGTCGTACAATTCCTTCGCCACCAGATAATGGGAGGCAGGATCGGTGGGAGTTGCTGTCTCATCAATGGAAATTTCGAAGTCCACTACCCGTCCGGCATTAATAATATACGTCACATAGATATAGACCATAAACTCAATGGCATCCCCATAAATCAGGACATACTTCATGAGACTCTTCTTATCAAAGGTCAAACGGTGCTCCTTGGCTTCAAATTCCAGATCCAGATACTTCTTCTCGTAGTAGCTGCGGCGATCCTCCGCTACGGTCAGGTACTTGGCCTCAAGCTCCGCATCCGACAAGCCTTCAATGGTGTTGTCGATTTTCTCGGAGCAGTCCAGAGTCAGCATAGTGAAGCCCATATCCAGGGACATTTTGATGTCGGCCTCCACCTTGAGATGGTCACCGTCGGCTCCGAAGCCGTCCTTGTAGCCCTCCTGGAACACCGCAAAGCAGGCTGCATCCACCACTTGGTTGTAATCCCGTCCGGTCAGGCTGAGCTCCCGGATGCTTTGTTGAGCCAGAATGGGGCGGATATCCCGTCCACGGACAGTTTGAATATGACCCGGGGAAGCCAGCCCAAGCCGGTCACCAAGCCCGATGGTGGAGATTCCGGCGCCGAAGGCCCGGGGAACGGTATACAGCAGATATTTATTCAGGACCAGCCGGTTCTCATGAGTAAGAGGGCAGATTTTGCCGCCATCCTCTTCCTCGCCGGTCAATTCATCATAGAAGGACCCGCTGCCTGCGGCCAGGATGAACTTCTCATCGCCGTGCTTGACCATGAGCAGGGTAGCACCATCCAGTGTTGTATAGGAGCCCGGATAAACCTTTACACCCCAATCTCCAGTTGTCTCGCCTTTTTTTAATCCTTCCATCGCCTTAGCATAGACACCCACAGTCAATCGCCTCCATAATTTGGTTAGTTTTCGCTTACATAGGAATCCGTTTGGCAAAAAACACCGGCCCTGTCTCCAATAACATGGATCCCGCGTCAGGCAGGATAAGCTTACCGGAGCTTCAGAATTGCATAGCCGCTGTATTTTCCCTTACCAGCTTCCTAGGGTGTGTCTGAAAACCCGGTTGAGGAGTTATCAGACACACCCTAAATGTATGAGCTAAGCCTTTGCAGGCTCTGCTACCGATTCACGCACTACCAGCTCCGTACGCAGATAGATAATATCCGGAGCCAGTTTTTTTTGCTCGATGCTCTCCAGGAGCACCAATGCACCCTGTCTGCTGATCTCTTCGATGGGCCGCTTGACAGTGGTCAAGGCCGGCGACAGATAAGCGGAGAACATGCTGTCGTCGAAGCCGGCGACGGACACATCCCCGGGGACCTGCAGTCCCGCATCATGCACTGCCTTAACAGCACCGACTGCCATATCATCGTTCATGCAGAAAACGGCGGTGGGCCGCTCCGGCAGATCAAGCAGCTGAAGCATGGCCGTATAGCCGCTTTTCAAATCATAGCTTGCCCCAACCTGATAGGATTCCTTCAATTCGATTCCGGCATCCTGCAGTGCGCGGACAAAGCCGTCTCTCCGCTCCACGGTTGAGTGGAAGTTTTGTTTACCAGAGATAATGGCGATCCGCCGGTGCCCTTTTTTGATCATATGATTCACGACTCTATAGGAGCCATGGGAATCGTCGGATAGAATGTTGATGGCCTTCAACCCCTCCACCTTGCGGTTCAGCACGATATGGGGGATTCCCGCTTCGGATAAATGATGCAGGAATGGGTCATCCTTGGCGCTTTGGCTCATAACAATGACGCCGTCGAAGCTCTTGCGGTGAATGCTCCGGTAATGCTCGTAGTCGTCGATCCCCCGCACCACCAGATTGTACGCATCCTTCACTACACTGTTTATACCCCGGACCGTCTCATAGAAAAACCCGGCCGATGTGCCGGTATTCAATGTGGAGAAGAATAATCCGATATTATAGGAACGGTCCATAACCAGGCTCTTAGCGCTGAAATTGGGGGTGTAGCCCATCTCCTGCGCCAGCTGCTTGATCTTCTCCTTGGTTTCGGAGTTGATCAGAGGACTATCGTTCAACGCCCGCGATACGGTGGTGTGGGAGACCTGCGCCAACCGGGCGATATCCTTGATTGTAACGTTCATCGCGTTCACCTCGATACTCATGATAACACATCATGCACACGTTAACAATCCAAAAAATTGAAAGAGCCCGACTTATTGTCCGGACTCATTTCACCTTTTTGGATTCCCGCATCCGTTCAGCATTCCAGCATGATCAACTCCCGTCTCATCTCTTCCAGCCGGCTCTTGGATTTTTCTACTGCCTCATGATCCTCAAGTGCCATAGCATCATACAGAATGGCCAGCTCGTAATCCATTTCCAGCCGCAGCACCGGCGCCCGTTCCTCTACCCGCTTGGACTTGAAGGCCTGAATAATCTGCTCCGTCGTGATCATTGGCTCCCGTTGGAATAACACCTTATGCTCCACCCCCGAAATCTCCACAGACCGGATGATTTCCCCGAACATAATGTTCTCGATCAGGATTTGCCGGTCCCGGAATCGTTTGACTATGGCATGGCCGCGGGTATCTCCGATCATTTTCTCCATGAGCTCCGCCAGCTTTTCATCCTTTATGGAATAATTACCCACAATTTTGTATTTATCACCGATACGCTGGAACTTCAGCTTCACAAGCTTGCGGCCCGAACGGATGGATATGATGAAATGCTGTTCACTCTCATTCCAGTACAGCGAGAAGCCCTCCTGAATCAATGCTTTAATAAAATAACGGATTTGCCGCCGATCAAATCTCAGCTCCAGGTTGCAATATTCCACCTCATGACTCTTATTCACGGCAATCCCTCCTTGATGGATAGTCCTCTCATGTTTCATTGATCCGGTTATGGCTTAAAAACAATTAGAATCTAAGCAGGACTTATTAGAATGATTACTTTTACTGAATGTTCTGAAAATTAATGCTTTCTTCCATCTTATTATGAAATGTATGTTTTAGCAACTTGGTTTATTGACTATTTATTTGCCGGACAAGGTATTTTGTAAGCGAATACATTGTGAGGGGTTGCGCGCCTTAAGAAAATCTTAGGAATTATCGCCGCAACGCCTGCCTGTCTGTTCACGTATATCTTTGTAACATACGGACTGAAGGATTTGTAATCAATTTAACATCATGGATTAACCTAATCTTAAGGTTGGGCGGATATAATTGACGGGTATACGGATATACTATGGCCTAAACGAACAGGAAGGTGATGGAATTGGAACCCCTCTATGCCAGAAAAACTTTAACAAGTGCGGTGGCCTTATCGTTGGTGCTGTCCGGATGTCTGCTGGTGGGAAGCGGTAGTGCGAATGCCTCCGCAGCTGGTTCCTTCAGCCTGAGCGCCAAGGGCCAGCAAGTAGAGCGTTATACAAGCTTGAAGGAGCTCCAGACCCGCTGGCGCAAGCAGGCTGTGGAGCTGCATAAGGCGGGACCTCATTTCTATGAGGAGACCGCGCAGATTCTCGGTATGGAGAAGTCGGCGCTGACCGACCAGCTGAAAACCGGGAAAAGTATTGTGGATATTGCCAAGGAGAAGGGCTTAAACGAAGCCTCCCTGGCAGAAAAAATTATGGCAGGCCGTTCGGCTAAGCTGGAGGAAGCCGTCCAAAGCGGCAAGCTGACCCGCGAGCGGGCAGACACCATCAAGACCAAAATGCAAAGCCATCTGGCCCAGCAGTTGAAGCATAAAGGCCTGTTTGATGAAGAAAACGGGCATCCCCACCACAAGCGGGGAGAGCTGCTTCCCCATCTTGGCCCGGAGAAGCTGTCCGGGATGCTGGGCATGAGCAAGGATGAGCTGGTCGCCCAGCTCAAAACGGGC
>JAQSYT010000474.1 GCA_029256065.1 Paenibacillaceae bacterium
TAAATGCACTTTTGCATTTTGCGGGCTGCTGCGTTCTGCCGGATCTGGCAGATACGCACTGCCGCCTTCAGTTGCCCGTGGCCAGCTGCCCATGTCCAGCTTATGGATTACCGCCCTGCCTGCAGCTCCGGCTCCTTCTCCGGAATGGGCGTATAACGCCCCGGCCAGAAGGACCATTTGCCCAGAAGCCGGGTCAAGGCAGGCACCAGGAATGGCCGTACCACAAAGGTATCCAGCAGCACGCCGATGGCCGTTATAATCCCGAAATGAACCAGAATCTGAATGGGCAGGGTGCCCAAAACCGCGAAGGTTCCGGCGAGAATCAGGCCTGCAGAAGTGATGACCGAGCCGCTTTCCATAACGCCCTCCCGAATCGCCCGGGAAAGAGGCATGGAGCGGCTTTTTTGCCAGATGCCGGAGATCATGAAGATATTGTAGTCCTCGCCCAGTGCCACCAGGAACACGAAGGCATAGAGCGGAATAAAGCCCTGGATGGCGTCTGCTCCCAGTACATAGTGAATCACCAGCCAGCCCAGCCCCAGCGCGGAGAAATAGGACAGAAGCACCGTGGCAATCAAATAAACGACAGCAATGATGGACCGCAGATAAACAAGCAGCAGCAGGGCAATCAGCGCAATAACCACCGGTATGATAACCGCCGCATCCCTATCGCCGGTTGCTCTGGTGTCGTACTGGGTGGCTGTTTGGCCGGAAACCCATACCTTAGCGGAGCTCTCCGCCACACCGGCAGCGTCCAACGCCTTCTCCACCGCACTGCGCAGCTGGGGAATGGTATCCATGGCTTCGGCCGAATACGGGTTCATGTTCAGCTCCACTTCATAAGCGGCCAACGTAGGATCCGTTTTGCCCGCAACCGGTTCGGACACCTTGCTGACGAAGGGCAGGGCCTTAAGTGCGGCTGCGCCGTCCACCTGCTTGCCGTCTGTGTCCAGTATCACCTTGACGGGGGCAAGCTCACCGGGGCTGAATTGCTCGGCAATGATTGCGAAGCCCTGGCGGGATTCCATGTCCTCCGGAAACGAGGACAAGGTATCGAAGGTATAGGCAATCCTTGGTGCGAAGGACGCCAGCAGCCCCAACAGGATTGCCGCCGACAAAGCCACCGTCCATGGCTTCTTCACAATCCAGCCGCCGAAGATGCTGCTGTAGGGATGTGCGGGCCGCAGAGGCGGAACCGGCTTGCCTGTGCGGGCCGCCCGCTCCTCCAGCATGTCCCGGGTCCGCGGGATGAAGGGATAGAAGGATGTCCGGCCGAGAACCGCCAGCAGCGCGGGAACCAGAGTCAGACTGGCAATGCCCATGATGAGAATAGACAGGCTGAAAGGAACGGCAAAGCGGTGATATGCCCCATATTTAGCCAAAAGCAGCGCCAAGAGAGAAAGCACCACGGTGAAGCCGCTCATGGCAATTGCTCCCGAGGCATCGCCGATGGCATTCAGCAGCGCCTTGGTCTTGTCCTTCTCCTCCTTTAGTGTCTGCCGGAACCGGGCGATAAGAAAGAGGCAGTAGTCCGTGCCTGCGCCGAACAGGAGTACGGTCATAATGGACATGGCTTGGGAATCTACCTCAATCCAGCCCATGGAAGCGATCCAGCCGATGAGCGGATTTACCACCGCATAGGCAAAGCCCACTCCCACAATGGGAATCAGCGCCAGAATTGGCGAACGGTAGATCAGAAGCAATATGATCAAAACCAGGAGCACGGTGCCGATCAATAAGGAAACATCCGCGCTTTTAAAAAGTCCTACCGCATCCACCTGGATGCCCACGGGTCCGGATACCCGGGCGCTCAGCTCCGCACCATCCGTTTTGGCGGCGAAGGGATCGGCGCCTACAAGTGCTGCCGTCTTTTCCTTCAGCGTTTCCAGATCGCTCTTGAGGCCATCTGTATCCGAACCCTTCTTGAACATCACCGGAAATACCAATGTGGTCTGGTCCTGTGAGAGCTGGCCCCGCAGTGCTTGAGGCGGCATATTGTGCAGGGGCGGCACCATGAGCTGGTGGGTCAAGGGTTCCTTTTCCAAGGCGCGGGTCACATTCTGGATTCCGGACAGGTCCCCCTCCTGCATCCCGCCGGAACGGTGCCATACCAGTAATGCGGGTACTCCTGCATCCCCTGGAAATTCCCTGGCGGCTAAAGCCTCGCTGACTACAGAAGGCGAATCCGCAGGCAGATTGGCGGCATTGTTGTTTTCCTGGCTTTTGGCCGAGGGCAGAAGCATGCTTAAGCCGCCTGCCAGCAGAACCCAGATCAGAATGGTGACCCATTTGGTGCTTGGACCGGCTACTATACGGCCGTATTGCTCCCATAGCTGATTTTTGGACATAACCGACGCTCCTTCTTCCGAATGTGGCTTATAGCTTTCAAAGCCGCTTTTATTTATAATAAGTACAACAATCCTATTATATATACCGACGGGTTAATTATTCAAGGGGAAGTGAAGGGTTTGGATCTAAAAAGAAAACGTCCTCCGGGGCGTCCGCCGAAAACACCGGATTCCCAAGCCGGAATCGAAGCGCAGCTGTTAGAGGCGGCAGCCCGTCTGTTCATGGAGAAGGGCTACGAGCAGATCTCTCTGGAACAGATCGCCATGGACTGCCAAGTAACCAAAGCGACTATCTATTACTATTATTCCAATAAATCGGTGCTGTTTACCCAAGCGGTCGTCCATTTATTGGGCCATGCAGCGGATAAGACGCTGGAAATGCTGGCCGGACCGGGAACGCTGAAGGAACGCCTGATCCTGATCGCAGCTGGTCATCTTCACGAAACCCGGCCTGATCTCATGACCATGCTGAAGGAAGCGGAAACCCGGCTTTCACCGGACCAGGTGAAGGAAATCCGCCAGGCGGAGGAACGGATCCACCACATTATGGCGGAGGCTTTTCGGGATGCTTCAGGACGGGGGGAATTGAAGCCCCTTTCTCCCCCATTCCTGGCATACTCCTTCTCCTCCCTTCTGATGCTGGGCAACCGTACTGTGCTGATGGGGCAATAT
>JAQSYT010000475.1 GCA_029256065.1 Paenibacillaceae bacterium
CTAAACGTTTTATCTGGGTATTGGTTCATGCAGTCTTTTGTTAAAAACAAAAGTTCCGCAAAGCCAACATCTTTATGATTGATACCTTCAGGGTACACGGGCAGAGAACACGTCGAATTGAAAGAACAAGCCTGCGGAAGACTCATCCCGCAGGCTTGTTCTTTTGGATAAACACCAAGGTATCCCCGTCCGACAGCTCCTCCTCAAAGCCAAAGTCCATCCGGTCAAAGCCCTTGATCTCCTCCACCGACTTAATCCGTTGTTCGGCCATATACCGGACCATCTCTCCCCTGGCCATTTTGACCAGCGTGCCCTTCTCCACCACCTTGCCCCCGATCCGAACCCCGAACACACAGGTGATGAACCGGATGCCTTTTCCCGTATAAGCGGAAATGCATTTGCTGTACTCCTTGGAGGCCAGGTTGACGATCACGCGGCTCTCCGCAAACAGCTGGTCCGCCAGCTTCCGGTTCCAAAAGGCATACAGGGAGTTCAACTCAGGCCCGTTCAGCTTCGCCTGCATCTCCAGCCGGTAAGGCACCACCCCGTCAAAAGGCCGCAGCATTCCATAAAAGCCGGACAGAATGCGCAGATGCTTCTGCAAATAATCCAGCTCCTCCATCTGCAGCACGTTGGGTGCCATGTACTGGTATTGAATCCCCTCATAGGAGAAAATCGCCGGGGTCAGGTTGCGCTGCAAATCCATGCTTTGAATCCGTCCGTAATTCAGCTCCGCAATAGCGTCATTGCAATTCCAGATGGCCTTCGCCTCTTCATAAGGCAAACCCTTCAGGTAGGCCAGAAGGTTTTCGGCCTCGTTCATAAATTGCGGCAGACGCCTGCTGCCGAAGATATCATTGTCCGTCTTCATCTTTTTGGCCGGCGAAATGATGATTCTCATGATGGCTCCTGTCCCTTTTCCGGGGTTTCCTGCAGCAGCTTCAACGCCTCATCCGCCCATTCCAGATAAGCATTGTAAATCCGCTCCCCGAACAAAACCGTAATATAAAAAAACAGATGGTCCTGATCCTCGCCCATAACCCGCTGCAAATTGGCCTTAAACATCTCGATCATTTTCAAATTTTCCGTATGCCGGACCTTGAAGGCGTCAATCCGCTTAGTGCTTTCCTCCACGGGAACCAGGCTGCCGAAGAAAAGCTTCAGCAGAATTTCGTACTTGGTGTATTCCTTCTGCTCGGGAACCTTCAGCCATTGGGTCAGCACCTCCCGGCCCGCTCCGGTTATAGCATATAGATTCCGTTCCGGTCCTTTGCTCTCCTCGCTGACCCGCTTGGTCACCAGCCCCTCCTGCTCCAGCTTGGCCAGAGTGGGATAAATCTGCCCGTAGCCGATTTCCCAGAAGCTTCCGATCATGTAATCCGCCCGTTTTTTGATATCGTAGCCGCTTAAATCCTCATGGTTCAACAACCCCAGAATAATATAGATGGTTGTGTTCTCTTTGGCCATTCCGACGCCCCTTATATCAAAATGATATGCGGATTATAGTCCTTTTGATAGGGAGCTGTCAATGAAACCGGTTTGAGGAAGTCTCTTGACCCTACCGCCTTCCAAAACGGATCCGGATGGCGTCCTTGTGGCAGCCGTCCACGCAATTCCGGCAGAGGATGCATTCATCATGGTCCATCTGCTCCTTGGCCACCATCTGGCTCACCCGAAGGCTCATGGGGCAGGCTCTGTCGCAGGCTTTGCATGATACACACTTGGATGCGGCCGCCTCCAGATGGAGGGAGGGGGCGTTCAGCTTGTTCTTAATCCGGCTGCCGATGACCATAAAAGGCGCCATCCAGCACAGGGAGTGGCAGAAGGAGCGCCGCCCCAACAGCAGAGCCGTGCCCGCAATCAGACCCACCACCAGGAAGTAGGTGATATAGGCGTAATTATTGGAAACGGAGATGCCATGGTCGGTGAAATAAAGAGGCTGCACCTCCCTGATTCCCCCTGCCGATATGAATCCCGCAAGAATGGCCCCCACCCAAGGGGTCCATATCCAATATTTGATCCGGTTCTGCCTGGGGCCGGTTGGTTGGCCGTTCAGCCCGGCACAGGCCTTCTGCAGGGCTCCCGCCGGACAAACCCAGCCGCAGAAGGCTCTTCCGAATATCAGCGAGGTCAGAAGCAATCCGGCGAACAGCAGGAAGCTGCCGGATACGATCCCGGCAAAGCTCCCTTGGACAATAAGATAGGGGGAGAAGTAGTTCAACGTGACGGGAAACACCAGCATCGAAAAAAGAAGTATCGCTTTCCGGATTTTTTGGGCATTCATGGTGGCATGTTCCTTTCTCTAAAAAACAATCACTTTCCACAACTATATTATGTTGATATAGCTATGTCAATGACGATTATCACCCCCCATTTTCTTACATAAACCCGCGGCGAATGGATATAGTAAACCCATGAAACAACTGGACAAAGCATTCCGAAAATCACGTGTTTGCCTAAGGAGACTCACCAAATGAAGCAAAACGGCAAAGCTCCTCCGCAGGAGCAGCTGCTGCCATGGTGGCAATTGTCGCTGCTGGGCATAGCCTGTACAGTCGGTACAGGTTTTTTTCTGGGCTCTGCCATCGCCATTGAGATCGGCGGACCGTCCGTGCTGTTTAATTTCGGCCTGGCCGCCATCGGCACTTATCTGGTATTCGACCAGCTGGCCCGCATGACGGCGGAGCATCCGCTGGAGGGCTCCTTCCGGTCTTATGCGCAAAAGGCGTATGGGCGTTGGGCAGGCTTCAGCAGCGGCTGGGTGTATTGGTCCTCTGAACTGCTCATAATGGGCAGCCAGCTGGCGGCCTTGTCCCTCTTCACCCGCTTCTGGTTCCCTTCCGTGCCCATGTGGTGTTTTGCCGCAGGATACGGGGTATTGGGGCTGCTGGTCATCATATGGGGAACAAAAGGCTTTGAGAGACTGGAGAATACGCTGGCCATCATGAAGCTGGCAGCCCTTCTGATGTTTCTGGTCATTGCCGGACTGGCCCTGGCAGGGGTGATCGCA
>JAQSYT010000476.1 GCA_029256065.1 Paenibacillaceae bacterium
GGTTTTCCTTCACTGGCCAGACAGCCCGTGTCCGGTATGCGGATACGAAGCTTCAGGCCGGTAAAAAGAGATGCTTCTCCGCTTAAGACCTAGGGCGTGTTTGCAAACACACCCTAGCGGGGCAGTTGTTTCTTCTCACGGAAAACTTTTACGGAGGTGGAACTTTGGAGAAGCTGGTCATCGAAGGCGGCAGACCACTAACGGGAACGGTTCGCATCCAAGGCGCCAAAAATGCGGCGCTGCCGATTCTGGCGGCGTCGGTTATGGCCAAAGGGGTGCACCGTATCCAAAACGTGCCGGATTTGCTGGATATCCACGTTATGCTGGATATATTAAGGTCCCTCGGATGCAAGGCGGAATTGGCAAACGGCACCGTAATCATCAATACGGCGCTGATGCATTCCTCCCATATCCCCGAGGAGCTGATGGGGCAGATGAGATCGTCCATCTTCCTGATGGGACCTCTCTTGGCCAGGTTTGGCGAGGTTCGGGTGTATCAGCCCGGCGGCTGTGCCATCGGGGAGCGCAAAATCAATCTTCACCTTCTGGGGCTGGAAGCATTGGGCGCCAGGGTGGAGGAATCCGGCAACCGGATCGTCTGCACTGCCAGTCATTTAATCGGCAATGATATCTACCTTGATTTTCCCAGCGTCGGGGCAACGGAGAATATTATGATGGCTGCCGCTAAGGCAGATGGTCTGACCACCATTCATAATGCTGCCAGGGAGCCGGAAATCCAGGACCTTCAGAATTTCCTTAATGCCATGGGGGCCAATATCTACGGAGCGGGCACTGATACCATTACCATCAAAGGTGTCCCCATGCTGGTACCCGTCACTTATTCCGTCATACCGGACCGGATCGTAACCGGCACACTCATGATCGCAGCCGCTGTCACACGGGGCAGCATTACACTCGAAAACACCAACTCCTCCCATCTCACTTCCGCTATCCACGCACTCCGCCGCGCCGGTGTTCAAATTTCCATCGATGGTGATATAATACATGTAAGCTGCCATGGAAGACCTAAAGCGGTGGAGCGGATTGTCACTTCCCCCCATCCTGCATTCCCTACGGATCTCCAATCCCAGGTGATGGTGCTTCTATCTCTAGCAGACGGAATGAGTATAATTAAGGAAACGATTTTTGAAGGCAGATTCAAGCATGTGGATGAACTGGCCCGTATGGGGGCGGACATCCGCATCGATCAGGCCAATGCTTATATCCGCGGCGTTCCCCGCCTCTACGGGGCCACTGTGGAAGCTACAGATCTGCGTGCCGGAGCTGCTCTGGTCATTGCGGGGCTGGCTGCGCGCGGCATTACAGTTGTGGAACAAATTCATCATATTGACCGCGGATATGATAGAATAGAAGAAATGCTGGCCCGCCTCGGAGCCTGCATCACCCGGACTGACGCCTCGGTTACTCCGGCGGCGTGGAATACCGGCAGTCCTGCAGCCGGGAAGCTGGTGTCCGAGGCATAACAAAGGTCTTAATGGCATAACCCGCATCAGCCGCCACATAAAGCGGAGGGTGCGGGATATGCGTTCGCATGGCGTCCCGGCCATGCCTCATTCTGCCCGCCCGGGAAAAAGAAGGTGTTGGATTGTCCAAGGCAAACGCCGTACCTGCCATGAAGCCTGCCGGTCCCAAGGATAGGCGCGGCAGCGGTAAACTGCGCAGACTGGTCATTGTTTTTTTTATCACTTTATTCCTGGTGCTGTTCTTTCAATCCTCCATCAGCAAAATTTCACAGATTCAGGTGGAGGGCAATGAGCTGGTTTCGGCAGAAGAGATTATTGCGGCTTCCGGTGCGAGAACCGGCGATAACTTTTTTACGTTGGGGACAAGCACCGTTCAGACCAATGTCAAAAAACATCCATTTATTGAATCGGTGGAGGCCGTAAAGAGCTTTCCGGGCGTCATGAAGCTTCACGTAAAGGAATACAGAAGAGTGGCGTTCCAGCTGGCGGAGGATGGCACCAAGGAGGTGCTCCTTGCCGATGGTAGCGCTTTGCCCGTAGCCGGGCAGGCGGCTAATGTTCCCCTGGATATGCCCATTCTCTCCGGCTGGGCAGCGGATAATTCGCTGAAGGCCAGGCTGTGCTGGGCTTTGTCCCAGGTTCCGCAGCAGTATCTCTCTGACATTTCCGAAATCAGGCCCGATCCAACCACCGCATATGAAGACCGCATCAAAATCTACACCCGGTCCCGCTATGAAGTGCTGACCACCATCGAATATCTTCCAGGAAACATTCAATACCTGGGGTTTCTTACCAATGAGCTAAAGGAACGGGGCAAGGATTCCGGGGTAATCACCATGCTGGAGCAAATCCGCCATGCTCCCTTTGAAGGAGAAGCGGCTTCCGGGGACAAAACGGCCAAATCCAGTCCGGCCAAAGCCTCCAGCGCGCCTAAAGCCACACCCACCAAGGGACAAGCCAGCAGTCCCGCCAAGGAGTCCTCCAAGCCTACTCCAACCCCTAAAACCAATGGGGTGCCAGGCAACGCCAATGGCTAGGGAGGAAACAACAGGACGTCCAGCCGTCCATAACTAATCCAGCCTGAGGCAAGGACCTGGTTATGCGGAAGAGCCCCTTCAATTTGACTCCGCCAAATTCGAAGCCGTCATCACTAATCCAGCCTGTGGCAAGGACCTAGTTATGACGATATAGGGCTTGCGAATCGGTAATTAGGACTACTCATTGCTTGGAAATAATGTTAAAATTAAAATTATGGAGTTTAATAGCTTTATAGACCCGTAAGCTGCAGTCCATGCAGCCTTTCAGGGTATATATTTCCAACAAAAAAAATGTTGAAAAAAGAGGGAATCCGGGGCTCCTGTTGAATACATACAGAAGCATCCGGCCCAAGACCCCATTTTCATATTATGGGGCGTTAAGACGAAGAACAGGAGGTGCCATCGGTTGAGCAACAATGACGTCATTGTGAGTCTGGACATCGGTACATCCAAAGTGCGTGTTATTATTGGCGAAGTGATAAACGG
>JAQSYT010000477.1 GCA_029256065.1 Paenibacillaceae bacterium
GTAATGGTAGCCGCAGTCCTGGTTCTGTTGATGCAAGGCGGGTTTATCCTTCTTGAAGTTGGCTCCACCCGTATGAAAATTGCCGGACACGTCGCCGGTAAAACCATTTTTGCCACAGGCCTTTGCACCTTGGTATTCTGGGCAGTGGGCTACAGTCTGATCTTCACCGAGGGCACCTCCCTTCTGGGCGGTCTGTCCGAAGCCTTCTTTAACCCCAGCAAGATCGTAGAAGGCGGCATTGCAGGAACCTCCATCTTCTTCCTGTTCCAGCTGGCCTTCGCCGCGGTATCCCTCTCCATCGCATGGGGCGGTTTCGCTGAACGCGCCAAGCTGTCCGTGTACCTGATCTTCACCATTATCTTCGGAGTAGTCATCTACCCGGTTATTGCCCACTGGATCTGGGGCGGCGGCTGGCTCGCATCCCATGGCAAGCAAGACTTTGCAGGCTCCACCGTTGTTCACTTAACCGGCGCGGCAGCGGCTCTGGCAGCCACTATTCTGCTCAAGCCCCGTATCGGCAAATACAACAAGGACGGAACTGTTAATGCCATTCAAGGGCATAACCAAGTATTCTCCACTGTATCCGTTTTGCTCTTGTGGGTAGGCTGGTTCGGCTTTAATGCAGGCTCCACAGTTGCTGTAGGCGATGGCTTCTTCGGCTATGTCGCTTTCAACACACAATTGGCAGCTGGAGCAGGTGCAGTTGCAGCACTGGTCGTATCTTGGATTTTCCTGGGCAAGGCAGATATCCCGACAATGCTGAACGGCACTTTGGCCGGTCTTGTGGCAATCACTGCATCCTGCGCATTCGTTGAGCCTTGGGCAGCAGTGGTAATCGGTATAGTTGCAGGCGGCCTGATGTACTTCACTATGAAGTTCTTCGACAAGATTAAGATTGATGATCCGGTTGGCGTTCTGTCTGTTCACGGCGTTGCAGGTATTATCGGCACCATCTCTACCGGCTTCTTCGCAACTGGAGAACTGGCTGATAAGGTTGGCGTAGGTAAAGCAGGTCTGCTCTACGGCGGCGGCTTCGACCAACTGCTGGTTCAGCTCTACGGCGTATTGACTTCCGGCGTATTCGCATTCGTGGTATCCTTCGCTGCTCTGTGGGTGATCAAGAAGGTGATCGGTCTCCGCGTAACCGAAGAGGAAGAAGTAATCGGTCTCGACTTGAGCGAGCACGGCTCCTACGGCTATCCGGAACAAATGAAGAAAGCCAGCGGCTACAACGTCACAGGCTGATCATAACTTGAGGCCGGCCGCAATTCTTGGGCCACAGGAAGCTTATCTTCTATGTTAAAATGGAATCAGAAGGTGGTCCTTACCGGGGCCGTAGCCTTCTGATTCTGTTTTAAAGTGCCGGAAAAATATATACGAGGAAGCGGCTCTACTTCTGGATAGACGCGCGGCGGTGAAAACACCGTCAGGCATTTATCCTAGGAGTTAAAGACGGAAGGGGACAATGTCTATGGAACTCCACCTGGAGGAGATTCGTAAGACCATTGCGCGAAGCTCAGACCTGAATACATTGCGCGGATTGCGAGACCAAATCCATGAGCAGCTCCTGGCGCAGCCCCTTGACGCGTTTCCCGGAGATTGGAACGACTGGATCAATACGCTGCATGATGCCTGGATTCAATTTGCCGTCAAAAAAGCGGAGGACAACCTGCTTCAAGCCGGGTTAGGCCCGCCTCCTCTCCCATATGCCATGGTTTTGTTCGGGAGCGGCGGACGCCGTGAACAGACCTTGTGGAGCGATCAGGACAGCGGCTTGATTTATGAAGAGCCGGAAGCGGATATGAAGGAAGCGGCGGATGTTTTTTTTAAACGGCTGGGTACGGAGATTGTGGAGGTGCTGTTCCAATTAGGCTATCCGCCTTGCGAAGGTGATGTGATGTGCAGCAACCCATCCTGGACGCAAAGCGCCGACAGCTGGTATGCCACCATCCATGCATGGCTGGATGAACCGAATTGGGAGAATATCCGGTACACCCTGATCATTGCCGATTCCCGTTGCATCAGCGGAGACGAGAGGCTTGGCGAAAGCTTGAAGCGTTTGCTGCTGAACCGGGTGGCCTCCGACCGCAGGCTGCTGGCGCATATGCTGCGTAATACGCTGAGACGCAAGGTTTCCTTGGGCGTATTGGGCAATTTGATTCCTGAACGGTTTGGGGAGGACATGGGGGGCATTGACATTAAATACGGCGCCTACATTCCGCTGGTCAACGCCATCCGGCTGCTTGCCATCAGTCACGGCATCGCCGATTCTAACACCTTGGATAGAATTGCCGAGATGGAGCGCCAGGAAGCGGAGGACCCCGAAGCAATTACCCAATGGCGCAACGCTGTTTTGACGGTACTCAAGCTCCGTTCGCTGACCACCTCCAAGCTGGAAGACGGCTTCTACCAGTCGGGAGGGATTCTGCCCGGGTCCAAATTGACCAAGGAGCGCAAGAACGAGCTGAAGTTTGCCTTGAAGGTTGGACAAAAGCTTCATAAATATGTAGAAAAAGAGATGCAGGACGAGGAGATTTAAAGGAACGGGAATAGTTTAAGGGAAGAAGGGATACGGATGAAGGATCCGGGACCTGCAGGTCGAATGTGGCAGCTGTATAAGATGGGAGGGCTGACCCCTGCCATCACGTCCATGTTTGATTCGCGGAACGCGCAGCAAATGGCCTTTATCCGGTCCGTCATGAAGGAGCAGCGGAAAAATTCCCTGTATGATGTGCAGCTGGATACGCTGGAGGCGGTGGTTTTTGATTTGGAAACCACGGGATTCTCTCCATATAACGGGGATGAAATCCTCTCCATTGGCGCTATTCTGGTAAAGGGGGACCAGGTATGTGAGGAAACCTTCTATACCTTGGTCAACCCCAAACGCCAGGTGCCGGAGGAGATTGTGGCCTTAACCGGCATCACCAACGAAATGGTGGGCCAGGCTCCTGATCTTATTGACGGGCTGAAGGGCTTTTTGGAATTTGTCAGCAACCGGGTGC
>JAQSYT010000478.1 GCA_029256065.1 Paenibacillaceae bacterium
CGCACCAGCTCTCCGATAGGAGAACCGGCAGGTGTGCTTCACGGCTGCCATACTTATAATACTAGAATAACAACAGCTGGCGAATATTTCAAGCGGTTTTGACGGTTTAGTGTCTTCTTCAAGAGATTATTGCACACGCGACTCTGACATGCTAGTATACTAGTATGCAAGTTAAGTGCAATAATTCACAAGGGGTGCAGACATCCATGGAAATGACATTCCGGTGGTACGGCGACAGTGATCCTGTCAAGCTTGAGTACATTGCCCAGATTCCGGGCATGAAGGGGATTGTGACTGCGATTTATGATGTGCCCGTGGGCGAAGTTTGGCCCATGGACAAAATCGAGGCATTGAAAAAGCGTGTGGAAAGTGTAGGGCTGAAGATCTCCGTCATCGAAAGCGTGCCTGTTCACGAGGACATTAAGCTGGGCCTGCCCAGCCGCGACCGCTATATTGCCAACTATTGCGAAACCATCCGCAACCTGGGTAAAGCGGGCATTCCGGTGATTTGCTACAACTTCATGCCTGTGTTCGACTGGACCCGCTCCGATCTGGAATACCGTTTGCCGGATGGCTCCACTACACTCCAATATGATGCTGAAACTGTGGCCCGTATGGACCCGAAGCTGGGCGAGCTCTCGCTGCCGGGTTGGGATACCTCCTACGGCGAAGGCGGTCTGGGCGGCCTGCTGAAGCAATATGAGGGCATGACGGAGGAGAAGCTGTGGGAGCATCTGCAATACTTTATCGAGGGCATTCTTCCCGCTGCCATCGAAAGTGATGTCAAAATGGCCATCCATCCGGATGATCCGCCCTGGTCCATCTTCGGGCTGCCCCGGATTATTACCAATAAAACCAATCTGGACCGTTTCCTGAGCCTGTACGATTCCCCGTATCACGGTCTGACGCTTTGCTCCGGCTCCTTGGGCTGCGATGCCAAGAACGACTATGTGGATATGATTAAATACTTTGGCGGCGTCAAAAACCGGATTCATTTTGCCCATCTGCGGAATGTGAAGATTACCGGGGAAGGCTCCTTCTACGAGTCCGGCCACCTGTCGGATTGCGGTACGTTGGATTTCTACGAAGTGGTTAAGGCGTTTGTGGATTACGGCTTCGACGGGCCTTTCCGTCCGGACCATGGCCGTATGATCTGGGGCGAAACCGGTAAAGCCGGCTACGGCTTGTATGACCGGGCTCTGGGTGCCGTCTATATCAACGGGCTGGCGGAGGCTATCCGCAAGTCCAATGCAGCAGCAGCGAAAGGGGTATAAGCTATCATGTCATCCTTGCCGTTTTCCATAGATTTGAAGGGGAAAGTCGCGGTTGTTACTGGGGGCGCAGGTGTTTTGTGCTCACAATTTGTATTTGCACTGGCCGAGTGCGGCGCCAAGGTGGCCATTCTGGACCGGGCTCTGGAGCCAGCCCAAGCAAAAGCGGAGGAAGTCAAAGCCCTGGGCGGCAATGCTATCGGCGTGCAAGCCGATGTACTGGATAAAGCCAGCCTGAAAGCGGCACACGAGACTGTTCTGGCTGAGCTGGGACCCTGCGATATTCTCATCAATGGCGCCGGGGGCAATCATCCCAAAGGCACCACCACCAAGGAATATCTCTTCGAAGGGGATCTGAAGGAGAAGCTGGAGGATACCATCACCTTCTTCGATCTGGACCCTGCGGGCATCCAGTTTGTGTTTAACCTGAACTTCCTGGGCACCTTGCTGCCCTCCCAGGAGTTTGCCGTGGATATGGTCGGCCGCAAGGGCTGCACCATCATCAACGTTTCCTCCATGAACGCCTTTACGCCGCTGACCAAAATTCCCGCATACAGCGGTGCCAAAGCAGCGGTGAGCAACTTTACCCAATGGCTGGCTGTGCACATGTCCCGCGTGGGCATCCGGGTCAATGCCATTGCGCCTGGCTTCTTCGTCACCGCACAGAACGAGAAGCTGCTGAAGAACCCGGACGGCACACCGACGCCGCGGACCGAGAAGATTCTGAACAGCACCCCCATGGGACGCTTCGGCGAAGCCGAGGAGCTGGTGGGCACCCTGCTGTATCTGGTCAGCGAAAAGGCCTCCGGCTTCGTCAACGGTGTCATCATCCCGGTTGACGGCGCCTTCTCTGCCTATTCCGGCGTGTAAAATTGGACGCAATACTATAAATGCTAAAGCCCCAGGGAAAGCGGAATGCTTTCTCAGGGGCTTTTTTTCATTCATAGACCAGTGCGTCATAAAATAATCCGTCCAAAGTCGCAGCTCCGGTGAAAATCGGGTTGGGCAGAGGTCACCGGGCTCCAGCAGCCATAATGGGGGGAGGCGGTCCGGTCGCCGCATTTGTAGAAATTGCCCCGCATTTCCCAGCCCGGCGTTGGCCGGAAGTCATGGAAAAGGCTGGTGAGCCAATCAAAAGGAATGGTGTACGCCGCTTCCCAGCAAGGATCAGCTGAAGGGCTGTGCTTTACCGGCGGGAATGCGCCGCTGACCTCTATGGCAAAGCGGGTATACCCGGACGGATCGAGAAATTGTCTGTCGCTGCGGTCCGTACCAATCTGCAGAAGCAGGGTTCCAGCCGCATTCATCTCGAAGTTCACATACCGGTTATCACTGGCAGGGCATGGCTGCAAAAAGAACTCCACACAGCTGTCCTCATATACCGGTTCATTGTGATGCTGCCAAACCGTCCGGGGTTTGGATTCCCAAACCTGGAATTTCACATGGAGGCCCGTTGCCGAACTCCACAAGAAAACCTCCGTTTGAGGAAACCCGCCGTATTCCGGCCAGGGTGCAGATGCTACCGCCAGAGGCAAAGGTCCTGGCTGCAATTCCTGCGGAAGCCCGGCCTCCGGCAAAGCGGGAACCTTATATAACGGCTGTCCCATAGGCCGTTACACCTGCCTTTCCAGCAGGCGTCCGTTCAGCCAAACGCCCAATAGAGTCATATCCGGGGCCAGCCACAACAAATCCGCCTGTTTGCCGGGTGCGATGCTTCCTGTATCAACGTAA
>JAQSYT010000479.1 GCA_029256065.1 Paenibacillaceae bacterium
AAGTACCAAATCTATGAAATCTGTGAGAGTGCCCGGGCCGAACGCGAATCACTCAATAAAGAGCTTCAGTCCGTATTGGCGGATGTATCCGGCACGATTGATCAAGTGGACAAGTTGGAGCTGTCTTATAAACGGGCGAGAGTCCGGCTTACGGAAGTGAGCCGGGACTTTCAAAAATTTACGGAGAATGACATCCGGATTTCGTATGAAGCAGCCACCAGCATGCAGCTTCAGCTGACCCTGGCCAGGGAAAAAGAAAATTATCTGAAGCAAAAACGGGATGAACTGCAAAAAAGGATTAAAAATGTCGATAAGCAAGTGGAGAGGGCGGAATCTCTGGTCTCCCAGATGAATGTGGTGCTGGAATATCTAACGGGGGATTTGAACCAAGTAACACGTATCCTCGAATCCGCCAAGAACCGCCAGCTGCTGGGCCTGAAAATTATCCTTGCCCAGGAGGATGAGCGCAAGCGCATTGCCCGGGAAATTCATGACGGCTTGGCCCAGACTATGGCCAATGTGGTGCTGCGGACGGAGATTACCGAACGTATGCTGAACCGTCAGGAGATCGATTCCGTTAAAGAGGAGCTCCGGGATCTGAAGGGCCAGCTGCGAAGCGGCTTGGAGGAGGTCCGCAAGATTATCTTCAATCTGCGGCCCATGGCGCTGGATGATCTGGGGTTGGTTCCGACCCTGCGGAAGTTTATTCAGGATTATGAGGACAAGACCAAGATCCGCACCAAGTTTGAGCTGTATGGACGGGAATGCCGGCTGCCGTCGGGGATGGAAGTAGCAGTCTACCGGTTGGTGCAAGAGGCGTTCTCCAATGTGTACAAGCATGCCAATGCATCCTATGTGACCCTGGATTTGACCTTCCAGGCCAAGATGGTGAAAATCACCGTTCAGGATAACGGCACAGGCTTCGATGTGGGGATTGTGGAGGCAAAGCTGGGCAAGGGCGTGAACTTCGGCATGATTGGCATGCAGGAGCGGGTGGAGCTTTTGGAGGGGCGTCTGGATATTGATTCCCAGCTTGGTGCAGGGACGAAAATTTCCATGCTGATCCCCATTGGCTCGCCGGAGGACGGAAGACTGGAATAGGCCCTTCAATGGGCCGTTTCATACAACATATGGGCATGATGATGTCGGTGACCTGTCTGATGCTCCATATAACAAGGTTGACGAAATCAATAAGGAGGCACATGCATGGACAAGGTAACCACTTCTAACCGCAAAATTAAACTCATCCTGGCAGACGACCATCAGCTGTTTCGGGAAGGAGTGAAGCGCATCATCAATATGGAGAACGATCTTGAGGTGATCGGGGAGTGCGGCGACGGCATCCAGGTGCTGGAGCTGTGCAATGTGCTGCGTCCGGATATCGTATTGATGGATATCAATATGCCGGTGGAAAACGGCGTAGCCGCTACCGAGAAGCTCCGGGATTTTTTTCCGGAAATCAAGGTCATTATCCTGTCCATTCATGATGATGAGAGCTATGTGTTCGAAACCCTGCGCAAAGGGGCGACCGGCTATCTTTTGAAGGATATGGAAGCGGAAGCACTGCTTAATGCCATCCGTTCCGTTGTGGCAGGACATTCGTATATCCATCCCAAGGTGACCGGCAAGCTGATCAACCAGCTCCGCAGAATGACGTATCTGAATGATGCCGGCGTGGCCGCGGCGGATGCCGGAATCCGGGAAGCAGGCGTTAAGTATATACATACCCCCAACAGCCCGTTAACACGCCGGGAAGCGGAGGTTCTGCGGCTGATGGCGGAGGGGAAGAGCAACAAGGCGATTGGCGAGATTCTTTACATAAGCGAAAAAACAGTGAAAAATCATGTAAGCAGCATCCTGCAAAAAATGGAAGTGGATGACAGGACCCAGGCCGTTATTGTCGCCATCAAGAATGGTTGGGTCACGTTGTAGGAACTCTGGGCGCTGCCTGAGCATATACTATTCCTGACAGGAATGATTATTGCTTATGCTTGGGACGCCGGCTTTTCATTAAGAAAAGCCATAGGGAGGGACTGCCCGTGATCTGGGGATTAATCGCGATTATCGGAGCCTATGGTTTGGCTGCAGCCATTCTTCACGCCGTATATGCGGTAAAGCACCCGCAGCGCAGCGGAGAGGCGTGCACGACATTTTTGCTGATTACCTGCAACAACGAGCTACAAGTGGAATGGTATTTGCGCTCCTTGTTGTTTGTCTCCAGACTGAGAGGCAGGAAGATTCAAATTGCAGTCTCCGATGAGGGGTCAGAGGATGAGACCTTGGCCATCGTCCGGAGGCTGGCGGCTGGCAAGGAAGAGGGCGTGGTGCGGATATTGGAATCCACTGTGGAATCGTATCTGACCGATCACCCCAATGACCCTATTGTGATTCACCGCATTCCCCAGGGGGGAAACGGTGAGGGGTTGGCTGTTTTGTGGGGGTAACCGCTTACAGGGCGGGGTAGCTTCTACCTGCAAATCAGTAAGTCCGGTATAGCTCACTACCATTGGAGAAGCACTCCTTATTTTGCGATAAGGGGGGCCAGCTTCACAATGAAAGCAGAATTGTATGGGCTTTGCAATAATCAAGGGCTATGGCAATGGAGAGTCACCTTGGATTATGAAACGGACCTGGCTATGCTGCCTGTAACGCCGGATGCCTGTACCGGCGCTGTCCGGTTCATGCCGCAAGTTTCGTTGGGACAAGCCGTCTATCTGGCTGCTAAGCTGCAGCGGAACTGTCATGAGAATACTAAATTGACGGATATTTGGAGGGAATTTGTGACCGGCTGCCGGGAGGCAGGAATGAACCGGGAAAACTTGGCCCGGTTTAGCATGAACCATTCGCCTTTTCATACACAAGCATCGACAAGCAGTCGCGCTCCGCTCAATTTGAGGGTGCTGGATCAATTGATCCGCATTCTGGCGGGGCGTTCTTTATTACCGGAGGAGCTTGCGGGACTGATGGAGATTGCGGGCTTAAGCGAATGGCAGGCC
>JAQSYT010000001.1 GCA_029256065.1 Paenibacillaceae bacterium
GTCACCCTATCCAACGTGGTGTTCGCCACAATGGCAGGCTACGCTTTTTCCAAGGTGCGGTTCAAGGGGCGCGCAGTGCTGTTCACCATTCTTCTGGCTGCGATGATGATTCCTTATCAGGTGACGCAGGTGCCTCTGTATATTCTGGTTGTGAATACCTTCCAATTGGAAAATACCTACACCGCTCTCATCATGCCCAGCCTGGTGACCGTGTACAACATCTTCCTGGCCAAACAGTTTATGGGCAGTATTCCCAATGAAATCATCGAGTCCGCCAAGGTGGAGGGGGCCAGCCAGTTCATGATTTTCTTCAAGGTGATTGTGCCGCTTTCGAAGACCGTCATGGCGGTAATCGCCATCCTGACCTTTATGGACAGTTGGAATACGTTCTTCTGGCCGCTTCTGGTGACGAAAACCATGGATATGCAAACCATCCAGGTGGGGCTGAAAAATTTCCGCTTCGCCAACACCACCTACTTCTCGCCCATGATGGCCGGGGCTACTATCTCCGCTCTGCCTATGTTCATCCTGTTCTTCAGCCTGCAGCGCTACTTCCTGGAGGGCGTCACCGTAGGCGCCGTGAAGGGATGAGCCGGATGAGGAGACGCAAGAGCAACGCGGGCGGGAATACTGCGGCTGCGGCAAAACAAACAGACCTCTGCGCCCGACGTTACGCCATCGGGCTGATGTCCGGCACCTCTGTGGACGGAATTGATGCCGCATTGGTAGAGATTGTTGGTAAGCCGGATAACCACAGCAGACGGTCCGGGGAGAGCAGGAACAACGGCAACGGACTCCAGACCGGCAGCAGCTCAAACAGTGCTCCATTGGTTGAGGCCGGAGCCGGGCTTGGCTCCCCCGCCCCAGGCGGAGACCTCTCAGTGAAGCTCCTGGCTTTCCTTAACCTGCCGTATCCGGAGGATACCCGGGAGGCTATCTTCCGCCTCTTCGATCCCACCCTCGCTACAGTGGACAAGGTGGGCGAAATGAATGTGCGGCTGGGCAAGCTCTATGCAGAAGCTGCCCTGGCCGTGGCCGCAGAGGCAGGGATTGCCCCGGAAGCGGTCAGTGTAATCGGCTCCCATGGTCAAACCATCTGGCATGCGCCGGAGCAGGGGTACACCGTCCAGATCGGAGAAGGCTCCGTTATTGCCGAGCTGACCGGCATCCCCTGCGTCTCCGATTTCCGTCCGGCCGATCTGGCCGCCGGAGGTCAAGGCGCACCCTTGGTGCCCTACACGGAGTACCTGCTGTACCGCAGCCCGGCGGAAACCCTCCTGCTGCAAAATATCGGAGGCATCGGCAACATCACAATCATTCCTGCAGGAGCGGACAGCAGCCAGGTCTTCGCCTTCGATACCGGTCCCGGCAATATGCTCATCGACGGTGTCATGCGCCGTCTCACCAATGGGCGTACCGGCATGGACGAAGGCGGACAGTTGGCTGCCTCCGGCCGATGCTGCGCGGAGCTGTTGGAGCGGCTCCAGGCGGAGGAATATTACCGCCTTCCGCCGCCCAAATCTACAGGCCGCGAGCTGTTCGGCGGCACCTATGTGGAGCGGCTCATGAGCTGGCGGCAGGAGCTCGGGGTAAGCGACGCCGATCTGGTTGCCACGGTGACCAGGCTTACCGCCTGGTCCATCGGCGACGCCTACCGGCGCTTCATCCGGGACCGCCACCCGGCAGACCGGATGATCGTGGGCGGCGGGGGCAGCTACAACCCCACACTGCTGCGGGACCTGCGTGAGGAGCTGGCGCCGGTGCCGGTGGTGACCCAGGAGGCGATCGGGCTGAACAGCGACGCCAAGGAAGCGGTGGCCTTTGCCCTCCTGGCGGACTGCACCCTGGCCGGACTGCCCGGCAGCCTGCCGGCAGTGACAGGCGCGCGGCACCCGGCGGTGCTGGGCAAACTCTCCCTGCCCTATGCGCCGGACTAGAGCTGCACCCGGCGCAGATTTCTATCATACGCCAGAGTCGCTTCCCTAGGGCGTGTCTCCGGCAAATTTTAACGGAAGCCACAGCCCTTATTTGCCTCAAATCCGGCTTCAGAAATTTCTAACGGCGGCCAGCGCCGCTATTTGCCCTATTTGGGCTCAGTTCGGCCTCTTACAGGCGAAATAAGGGCTCCTGCTTCCGTTAGCTTTTTGCAGTGCCTGTTTCCAGCCGAATAACGGCTCTCACTTCCGTTAGAATTGCCCTTGGCCCAGCGGCCATCGCCGGAAATGAAGATGCCGGGTACCAGCACATCATTTTCGTGTAAATTGCGTCTGCCCGCCCTCAAGCGGATGATCAGGCGGCACATGTATCTTTTCAAAAAGAAAGGATGCTCCTTATGCTTAAGCTTACACTCAGCACCTGGCAAGACAACGCCCTGGAAGCAGCGGTTGCCCTGTGGAACCGCACCGCGGTGAAGGATGGGTACAAGGAGATGACCGCCGGCTCCTTCAACCGGATCTTTCTGCAAAACCCTTACTTCGATCCGGCCTGCACCTTCCTGCTGACGGAATCAGATGGGGGCTCCGCCGGAAGCGCCCCCTCCTCCCTGTCCTCCGTCTTGGGGTTCGCCTGCGGCGTAACCGGAGAGGACTTACCTTTAGGCGCCGACGCCGGTTACCTCACGACTCTGCTGCTGGATGAAGACATTGCTAACGACCGCCACTATTCCATCTTGCTGGACGCAGTGGAGCAGCGCTTCCGCGCCCTGGGCAAGACTCAGGCGGAGGCGCTTTTTTTCAATCCGGTGAAGCTGCCCTGGCTGATTCCCGGCACCCTCGGCCATGAGCATAACAACGCTCCGGGGATACCCGTGGACAGCGCGCTGCACCGTTTTCTGCTGGAGCATGGGTATGCCGAGCGCGCCAGACAGAACGGCATGTATCTGGACTTGAGCGCCTTTGCCATCCCCCCGGATATTCTGGAGAAGGAGCAGCAGGCTGAGCAGTTGGGGTACCGTGTGGAATGGTATGACGGGAAGCGGTACACGGGACTGGCAGAGATGCTTACGATCCTGGGCAATCCCGCCTGGGTGAAGGAGCTGGCCTGGTGTGCGGAGGAGGGAATTCCCTTTCTGGTGGCAGCCCATCAAGGCAGGACGGCGGGTTTTGCCGGGCCGGTTATAAGAGAGCCAAGGGGGCGGGGGTATTTTGCAGGGATCGGCGTGAATCCCGAGGATGAAGGCAAAGGCCTAGGCTCCATTCTCTTCTTCCGGCTGTGTGATGCGTTCCGCGGCATCGGTACGGAGTATATGTCTCTTTTTACCGGAGAAGCCAATCCTGCTCTGAAGATCTACCATAAAGCCGGCTTCCGTACGGCGAAGCAGTTCGGCGTGTTAAGGAAGGTTCTTAAGGAATCATAAACCGGGTCCATACGAAAGGAGCTGTTCAGCTATGACACAATCTCAACCTCAATCACAACCGCAAACCATATTGGCCATCGGCGGCCACGTGGGAGATATGGAGCTGACCGCCGGAGGCGTGCTGGCCAGCCATGCTTTGAAGGGAGACCGTATTGTCACGCTTGCGCTGACTGCAGGTGAACGTGGCGTGCCGGCCGGGCAGGATATGGCGGAGTACCGGGCGCAGAAGGTCCGGGAGGCGGAGGCGTTTGCCGCCAAGCTGAACGGGGAAGCCATTGTACTGGACTATGCCGACGGTGAGCTGCCGGATAATATGGAGGTGCGGCTGCAGGTATGCGATGTGATCCGTCGTGTCCGCCCCAGCATTCTCATTACCCATTTCAAAAACAGCATGCACAAGGATCACAGCACCACCCACCGGATTGTTAACGATGCCCGTTTTTTTGCCGGGCTGGCCTCCTTCCAGCGTGACCTGCCCTCTGCCTTCGCAGGGAAGCTGTATTATGCGGAAAACTGGGAGGACGCCGTGGATTACCGGCCTTATGTATATGTGGATTTTTCCCAGGAGGCATATGAGCTGTGGGTGGAGGCGGTGTCCCAGCATTGGTTCGTGACGGGCAGCAAATCCTTCCCCTATCTGGAATACTACAAGCATCTGGCCAGAGTCCGGGGCATCGAAGCCCGCAAGCAGTATGCGGAAACCTTCATGATTCCCGAGGAAGCCCTCCGGCTGCGGCAGGGGGAGCTGTAGCATGGTGCAATACGGCGTTGAAAACCTCCGGGATTGGGCGCATCTGCTAAAGGGCAAACGGCTGGGGCTGATCACCTCCCCTACCGGGTTGACCCAGGAATTCGTTTCCACAGTGGACCTGCTGCATGAGCAGTTCCATTTGGCAGCGCTGTTTTCTCCTGAGCATGGAGTGCGCGGGGATCAGGAGGCCGGAGGGCTGATAGAAACCTACCGGGACGAACGCACCGGCGTACCTGTCTACAGCCTGTACCGTCAGGACTCCAAACGGCTGACCCCGGAGATGCTGGACCAGGTGGACATGGTGGTCTATGATATTCAAGACGCAGGCGCCAGGTTCTATACCTTCATCTACACCATGCTGTATGCGCTGGAGGATTGCGCCAAGGCCGGCAAAGCCTTTATGGTGCTGGACCGGCCCAATCCGCTGGGCGGCGCTGTTGTGGAAGGCAACCGGCTGCGGGAAGGGTTTCAATCCTTCGTCGGCAATTATCCCGGTCTTGCCATCCGCTACGGGTTGACTGCCGGAGAGCTGGCGTTGATGGCCAATGATCAATTGGGTTTAAAAGCGGACCTGTACGTGGCTCAAATGAAGGACTGGTCCCGGCACATGCTATTTCCCGACACCGGGAATATGTGGGTTCCGCCTTCGATGGGGCTGCCCCGTTTCGGAACTGCCCTGCTCTATCCGGGCACCTGTCTCATCGAAGGTACCAACCTGTCCGAAGGCAGAGGCACTCCCCTGCCCTTCGAGCTGATTGGGGCGCCATATCTGGACGGGGACCGGTTGGCGTCGGAAATGAACCGCTTGGCACTGCCAGGAGTCCGCTTCCGGTCCGCCCATTTCAAACCCAGCTTCTCCAAGCATCAGGGAGAGCTTTGCCACGGGGTGCAGGTTCATATCACCGACCTGCGGGCTCTGCGGCCTGTGGAAACAGGCATCCGGCTCATCGACATCCTGCGGCGGAATTGGGAGGAGTTTGCCTTTCTGGAGCCGTTCCGGGAGGGCGGCCGGCCCTGTATGGATCTTCTTTGGGGAGACAGCCTGCTGCGGGAGGGAGCTTTGCCGGTAGAGGCTCTGCTGGAGCAGCTGCAGGAGGAGAGTGCGGCCTTCGCCAAGGAAAAGGAAAAGTACCACTTATACGTGTAAAATAATCCCCCAGATAAAAAGAAGCAGAGGGTGAAAACATGAGCAACAGCCAAGAAAACAGCTGCCATCAGGAAAGTGGCGCACCTGGATTCGCCGTTGGGTTGGACGGAGGCGGCACCAAAACTACGGTTACCGTTATGGATACGGGAGGCACGATGATCCGGGAGTTTACTGCCGACGGCATCAATTACAACGGGCGGAAGGAAGCGGAGGTAGAGCAGGCGCTCCGGGACATCTGCGCAGAGCTGTCCGCCGTCTGCGGAAGACTCGGACAGATCCGGCACATGGTAATCGGCGCAGCGGGCATCAGCAATCCGGCCATCCCCGGCCGGCTCACCGCCGCGTTCCGCAGCCACGGCTATTCTGGTCCCCTCCGCATAATCGGGGACCAGGAAGCTGCACTGCACGGCGCTTTCGGCGGCGGCCCGGGGCTGCTTCTCATCGCCGGAACCGGCTCCGCCTGCTTCGGCCGCAGCGCCTCCGGAGAAACCGGCCGGGCCGGAGGCTTCGGCCACCTCATCGATGATGAGGGCAGCGCCTACAGCATCAGCCGCCGTCTGCTCAGCGCCGCGGTCCGGGCCTGGGACGGCCGGGAGCCGCCCACGGCCATCAGCCGCCTGCTCCATGAGCGGCATAAGCTCTCCGGGCCGGGAGATATCGTCGGCTTCACCTATGGCCCGTACACCGGCAAAAAGGAAATCGCCGCCCTGGCCCCCATTCTGGAGGAGGCCTGCGCATTGGGCGACCAAACGGCCCAGAACATCGCTGCGGAAAGCGCCGCCGCGCTGGTGGAGCTGGTGGCCGCTTTGGCGGGCCGCCTGGCGCTGGCGGCGGGACCGCTCACCCTGTCGGGCAGCGTGCTGCTTCGCAATCCCTATGTGCGGGCAGCCTTCGACCGGGAGCTGGCGCGGGTTCTGCCGCAGATGCGGATTGTGCCCCCCCGCCTCCATGCTGCTGCAGGAGCCGCCGCTCTGGCGCTGGAGCTCTCTGCTGCTTCCACATCCGGTAAGCAATAACGGTCACAAAACAGGGAGTCCTCCCATCAGGACTCCCTGTTTTTCACTATAAACTCAGATCCGGCGCCCCCCACCGCAGCGCTGAACCGGCGTAAGTGAGCCCCCCGCCAAAACCCAGCAGCGCCAGCCGTTGTCCCTGCTTCAGCCTGCCCTCGTCCAAGGCCAGCTGCAAGGCTAATGGAATGGATGCCGCGGAGGTATTCCCCCGGAACTCCACGCTGGTCAGCGTACGCTCCAAAGGGACGGGACCGCGTTCACAAACCGCCTCAATCATCCGCAAATTGGCGCTATGGGGAACAAACCAATCCACATCCCCCGCTTCCCATCCGGCTTTGCCCAGCAGCACCCTCAACTGCTCGGGCACCGTCCGCACCGCCCACTTGTATACCTCCCTGCCGTTCTGCACCAGACAACCGCCGCCGGACAAGGACACTCCCATCAGCTCGGTGGACAGGCCGCTGCCGTACACATGAATGCCTCCCTCTCCCAAGGTACCGGATAAAGCGGCAGCAAAATCCCCTTCCCCCTCCGTCCGTTCCACCAGAACAGCCCCTGCCCCATCCCCAAACAGAATACAGGTGGAGCGGTCTGTGTAATCGGTGATTTTGGACAAGGTCTCCGCGCCAATCACCAGCACCTTGCGGTACATGCCGCTGGTCACTAGCCCGTCGGCCAGCTGCAGGCTATACACAAATCCGGCGCAAGCAGCATTGACATCCATCGCGCCCGCATGAGGAATGCCAAGCGCTGCCTGTACACGGGAGGCTGTACTGGGGCAGGTATAATCCGGTGTGCTGGTGGCCACCAGAATCATCTCCACATCATCCACCTTAACCTCATAACGCCGGACCAAA
This sequence comes from Paenibacillaceae bacterium, assembly GCA_029256065.1. GTDB lineage: Bacteria > Bacillota > Bacilli > Paenibacillales > NBRC-103111 > Paenibacillus_AR. The sequence continues at coordinate 7,124 of JAQSYT010000001.1, forward strand.
TCCCCGACTGCCTTTACGGCCAAATCAGAGGAGAATTCCCCTTCCGCAGCAATCCGCCGCTCCTTCATCCCTGTGCGCTGCACAATCCATTCATCGTTGGTATCTACCAATTTCTCCAGGTCTGCATTGCTCAGAATCCGTTCCGGCACATATGCGCCCAAAGCTGTAATTTTTGATTTGGATGGAAGCATGGTATGATCTCCTCCCTAAGCTGCACCTTTATAAAAAGCCATTTTAATCATTATAGCACCTTGTATTAGAACTTGGTACTAATTCATTGCTATGCTGCTATATAACTCGCCCCAAATCCGGCTCCTTTTCCCTTCCACCACTGCTGTCTTATCACTTATTTAAACCAATTTCCCCTGACCTCCGTCTAATTTTTTGATTGAGCACCAAGAAAAAGCGGGTATATATTCATCATCTCTGACGCAAAAGGAGCTGACACTTATGAAAACCAGACCAATTCAGCAAGTATCCCACTCCACACGCCGTCCGGCACCGGCCAGATGGTTTGCGCTGCCGCTTGCCGCCTTTTTGCTGGCGGGCAGCCCACTGCTGCCTGTATCTGTTCCCTCCGTAAAGGCCGAAGCCTCCGCCACTTCCGCGGAAGCTCAGCAGTCAGCGGTACAGGAGCCCGTACTTCAATCCCTCACGATGGATATAAACGGCCGGCAGGAGTCCATCCCCGGTGCTGTTCCCCCTAATGGAGAAACAACCTATGTGGCCATCCGTCCCCTCAGCGAAAAGCTGGGACTGGAGGTAGCCTGGGACCCGCAGAATGAAACCTCCACCGTTGCCGGCCGCAACGTTACTCTTTCTACCAAAGTTGCCGACCCTGAACCCTACATCATCAACGGGCAAAAGCTGTACGGAACTGCGCCGCTCCTGCTGGACGGCACCACTTATCTTCCAGTAGATTTTTTCCTGGATACCTTTGGCTATACCTCCGTCACGGATGGGACAGCCGGGATAACAGCGGTCGCCCCTTTGTCTCTTAACCCGCCGACTATCACCGCCGGAGTCATCGATGAGACCACCGGCAAACTGGAGTTTCACATCCAGTATCCGCAGATTGCCGGCTTTGCAGACAGCGCAGTCCAGGATAAAGTGAACAAAACCATTCAGGCGGAGGTAAACCGCATCGCCGAAGCCTCCCGCAAGGATCTGGAGAAAGCAGGCGACAGCGGCAGAAGCGTCCCCAACGGCTACACCGTCCATTATTTCGTGACCCAGAACAGCGGCGGCAAACTGAGCCTGTATCTGCAATCCTACCTTTATACCGGGGGTGCCCATGGAATGCCCGCACGGGTGCCGTTAACCTTCGATCTGTCCACGGGTGACACCCTGACTCTGCAGCAGGCGGCGGGAAATAACCCGGATTACGCGGCGGTAATCAACAAGCTGGTGAAGGAGGAGTTTGCCAATCAGGAGATGGTGCTGGCGCCCTTCGAATCCATTTCCGGGAACCAGCCGTACTTCCTGCGGAATAACGATATTGTCGTCTATTTTGAACCCTATGAGTATACGGCCTACGCCGCCGGTTTCCCGGAGTTTACCATTCCGCAGAGCGTGTTGGAATAAGACCCCTCAGCTCTAACGAATCTATGTAACGCTATTTGACTACATGTGGGCATTTATTAAATCTAACGAATCGTAGCATCGCTATTTGTCCGAATTTGCGCTTAAATGCTTTCAAACAGGCGAATAGCGTGATATAGATTCGTTAGATTTTTTATAATGCCCTTTTTTGCGAAATAGCGCGATATAGATTCGTTAGCCAGATGCTGCTTGCCCCAGTGTCTGCAAAGGGTAGTGGAAAGAAAAAATCAACCTCAGACGTACGCTTCCGAAGAGGTTTTTCCTGCGCAAAACCCGTAACCCCTCTCCTTTCGCCCCTTTCTGCCAAATACATATTCACCTTTACGGACTTTTCAGACAGCCTCTTTTACTTTATGAATAGCCTGAATGTTATCGAATGCTGTAGTAATCCGGAAATAGCTGTCGATTCACGGGAAGGTCTGGCAAAAAAAATGGGACGTGTTTCTGCCAGAGGGAAATTGACAAATCTTTGAACAATAGGCTATAATGATGGCAGATATTTACATTAATTCCTGACACCTACATCTGAGTTGGGGAGGTGTGCATTTTTAAGAGAGCGCGTTCACAAGCTCGTCCCGTTTACAAGGAATAACCCGCATTTTCGTCCATCGTTATGAATCCTCACCCCCAAGACTACTTCCATTTCTTCCAGAAGCGTATGTGTACAGCCTCACACAGCTTTCGAGCCTGTTTTTTCGATCCTCTACTGCCAAAACTCTCGCCTATTCTTCCTGCTGTTGTCGTATGAACCCGAGTTAAAATGGTGAGGGTGTGTCTGAAAACCCGCTTAAAGGGCAGCTTTCACTTTCCTTTAGTCCCGAGCTATCGTCACTTCCGCTTGACGTACCCCCAGTACGCCTTCACAAAAGATCCTTGCCTGGAACGAAAATTCGGGTATTATCTGCTCCCCCCGGAGTTAACAGACTCACCCTAGTTGGCACCAACATGTAAGCGCTATCTTTATTTTCCCGTAAAAATTAACGCGCGTTCATGCAAGCCCGATGTTTATTCCAAAAACAAGGGAGATGAATAATGTGATGTCTGTTCTGAAAAAAAGAACACAGATGCTGTTCCTGTCAGCACTTCTGGCTGCATGTATGGTCGTTCCGGCGAACGTTAAGCCAGCTTTAGCTGCCGAGCCTCATGCGGATAATCCTTTTGTGGGTGCTACCATGTATGTGAACCCGGACTATGCGGATCTGATCGACACGTCCATTGCCCAGGTTACCGATTCCGCACTGGCTGATCAAATGCGTACCGTTAAGTCCTATCCTACAGCGGTATGGCTGGACCGGATTGATGCCATCTATGGCGGGGACGTGAATGCCGGACGCCGCAGCCTGGAGGAGCATCTGGATCTTGTTCTTTCCCAGAAGCAGCCGAATCAGCCGATTGTCGCAACCTTTGTCATCTATGATCTCCCGGGCCGTGACTGTCATGCGTTAGCGTCCAACGGAGAGCTTCCGTTAACCGCAGCTGGCCTCACGCGCTACAAAACGGAGTATATCGACGAGGTCGCCAAGATTTTCGCCAAGCCGAAGTATCAGGACATCCGAATCGTCAACATTATTGAGCCGGATTCTCTTCCCAACCTGGTGACCAATCTGAGTGATCCGCAGTGTGCCCAGGCTTCTTCCTCTGGCATCTATGTGGAAGCTACCCAATATGCCTTGAATAAACTGGCGGCGATTCCCAATGTGTATAACTATATGGACATCGGCCACTCCGGCTGGCTGGGCTGGGACAACAATATGTCCGGCACGGTTCAGTTGATGACCAACGTGGTTGGCGCCACTACCCTTGGCTTTGGGAGCATCAACGGCTTTATTACCAATACGGCTAACACCTCCCCCCTTGAGGAGCCGAATTTGCCGAACCCGAATTTAACTATTAACGGCGCGCAGATCCGTTCCTCCAGCTACTATGAATGGAATCCCAACTTCGATGAATCGGACTTTACGGCAGCCTTGTACAGCAGCTTCACCAATGCCGGCTGGCCCAGTACCCTTGGCTTCCTGATCGATACCAGCCGCAACGGCTGGGGAGGGCCGAACCGTCCGGCGGCAGCCGTTGGCAATGATATTAATTCCTATGTCAATTCCGGACGTGTGGACCGCCGGGCCCATCGCGGACTATGGTGCAATAACTCCGGCGCAGGCATCGGTGTACATCCGCAGGTTGCACCCACCGGCTACGCATCCTCCCATCTTGACGCCTTCGTATGGGTGAAGCCTCCCGGCGAATCCGACGGCTCCAGCGCTCCAATTCCCAACGATGAGGGCAAGGGCTTCGACCGGATGTGTGACCCTACCTATACAACCTCCGCCAATGTGCTGACCGGAGCCATGCCGAATGCTCCTATAGCCGGACACTGGTTCCATGATCAATTTGTAGCGCTGGTTAAGAATGCGTATCCCACTATTGCCGGAACTCCCGGCGGAGACCCGGTTACCCCTGCTGCCCCTGCAGGAGTAGCGGCCGTTGCGGGAGACGGCAAGGTTACCCTCAGCTGGACGCCTTCATCGGGAGCCGCCAGCTATACGGTCAAACGGGCGACGGTTAACGGAGGGCCCTACACAGCACTGTCCGGCAATGCAACCACAGCGAGCTATGTGGATTCAGCCGTTGTGAACGGCACCACCTATTATTATGTGGTGAATGCCTCCAATGCAGCCGGAACCAGCGGCAATTCCCTCCAGGTCAGCGCGACTCCGGCTGAAACGCCGGTGCCTGTATTACCGCCTGCACCCACAGGGCTGACGGCAACGGCAGGGGATGCCAAGGTCACCTTAGCCTGGTCGCCAGTCAGTGGAGCAACAGGCTATCACGTGAAACGCGCTACTGTCAGCGGCGGCCCGTACACGACGGTAGCGCCGGGCATTACGGCTGCAGCCTTCACGGATTCGGCTGTCACCAATGGTATAACCTACTTTTATGTGGTCAGCGCTGTGAATGCAGCGGGTGAAGGGGCCCATTCTGCCCAGGTGAGCGCTTTGCCGGCTGGAGGCGGCACCGGAACCGGCACCTTGGCGGTTCAGTACAAGGTGGGCAATTCCAATGCCACGGATAATATGATTACCGCAACCTTCAATATCAAGAATACCGGTACCACGGCCATCAACCTGAACGGTCTGAAGCTGCGGTACTACCTGACCAAGGACGGCAGCGCAAGCTTGAACTTCTACTGCGACTATGCCCAGATCGGGTCCGGCAATGTCAGCGGGGCCTTCGTAGCGGTGAGCCCGGCTAAGACCAATGCGGACACCTACCTGGAAATCTCCTTCGCAGCAGCAGCCGGTACAATTGCAGCAGGCGGCCAAAGCGGGGACATTCAAATCCGTGTCGCCAAGTCCGATTGGAGCAATTTTGACGAAACCAACGACTATTCCTTTGATAGTACCAAGTCTGCTTTCACCGACTGGAATAAGGTAACGCTCTATGAAGGCAGCACAGTGGTATGGGGACTGGAGCCGTAATCATTCATTCAGGCGGCCGTCCTGGAGCATGAATTCCGATTGGGATAACTGCGGGCGGCCATCTGTTTGCGCTCTTAATCTAAAGGAGGGATTATGAAGGATGAAAGCACTACACAACCTAACACGCAAATGTATGAACACGGCTTTATGCGCTGCAATTGTTATTACTGCTGCTGCAGGATCGGTGGTCGCCCCGTCCGGGGCATCAGCGGCAGCGGCTGGAACATCGGCAGCGGCGTTCAATTATGGCGAGGTGCTGCAGAAATCGCTGCTTTTCTATGAGGCCCAGCAATCGGGAGCGCTGCCCGAGTGGAACCGGGTCTCCTGGAGAGGCGATTCGGGTCTTACAGACGGCGCCGATGTGGGCAAGGATCTGACCGGAGGGTGGTATGATGCGGGGGATCATGTGAAATTCGGTCTGCCCATGGCCGCCTCGGCTACCATGCTGGCTTGGGGTGTCTACGAGTATAAGGATGCTTATGTGCAAACCGGACAATTGGACGAGATGCTGCTTAATCTTCGTTTCGTCAATGACTATTTCATCAAGGCCCATACGGCTCCCAACGAATTGTACGGCCAGGTGGGCGCAGGCAATGCTGATCATAACTGGTGGGGACCCGCCGAGGTGATGCAGATGGAGCGGCCCTCCTACAAAATCACTCCCCAGCTTCCGGGCTCCGACCTGGCCGGTGAAACGGCGGCAGCTATGGCTTCGGCGTCCATTGTGTTCCGGGACAGCGACCCCGCTTATGCCGACAAGCTCCTGACTCATGCCCGCCAGCTCTTTATCTTCGCAGATACCTACCGGGGTAAGTATTCAGACAGCATCAAGGATGCCCAATCCTTCTATAACTCCTGGAGCGGATACCAGGATGAGCTGACCTGGGCGGCAATCTGGCTGTACCTGGCAACCGATGAGCAGGCCTATCTGGATAAAGCCGTTGACTCCACAGATGAATGGGGCAAGGAAGGCCAAACCCCGTACTGGGGTTATAAGTGGACCCATGCCTGGGACGACAAGCATTATGGAGCCCAGGTCCTGCTGGCCCGCCTGACGGGAGACACCCGATTTACGGTATCCACCGAGCGGAATCTGGACTACTGGACCACAGGCACGACCGATACCGGTGAGAAGATCAAGTACACACCGGGCGGTTTGGCCTGGCTGGATACCTGGGGCTCCCTCCGCTACTCCGCCAATGCCTCCTTCCTGGCCTTCGTGTATTCGGATTGGCTGCAAAGCACCAACCCTACCAAGGCCCAGAAATACCGCAGCTTTGCAGAGCGCCAGATCAATTACATGCTGGGTGACAACCCGCGCAATTCCAGCTATGTGGTCGGCTTCGGCCAGAGCTCGCCCAAGAGCCCCCACCACCGCACCTCCCACGGCTCCTGGGCGGACAGCCAGACGGTCCCGGCAGCCCACCGGCATGTGCTGTACGGCGCTTTGGTCGGCGGACCGGATGCCGTTGACAAATATACAGATTCAATCAATGATTATGTAAGCAATGAGGTTGCAACGGATTACAATGCAGGCTTCACCGGGGCCGTAGCCAAAATGGCGCTGCTCCATGGAGGAACGCCTCTGGCTAACTTCCCGGTTGCGGAAACACCGACGGATGACGAGTTTTTCGTCGAGGCCTCCATTAACAGCAGTGCAGGTACTTACACCGAAATCAAGGCCTTGCTGAATAACCGTTCCGGCTGGCCGGCACGGATGGGCGACAAGCTTTCCTTCCGGTATTTTGTGGATTTATCCGAGGTTTACGCAGCAGGCTATACCGTCAAGGATATTCCTGTAACAACCAACTACAACCAGGGCTCCAAGGTTTCGCAGCTTCTTCCTTATGATGCGGCGAATCATATCTATTATGTGAATGTGGACTTTACCGGTGTCAAAATCTATCCGGGCGGACAGTCCGCCCATAAGAAGGAAGTTCAATTCCGCATGAGCGGCCCCACCGGCTCCACGTTCTGGAATCCGCTGAATGACTATTCCTACAAGGGCCTTGCCGCCGGCAACACAGCAGCCGCCAAGACCATATATATTCCGGTGTATGACAACGGACAGCTTGTATTTGGGCAGGAGCCTATCCCCAGTGTGCCCACACCGCCGGCAGTACCGGCAGGTCTGACCGCAGCGGCCGGTGATGGCCAGGTGGAGCTTGCCTGGAATGCCTCAGCCGGAGCAGCGGAATATAAGGTGAAGCGGGCGCTTGCCGCAAGCGGACCGTATACCGTTCTTGCAACGGTAACCTCACCCGGATACACAGATAAGCAGGTGGTGAACGGAACCACATACTATTACGCCATCAGCGCCGTGAACAGCATTGGCGAAAGCGCCAATTCGGCTCCGGCCAGCGCAACGCCGAAGAAGGGCAAGCCCGTACCTCCGGCTGTGCCTGCGGGCTTAACCGCAGCTGCGGGAGACGGAATCGTGAAGCTGGGCTGGACAGCATCTGCCGGAGCCTCGGGCTATAATGTGAAGCGGGCTCTTACCGGCAGCGGACCGTATACCACCGTGGCAGCCAATGTGACGGCAGCGGTGTATGAAGATTCGGTTGTGACCAATGGAACGACCTATTATTATGTGGTCAGTGCCCTGAACGCCGCCGGCGAAAGCGCCAATTCCGCCCAGGTGAGCGCTACGCCGGCAAGCACTGAGCCGGGTAATCCCGGTGCAATGGCAGTTCAATACAAGGTAGGCAATGCCAACGCCACCGACAATATGATCAGCGCTATTTTCAACATTAAGAATACGGGCACGGCGCCTGTGAATGTCAGCGGTCTGAAGCTGCGCTACTATCTGACCAAGGAAGGCAGCGCGGGTCTGAACTTCTACTGCGATTATGCACAGCTGGGAACAGCCAGTGTCAGCGGGTCATTCATAACCATCAACCCGCCTAAAACCGGAGCCGACACCTATCTGGAGATTTCCTTCGGTTCCTCGGCGGGAACGATTGCAGCCGGAGGCCAGAGCGGAGACATTCAGGTGCGTGTGGCCAAAACCGACTGGACCACCTTCAATGAGGCCGCTGACTACTCCTTTGACGGCACCAAAACGCGATTCGTTGATTGGAACAAAGTAACCCTGTATCAGGGCGGAAGCCTTGTATGGGGCACAGAGCCTTGAACAAACGGGGTACATGGATAATAACCATTAATCACATAAGGATGGTGCGGGTATGCTGTTGAAAAAACTTGGAAATATCATACTGGCAGGAGTCCTTCTTGCCGGGGCAATCGCCGGAGCATCCGGCTTTGCGCTGCAAAAGGCGCAGGCCGCCCCCAGCTACTACCATACCTCCGGGAATAAAATTGTCGATGCCGCAGGCAACCCGGCTGTTTTCAACGGACTCAACTGGTTCGGCTTTGAAACCTCCAACTATTCGCCCCACGGACTGTGGAGCCGCTCCATGGACAGCATGCTAGACCAGGTGAAGGCCAAGGGTTATAACCTGATCCGTCTGCCCTACAGCAACCAGATGTTCGACCCCGGCTCCCAAACCAACAGCATCGACGCGGTCAGCAACCCGGATCTGGTCGGCCTGACTCCCATTCAGGTCATGGACAAATTGATTGAGAAGGCCGGCGCGCGCGGTCTGAAAATCTTCCTTGACCGGCACCGTCCAGGCTCCGGCGGGCAATCCAACCTCTGGTATACGGCTGCTTATTCTGAGGAGCGTTGGATCAGTGACTGGAAAATGTTGGCTGAACGTTATCTGAACAATGATACGGTAATCGGGGCGGACCTGCACAATGAGCCTCATGGCGAAGCCACCTGGGGAACCGGAGTTTTGGCAACGGATTGGCGGCTGGCGGCGGAAAGGGCCGGCAATGCCATCCTGTCCGTAAACCCCCACTGGCTCATTATTGTGGAGGGCATCGATGCCAACGTGCAGGGGGAAACCGGCAACTATTGGTGGGGCGGCAACCTGAAGGGGGTCAAGAACAACCCGGTCCGTTTGAATGTGCCGAATCAGTTGGTCTACTCTGCCCATGATTACGGCCCCGGCGTGGCGGACCAAACCTGGTTTCACGACAGCTCCTTCCCGGCCAATATGCCTGCCGTTTGGGACAGCTATTGGGGCTACATCAGCAAGCAAAATATCGCTCCCGTCATTATGGGCGAATTCGGCGGCCGCAGCGTAGACTCCAGCACGGTCGAGGGTGTCTGGCAGAACAAGCTTGTGGATTATATCAAGGATAATGATCTGTACTGGACCTACTGGTCCCTGAATCCCAACAGCGGGGATACCGGCGGTCTTCTGTTGGACGACTGGAGCACCTGGAATGGGCCCAAACAAACCATGTTAAGCCGGATCATGAAGCCCTTGTCCGGCACAGTTACACCTACGCCGACAGTAACCCCTACTCCCACACCAACAGCAACACCTACACCTACACCAACGGTAACACTTACACCAACGGCAACCCCTACGCCCACACCGTCGGTTACGCCTTCGCCGACGCCGGGGACTACCTTCCTGGTTGTCCAATACAAGGCTGGCGATACCAACGCCACGGATAACCAAATCAGGCCGCATTTTCAGGTGGTGAATAAAGGAAATACCCCGGTTTCCCTGGCGGGCCTGAAGCTCCGGTACTGGTTTACGGCGGACGGCAGCCAATCCAATAGCATGGTTCTTGACTACGCGGCAATCGGCAGCGCCAATCTGAGCGGATCAGCCGTTAAGCTGGGTACCGCCAGAACGGGAGCGGACGGGTATGCGGAAATAACCTTCGGCGCATCCGCAGGGACCTTGGCTCCCGGCGCTTCCACCGGTGAAATCCAGACGCGCATTCATAAGTCGGACTGGTCCAACTATGATGAAAGCGACGATTATTCCTATGACAGCACCAAAAACGCTTTTGCGGACTGGAACAAAATTACACTTTATCAGGCCGGGCAGCTGGTTTGGGGTCTGGAGCCTTAATAGTGCAGCACGGGTAAAAGCATAAAACAGGGCTGTCCACAAGTCAGTTTTCACTGGCTTTAAGGACAGCCTTTTTGTATCTTTACGCTTGCCCGGCAGCCTTCAGGCGTTCCAGAATATCCGCTGCCGCTCCTTCCGCCAGACGCAGCTTGCCATGGTCCTTCTTGATGATGCCGTTTTGGAGGCGGGCTTTCAGCCAATCCTCCACAAAACCCGGTGCGTAACCTCCCGTGCTGAAGCCCTCTCCGCCAAAGGCAATCATCCCGCTGTAGGCCCGCAGGTAACTCTCCATTGTCGGCTCCGGATACACCCGGGTATAAAGCCAGAACTGCACATCGTACATCTGAAGAGACCCTTCATCCGCATGCAGGGCAAAATACCCCTTTTCCCGCACAATTCGTTCGGCACTCCTGCGGATCATCTGCTCCAGTCCCTCCACCTCCGCCGCTGCAGCACACAGCTTTGCCAGAAGCGGAGAGAAGGCTCCACGGGTAACCTTCTGCAGGTCTTCCTCCAAAGTGACCTCTGCGGGAATTTCATAATCCTCCGCGGGACGCAGCCCCCGGACAAAACTCTCGAAGTAAGGGGCCAAATAGGTAATCTCATAATCCGACTCCTGATCCACATGAATAACCGAAGGCTCCCCGTCCTTGCCGCAGACGCGGTAATCCAGCATCACCACATCATGCCCGGCAGAGGGGCAATCGCAGATCACCACTCCGATGTCCGGGTAGCCCCAATCCTCAATCATAAAACGGCTCCCGCTGGACCCGCCCAAGGCCTCCGCCTTATCCAGACCAATGCCCATAATCGACGAAATGGCAATATGATCCTCCGCCCAGGAGGTGGCCTCCTCTGTGGGAAAGCAGGTGTTCTGTGGAACTCCGCCGTTCTGCACCCGCATCAGGGCAATATAGGAAGCCGGAAGCTTATACCCGCCAAGCTCCTCCTCTACGGCAGCTGTCATCTCTTCGGTAGGCGGCTCGCAAACATAGGTTTTACGGGCATACGGGCTGTCCCCCCAGAATGTCGATAGATCCATCCCGGCAAAAGGCTCCTTTTGCCCTTCCTCCGCCTCCGTCCTATCCCGTTCGGCCCGGTCAGCAGCAGCCCGACGCTCCTGCCGCTCCCAGCGCTCCGCTTTTTCCCGAATGAGCTCTATCCATTCCTCCACATCCTCGTCCGGCTCCAGCTCATGAGACTTGGCAAAAGCCTCCGCCGCCTCGGCATACCGCCCCAGATGGTAATAGGCATAGCCAATCCGGTAGAACCACCGGGGGTCCTCCCGGCCTTGATCAGCCAGTGCCAGCAGCTGCTCCCTCGCCTCATCGTAGCGCCCCAAATTATTATAGGCCCTGGCCAAATGCCCCAGCAGCTCATAGTCCCGCTCGGCCGCCGGATGCTCCAGTACCGCATCCACAATCCGGTCATACTTATTATATTTATGCCAATCATCCAATTGTGCCTGCAGCTCCTGATCCATCGTTTGGGCTCCCTTCGTTATGGCTTCCGATTTACTTGTAGAGTAGCACCTTATTTTTTGGCGTTGAAAATATACCTGCGTTCCTTATACGTGCAAACCAGCATCGTGCTGTGTTCTTCTACCCGCAAATCCGGCTCTTGCACCTGCGAGCAGCAGAAAAAACATGGCCCCGGCGCTCCGTCCAGCAACCCGGTCCTTATCTGTTGATTATGCACCTCCACATGGGAGTTCCCCCCGCATTCCGGGCACTTGAAGTAAATCCAATGCTGATAAGGCCAGGAGACAGTAGAGCAGCGCAATATGGTACCGATATCCGTATCCGCAAAACAAACCGGACACAGCAGCTTATCTTCAACGATGGTGTAATCCGGATGGAAGATGGAGGTCATATATTGGCACCGATAAACAGCTTTCCCTCAGAGAAGACAGCCGTATATCCACGCCGGTACAGCTCAAAATACGGAGCCAACGGATCTCCCTTTAAACCAAAGCGGGGCCACTGCAGGTAATAGGAGATCCAGTAATCGCAAGCGATGGAATAGTAGGCTTCACCGAGAACATCGATGGGTTCTTCAAAATCTCTGCCCTGGTTGACCACATCGAACAGAGCCTCATAAACACCGGCATCGGACAATGGACGAATTGCGGCAATTTGCCCGGATGGCAGGAGTTCAATCTGTTGGACCGCGGCCAGATAAGCAGATACTTCCTCATCTTCGTCCAGCAGCTGCTTCAGCCCTTCAATAAATTGCTGGCCATAGGCAATCAGCGCTTCCCCGGAGGCTTCGACCCGTTTGGCGTTGAAATATCCCGGTATAATATCCCCCGAGAAATCTGCCGGGTCCAACATCCCATAAATCGGGATGATCCGCTTCAAGTAGGCATCCCCATCCTCCAGCGGCTCGAAGATAGCCTCCACTCCATCACCCTCGGGCATAAACATTTGGAAAAAGCCAAACAGCTCTTCCGCTTCCACAACCGTATCCTCATCGGGCTCTTCTTCCTCCATCATACTAAGCAAATACCTGCCATACTCTTCCCGGTCCATACTTGTCTCCTCCTTAATAAATTATCTGATAAATTCAATAACAGACGCATGAGGTATTTCATCAATCTCGCCTACCAGCGTGCGAAAGGCCATCCCATGCCCGGTTACAATCACCTTCGAGTAGTTCAGATATTTATCAATAACGCCTTCAACCCGGTTTTTCAAGCTTTCCTTAGACTCCCATAGCCTGGTTTCCCCGGCAGGGTATATTCCGTCATTTGCATCGTAGTCGTCTCCCAGCTCCTTCAGCCTCTGCATAGAATCGAATTGATACGTTAAATCAGGCTGCCATTCCCGTAAATCAAATTCAATTTGAATCTCCAGCTGCAGCTCTTTGGAGAGAATAGCCGCTGTTTGCAGCGCCCTTGGGTATGGGGAGGAGATAATAAGCTCCGCATCCTTTAATCTGCCATCCCGGGCTGTTTCCAGAGCCTGCTGAATGCCTCTTGGAGTGAGCGGAACCAGGTCTCGGCCATGCCCGATTAATTTATACCGTTCGTTAATCTCCCAATCTGGCTCACTGTGGCGGATGAGATAAAATAACGTCATGTGGATATGCTCCTTATTTCGGAATTCTCCAGCTTGGTAATAACTCTCTAATTCTACTATTCCATAAAAAGGGTGAAATCCCCTCCCGCGGCTTATTGGGTTTCAATATACAGTGGTAAAAACCCAGAAAAAGTCGAATTTTAAAACTGGGACGCTCTTGGATGGTTAAAATCAGGTGTGTTTAACAAAAATACTCCCTTCTATCCGCAAACGCAGATAAAAGAGAGTATTTTTGCATTCTATAGCCGCATGTTAAACGGAAGCTATCTTATTCCCACTCGATGGTAGCCGGCGGCTTGGAGGTAATGTCATACACCACACGGTTGACGTTTTCAACTTCGTTGACGATGCGCACAGAGATTTTCTCCAGCACGTCCCACGGGATGCGGGCCCAGTCGGCGGTCATGCCGTCGATGGAGGTGACGGCGCGGATGCCGACGGTGTAGGAGTAGGTGCGCTCGTCGCCCATAACGCCTACGGACTTCATGTTGGGCAGGGCGGTGAAATATTGCCAGATTTCCCGGTCCAGTCCTGCCGCGGCAATCTCTTCACGCAGGATCGCATCGGATTCCCGCACGATGTGCAGCTTATCCTCGGTTACCTCGCCCAGCACCCGGATGGCCAAACCCGGACCCGGGAACGGCTGGCGCCACACGATAGCCTTGGGCAGACCGCAGGCTTCGCCGACCTTCCGCACTTCATCCTTGAAGAGCTCCTTGAGAGGCTCTACCAGCTTGAACTTCATATCCTCAGGCAGCCCGCCCACGTTGTGGTGGGACTTGATGGTTTGGGCGGTAGCTGTGCCGCTTTCGATAATATCCGTATACAGCGTGCCTTGCGCCAGGTAAGCGAAGTCGTCGAACTGTGCGGATTCCTCTTCGAACACACGGATAAACTCATTGCCGATGATCTTCCGCTTTTTCTCCGGGTCGTCCACACCTTCCAGATTGCCCAGGAACCGCTCCCTGGCGTCAATCTTCACAACCTTCATATCGAACTTGCCGACGAAGGTTTCCATGACGCTCTCCGCCTCGTCCTTGCGGAGCAGACCATGATCGATGAACATACAAGTCAGCTGATCACCGATAGCCTTGTGGAGCAGAATCGCCACAACTGAGGAATCCACACCGCCGGAGAGAGCGCACAGCACCTTGTCGCTGCCCACCTGGTCGCGGATGCTTTTGACTGTATCTTCAATGAAGGTTTCCATACTCCAATTGCCATGGCAGCCGCAAATATTATATAGGAAGTTATGAATCAGCTCATTGCCGTAAACGGAATGCACCACCTCGGGATGGAACTGCACGGCGTACATATCGCGCGCTGCATGACTCATTCCGGCGACAGGAGCATGGGCAGTAAAGGCATCAATAACGAAGCCCTCCGGCACCTGGGAGACCATGTCCCCATGGCTCATCCATACCGTCTGTTTTTTCTCCAGGCCATGGGCCAGCTTGTTGCCTTCGGCGAATTCCACGTCAGCCTTGCCGTATTCCCGCTTGGAGGCCCGTTCTACCTTGCCGTTCAATTGGAATGCCATCAGCTGCATGCCGTAGCAGATGCCCAGCACCGGAATGCCCAGATCGTAAATAGCCGGGTCCACATGGGGTGCTCCCTCCGCATACACGCTGGAAGGCCCTCCGGAGAATACAATGCCCTTCGGCGCAAGCGCCTTGAGCCTGTCCAGCGAAACATTATACGGCAACAGCTCGCTGTACACTCCCAAATCCCGGATACGTCTTGCAATCAGCTGGTTGTATTGGCCGCCAAAGTCCAGCACGACAACGATTTCATTCGGCTTCATTATTTACCTGCGCTTTCCAGGACGCCCGTTCAACACGGCTCACGCCCACTTATTTGATGCATAATATTCTAAACGTTCTATAGCAGGCTTGTAAAGGGGGGAAGCGGCACGGGAAGCCATTGTTATCCCATATGTGGACGATTCAGGACAAATTCCGACATTCACCGACCAACCGCCCCGGGCGATACACACACTCACCTCGCCTTCACCCGGAAGGACCATTGGCGCAGCCATCTTTCCATCGGCACCTCGTCTCCTTCTCCATGCCGTCCGCGTTCCAGCCACATCTGAAAGGTATACAGGATCACGGAAATGCTGGTCTGCAGCATAAACAAGCCGGTGTGGCTCATTCCGGTCATTTGGTAAAAATCCGCCTTTTCAAAAATGTACGGACTGATCACATAAGCCTGCACCGCATCGATAAGCAGATTAAAGCCGAAAAACAACCACGGATTCGGATAGGTCCAGAAAAAGGAAATCAATGCCCCCACCGGCAGGAAGCCATAGACGAAGGCGGAGATTTGCGTGAAATAAAAGATATTAGTCGTTACAGACCACCAACCCAAATGCACGGCCATCTGGAAGGTTACAGTCGAACACACACAAGCCAGTAGGGCAACCGGGATAAACCGCCGTTTCCGTTCCGGCTCCAGCAATAAAAGCAGCAGCCATGGTGGCAAAAATAAGAGCCATGCAAGCCAAGTGGACATTCCTACACCCCGATTCTTTTGAATGCAAAAATCATGAAAGCTCCGGCTTTACCTGGCCCTTGACCGGAAGCTCCAACGGCAGAGCCATTCCTCCAGAGGAGGCTCGTTGTCGTAGGACTTGCCATGCTCATACCACTTCTGATAGAAAAAAATCAGCGCGGCAACAAGTGTTTGCAGCAGATACAGCCCGGTATGGCTCAGCGTCTTCATTTCGAACAGCCCCACCTTTTCCAATACATAAGGGACGATCAGGTAACACTGAACTGCATCCAGGGCAAGATTTCCGCCGAAATACAGCCACGGGTTGGGGTAAGTCAGATAAAACATCATCAGCGCCGCCACCGGCAATAAGCCGAAAACAAGCGAGTTCATATTCGTGAAGTAAAAGGCGCGCTCCCTCTGCTCCCACCAGCCCAGCTGCGCGGATATTTCGTAGCAAAGTGCACACAGCGCAATAACCAGAAAGGTGGCGGACAAAAACCGCCGCTTGCGCTCCGGCTTGAGGAAAACCAGCAAAAACCATGGCGGCAGAAACAATAACCACCCCAGCAGCATTACCATTAGACCCACCCTTTCGTAAGGACAATCTTCTCCATTCATGATTTTATCCAAAAACTAGAAACGCTATCCTCGTCATGAACGAAAGGATAGCGTTTTTGGAAAAACAGTATACCGGTTTCACCTTTAATGGGATACAGGGGGGTCCAGTCTGGCGGGCCCGGATACCGGGACCTTCGCGACTGTTGGTGAACCGGACGGTCCATAGAATATGCGCCAGAGCCGCTCCAGCTTTCTGCCGCTGACCCAGGCTGGGCCTTCACGGGAAAAATGCATTTTTTCCGACAGCTCCGTGAGCTCGTAGAGTGCATCCGCCTTCCCCGGCCAACGCCTGCCAGTATCAGCTGCATACTCCCGGAGCGTCTGCCCTGGCAATGGGGAGCCGTGAAGCTGAAAAACCCGCTGCCACAGCCGTTCCACTAACCGCAGCCCCAGCTCGCCCCCCTTTCGGCCCCGGGGGCGGAAGCGGAGGCTCAGCATCAGACGAAGCAGATGCCGCCGGCGGATCACCCCATACAGGAACGGTGCCGCAGCAGCTGCAAGGAGCACTGCGGTAAAGCGATGCTTTTGGAGGGTGTCCATTGCCTGGCTGCCCCATTGGGAAACCAAGTTTCCTGTGGTTTGGGTAAACTGCCGGTAGCTGTCCTCCCATCGGGACAACAGGCGGCTGACCGGTCCGGCTGCTGACGTTGTCTGCGCTGCAGGATTGTGGGTGGAAGCCAAGGCAGATGCAACGGTTGAATCTGCCGGTTGGAATCCGGCAAAGCCTGGTGTAGGGTCCATGGACACCCAGCCTGCGCCGGGAAGATACAGCTCCACCCAGGAATGGGCGTTCCGTGTGCTGACAGCAATGGTTTGGATATTGCCGTTATCGTCAGGGGTTGCCTCCCCCGGTGCAAAGCCCTTGACCCACCGGGCAGGAACCCCGGAGGCCCGGAGCATAACCGCAAGTGTTGTGGAGAAGTAATCGCAATAGCCTCCCGCCGACCCGAACAGGAAAGCATCCACAAAATCCTGGCCCTTAGCCGGCATGGCTACGTCTGTCAGACTGTACCGGTAGTGCTCCTGAAGGTAGGCTTGCAGCAAAACCGCTTTAGCGTATGGAGTTACCCCCACGGAGGTGACGGCAAGAGCCAGCTCCTTGACCCGCTCCGGCAGCTTCTCCGGAAGCTGCAGATAGGCTGCTGCGATTCCCGGGGGGATTTCTCCCGCCGCGTTTATTAAAGCAGGTTCGGAATGCTCATAAAACCTGGCTTTAAAACGGGCATAGCCCAGCTGCTTGCCGGAGGAAAAAAATTCATACTTGCCTGAAGGTTCATCCAGAGACAAGCTGTTTGCCGGGACAGCGCTGCCGTCGGCAGCATACAGGGATTCGATTTGCTCAATCATTCCGCCTGTAAACAGCACATTCATCTCCTGCCGCCCGGTGTAGAGCAGCTCCTGGGTAACAGACTGAGCAGAGCCGGAGTCTCCGGGCTTTGGAGCAGCCCCGGTTCCAGCCCGGCTGGTCCAGCCGCTGCCGTCATAATAATCCTTGCTCTCGCCGCGCCAATACGTGCTGACAGGAGAGCGGGCGGTAAACACCGGTTCATCCCGCAATTCCAGCGGCCCGCCCAGCCGATAGTCGCCGCTGTTGTAGCCGGTAATACCGCCCCCTCCTGCAAAAACAGCCCGGGCATCTGCGCCGCTGCCTCCATCGGAGGACCACAGGGACACGAGGGTATGCGCCCATTTGCTTAAATATCCGGTATCCAGAGGACGCAAGGACCCTTTTTGCCCGTCGCTCCCGATCCAAGCCGCCAGAAACAGAGCCAACGTCAAGGTCAACGCCAAACCGTATGTCCAAGGGGGAACAAAGGCCGCACCTTTACGGTCATAGGCAATTCTCACCGGACTGCCCGGACGGGGAGCCGGGACTTGGCTTTCCTCCGGAGCATTGGAGGCAGCAGCCGGACCTGCTGATGCTGATGTGGTGTCAGCGCTTGCCCGGGGCAAGGGGGCAGTGGCGAATGGACGATTAGACGGAGCCGTCCTGGTCAATTCCGGCTTGCCTGCCGCACCGATCCGGTCCAGATTCAGCATCGCCAGCAATGCCAGCCCCGCCGCACCGGAGGCGATTAATTCTCCTGTGGTGTCCGTCCCCGGCCAAAGCTGCAGCCCGGCCAGATAAGCCCAAGTGACAGCCAGAAGCCACAGCGCTCTCCGGCTGTGGAGAAGAAGGGCCTGCACCACTCCTGCCAGCACCATCCAGCCAACCAGGAAAATCAGAGTGCGGTGCTCCCCGCTGATGGCTGCGGCATTTCCGGAGAGAAGAGCCTCGGCATCCCGGCCCAGCACGCTGCCATACTGCCTGATCCAGCCTGGCAGAAAAGCTGCTATCCCGCTGCTTTCGCGGAAAATCCAGCCCACCGCCAGCCAGGCGGACAGCCCCTTCAAGGGCACACCCGTCCACACAGAAATATTCGTTATGTCCAGCAAAACGCAAATGCCAACCGCCAAAAGCAGCGGCCCCAGCTTGTCCGGCTCTGTCCAGCCGGACAGCATAGCGATGGGCTTGATCCATGCCCACAGCAGCACCAGGAACAGCAGCCCGGCAGTCCACCGGGTTGCAGGCAAGGCGGGATTCAGCCCATGGTCTGCCGCAGCCGCCGATGCACCGGAGACAGCAGAGGCTGAGGATATTGAGGCGGCAGCATCCAGTCTGGGGCTTGGCGAGCTGTCTCCCGCACTGGGAGCGCCGGTTTCCGTCATAGCCCGCCGCCGGAGCCTCAGGGGTTCAGGCGCCCTCCGATTCGGCATGGAGCCTCACCGTCCTCTCCAAGCGGGCTTCGCGGATCTGGTGCACCCTGCACCCCACCGATTCCAACCGCCGCTTCTGCTCCAGCTCCCGTTCTCCCGCCAACCGGGTCCCCAGCAGATGATACACAAATACCTGGCTTCCAGCCTGGCATAGCTGTCCCAATGCCCGCTCCACCGCAAAGTCGATGGAGGGCGTCACCGCCAACACAGCATCGCTCCTGCTTCCCGGGCGGCTGCTGCCGTTCATCAGCATTTCAGCGAAGGGCAGCTCTCCCCCCGTCTCCAGAACGGCAAGCAGGCGCAGCGCGGGCAGGCCGTTGTCCGGCAGATGGGGCGGGAGCCTGATTTCGGGTTTGCCGTTGCAGGCCAAACCCGCCATGGCACGGATGTCCCCCGCCGCCTGAAGAATGCCCGCGGCCCAGCGGATGGCCTGCTCGAACAGCTCAGGCCGCTCCCGGTACGAGGACGTGCTTGCGTCCAGGTAAACCTGGAAGCGCCATTCCACAGCCGGCTCATCCACCCGCGTCATCAGCCCGTCCCGCCGGGCGGTGGATTTCCAATGAATCCGGTGCAGCGGATCGCCGTTTTCATACGGGCGCACCCCGTGTCCGGGCATGGACGCCCGGAAGGGGGAAGCCCCTTCCGTTTCATCTCCGCCTGTTCCTTTGGGAAGGCCAACGGGCAGAACAGCTCTTCCCTCCGGCAGCACCGTAAATCCTCCGGAGCCGGGAAGAAGACGCCTTTTTTGGACAAGCCCCCAGCAGTCTCCTGCCAGAAGCTCCGTTCCCGTAAACCGGTAGCTTCCCCGCTCCAAGCCCGAAATCCGGTAGCGGACGGTGAAGCTCCGTCTCCACCCGGGATAAACCCGTTTACGAACGGAATAGAGATGTCCGTCCGCCTCCCGGACGAAACGGTCGGCCACGGACATCCACAGTACGGGCAAAAGGGAGGTATGACGGATTTTTAGCTCCACCACCAGCCCATCCTTGGGATACAGCATGGGGTTCTCCCCGTTCCTGGAAACCTCCGCCTTCATTAACGTAAACAAAAAGACTGACAGGGAAGCTACTCCCGCTCCTGTCAGCAGCCAGGCCAAAAACCAGGCCGCCTGTCCGCCCCGCACAGCGGCAAGAGCACCTGCGCCTGCGGCCAACAATAGGAAAAACGCCAGCCGGTATAGGCTGCGGATGATCATGCCGCCCACACTCCTTTACGAGCCCGGCGCATAGCGCAGCCCCGGAACCGCTACCTCGGCAGCTGCCTGCCGGAGGATCAGCTCAGAGACGCGCCCGGCCATGCGGGCTTCCTGGGTGAGGAGAATCCGGTGGGCCAGCACCGGCTCCAGCATTTCCTTGATATCGTCGGGCACCACATAGCTGCGGCCCTTGCGGTAGGCCGTGCCTTGAGACGCCAGCATCAGCGCCAGCACCGCCCGGGGGCTTGCACCGAGCACAGCGTCCTTATGCTTGCGGGTGGCTGCGGCCAGCTCTACCATATATTCCTTTAATGATTCGTCTACATGGATATGGCGGACCTGGCGCTGGAGCACCTGAAGCTCTTCTTTTAGAAGCACCGGCTTCAGGGTGTCCAAGGGTGATGCCTCCTGCATCCGCCCCATCATCTCCACCTCGTGGCCGCGGTCGGGATACCCCAGACGGATACGCATGAAAAAGCGGTCAAGCTGCGCCTCCGGGAGCTGGTAGGTGCCGGCATGGTCCAGCGGATTCTGGGTGGCCAGGATCAGGAAGGGGCGGGGCAGGGGATAGGTTTCCCCGTCCACAGTAACATGCCGCTCCTCCATCGCCTCCAATAGGGCGGCCTGGGTTTTGGGCGAGGTGCGGTTCAGCTCATCGGCCAATAAAATGTTTGTAAACAGAGGGCCGGGACGGAACTGGAAGGCGGACAGCCCCCGATTGTAGACGGACACCCCCGTTACGTCAGAGGGCAGAAGATCAGGGGTAAACTGAATGCGCTTGAAGCCGGCATCCACTGTTTTGGCCAACGCCTTGACCAGCATGGTTTTACCGACACCGGGCACATCCTCCAGCAGCACATGGCCGCCGCATAACAGGGACGTCAGGACCAGCTCCACGGGACGGCGTTTGCCGACCATCACTTTTTCGATATTGGCAATCACACGCTCCAGCTGCAGAAGCGGTTCTTCAAACGGCATACCATGTGACAAGCTTGACATGATTAAAACCTCCAAATCCGGATTCTTGTATCTCTAGCTTTTCCGGATTTCTAGTGTTTTAGACATGCAAGTGAGAGATTTGGGAGCTGGGGGCTGTCTTCAAACCCGCTTAAGGGCAGCTTTCACCGTCTTTCCGCCCCTTGCTGCAAACCCGGAAGCGTACGGCATATGGGCTAACGGCGCTCACTTCCGTTACATTCCGGTGGTCGAAAGGCTTCGCCGCAGTCTCTTAGACCAGAGTCCAGCTGTCAAAAGGGTAGAGAATAGCGGTATGCTTACCGCTTTTGGAGGCTACCTGCACCCTGCGGTCGGAGGGGTTCAGCTCATAGCTTTCCACACGGCTGCCTAACAGCCCCACGCCGTACCGGAGCGGGATGCGGATTTCGCCGTCTGTCAGGCTCACATCCGCCAGGTAACGGACGGTCGGTGTACGACCGGGGCGGGTTTCCGTAATGGTCCGCCGCACAGGGTCGATCTCTACGGTGAGGAGTCCGGAGCGGACTGTGGCCGTCCGCTTGGCCTCATCCCATGCCACACGGGTGCCCATCCGCTCCGCCAGTCCCCGGAGTGGCACGGCAAACCGGCCATGGGCGAAGGAATAGCTGCCCGGTGCAAGCATCCAGGTGCTGGCGGGGTCCAAGGCTACGGACAGCGGCACCTCCTCCGCCCGCTGCTTGGCCAGTGCAGCCAATGCGGCGGCTGCCTCCTCCTGCGCCCGGAGGGTCTGCTCCGCCAGGAGCCGCTCCTGCTCTGCCTGCTGCGCCTTCTCCTGCCGCTCCAGACCTGATGCGGCCACAAGTGCGGTGGAGGAGGCGAAGCTGTCGGGGGAATAGCTTCTGGCCCATTTGCTCCGGGCAAGGGAAAACTGCTCCGGCTTCACGTTTCTGTCCAGCGCGGCGAAGGCATAACCCTGCTCCTTGTAGTAGGCAATAATCTCCGGCAGCGCCTTGACGGTTTCCCCATGCCCCGCTCCGTCATGCATCAGCACCGTCAGCTGATGCTTCAGGGGGCTTTTTTTCACCGTGGCAATAATCTCTTCTGCGGGCACCCCCTGCCGGGTGGCGTCGCGAGAGTCCACATTCCAGTCCACTATGGTATAACCGGCCTGCTCCAAATAATAGAAGTAGAAGGCGTCGAAGTTGGTAGCGGTCCCCCCGGGTGCCCGCAATAAAAACGGCTTTTCCCCCAGAACCTCCTCCAGCACATGGTCCGTTTTCACCGCCTGGCTCCAAAACCCCTTGAAGCTGCCGTACAGCTCGCTGTATACGTGGTTATACGTATGATTGCCAATGGCATGGCCCTCCCGGGCAATGCGGGACACCACAGCCTTACGGTCCGGGACAAGCTGCCCCACCACAAAAAACGTTGCCTTGATTTCTTCCT
This sequence comes from Paenibacillaceae bacterium, assembly GCA_029256065.1. Classification (GTDB taxonomy): domain Bacteria; phylum Bacillota; class Bacilli; order Paenibacillales; family NBRC-103111; genus Paenibacillus_AR. The sequence goes on from JAQSYT010000001.1 coordinate 29,667, forward strand.
GCTGCAAAATATCCAATACCTGCTCTGTATATTTACTGGGCCCGTCGTCAAAGGTCAGATACACTGTAGGCTGCTCCGGCACGGCATACTCCCGCTCCGCCCGGATGCGGCCGCCTCCCGCCAGAATGGCATACGTTTCATCACCGGGTTGGCCGGCTGCCGCTGCTTGTGCCTGTTTTGCCGGGGACTCTGCTTGTCCTGCCTCCATCTGTTGCGCCGCCGGTGCCGCTTGTGGGACCGGTTGTTCCGCACGTGCAAGAACCGCAGCTCCCCCCATCAGCTCAAGCGACAGCCATACGGCTGCCAGAAGACAACCAGCCCGTGTCCAAACCCACCGTCCGATGCCCTGTTTCCCTCTGACCATGCAAAGGCCTCCCGTCATCTCTACCAAATCGTTCTGATAGAGTATATGGGAGGCCTTTTACCCTTATGACTAACCCCGTTCAATACTTTAGTGGGGCTTGAAATATGTAATTTAATACAGGTGGTAGCTGCCGCGTACGGCATTCCTGTTCAGCGTCAATTGCTCTCCTGCTTCAATTCCAGAATCGCCTCCAGCACCTCGTTCACATGCCCGTTTACTTTTACCTTCCGCCACTCCCGGACTATACGCCCTTCCCCGTCAATGAGAAAGGTGGTCCGCACCACACCCATGTATTCCCGTCCGGCCATTTTCTTCAGCTGCCATACCCCATAGCGCTCACATACCTCATGCTCCGGATCGGACAACAGGGTAAACGGCAGGCTGTGCTTGTCCGCAAACTTGCCGTGGGACTTTAGGTTGTCCGGGCTGATACCTAGGATGATGGCACCTTCGGCTGTGATTCTCCCGTTGTAATCCCGGAAGTCACAAGCCTCCTGGGTGCAGCCCGGCGTGCTGTCCTTGGGGTAGAAATAGAGCACCACCATTTGGCCTGCATAGTCCTTCAGGCTGTATTCCTGCCCGTCTGCCGCCTGCAGCCGGAAATCCGGCGCCTTCGCCCCCGTTACTGCTTCTGTTGCCGCTTCTGTTTTATTTGTCACTTTGCCATCGCTCCCTTTCCAATTTAGGAAATGCTCCGCAACCACCTGGCTTGTGACGATCATACCAGAATCCGGCAAGCCAATTCAAACCAAAAAGTCTGTTTGGACGCTCATCCACCACCTCCTTGGATATGGATGCGTGATTCAACGCATTTGGCATCCTGCATCTGACATCCTGCGCCCCTCATCCTGCTTCCGATATCCTGCGTCCGGTATCCGCACCCACTCTGATCCTTGACCGGTTTGTGCTAACGGAACTCTGAGGCGCTTAGAGCCCTATAAACACACTTATTCCGTGCTAACGGAACTGAGAGACTCTTAGGAGGGGAATGAACGGAGTTTGCGCACAAACAACGGGTGTAAGCGCCGCTCAGTTCCGTTAGAGCTGAGAATACCTGATTTTAGTCGCGTAAGGGTCGTACAGTTCCGTTACAGAGCCCAGGTTAGTTTTGGGATTCGCGGGGTTTCGGGGGGGGGGGCGGCCCTCCCCGCAGACAATAAAAAAGGCACTCCCCCTGCAGCTCCGCAAAGATAGGCTTTGCCGATGAGCTGCCGGGTGTACCGGTAGTCAGGAACTGCTGTCGGTTTGCTTCAGGTACTTCTTGAATTCGATGAGGGTGCGAAACTCCCGTTTTTCCACCCCTGCCTTCAGGGCCTCCTGCACCAGCTCCACCCATTCCCCGTCCAATTCGGGCCGGATGTGCATATCCTTGACGAGGGTTTCCACCTCGACTCCGAAGACCCGGCTGATCTTCTCCAAGAACAGCATAGACGGATTGGACTGGACCCGGCGTTCGATATTAGAAAGGTAGGATTTGGCAATACCTGCACGCGCGGCCAAAGCTGTCAGGCTCAATCCCCGGTCCTGCCGGAGTTGTCGGATTTTCTGGCCGATATGGAGGGTTCGTTCGTGTGCGGACCGTGAAGGAGAACGCCGATCCCGGTTTTCCATAGACTTCCTCCTTCCCGGTGTTCGTTCATGATAGTTACATATTGTAACATTTTATAAATTATATTTACAAATCATCACGATAATTGTCTTTAAAAATGAGCTGACTATTGTCAAATGCCGATTTTCGGATACATAATGTAACGTCTGATTGAAAAAAAATTGGTTATGATTCATAATGTATCTTAAACAGGGTCCTGTAGAGTGAGGCACACCGAGGATAAAAGGAGCTATTTCATGTTTACATGTGGAGATAAAATCGCCCTGTTACGGGAAAAACGAGGACTTACCCAGGAGGACCTGGCCAACAAAATCGGCATATCCCGTGCTTCTCTTTCCCACTACGAGAAGAACCGCCGCGAACCGGATTACACCACCATAACGAAATTGGCCGACTTCTTCCATGTTTCGGTTGACTATCTCTTGGGACGTACTTCCGAACCGACCCAGGTGACGGATATGGCAATCCGGGATTTCAGCGAAAATCTGGAACTGTCAGACGAACAGCTTCTGGAGAAGTTTGCCTTTACCATCGACGGAAGGAAGCTTACCCCAGAAGAGTCCAGACGATTCATCGCCTTTATCCGCGCTGACCGTTCCATGAATCGCTAGGGCATGTCTGTAAACTCCACGGGGAATAGATTTTGCAGAATTTTCGTTCCAGGCAAGGCACTTTACCGCAGGCGTACCGGGGGTACGTCAAGGAGAAGTAACGAAGCAAGGGGCGAAAAGGCGGTAAAAGATATCCCCAAGCGGGTTTACAGACACGCCCTAAGTTTGCTTCCGCGTTCAGCCGGTCATTAAATCCGCCGCTTTGGAGTAGCTTTTTCCGTGAAACCCGCTTTCTTCCAGTACTGACCAGGACGCAGAGCCGCTAGCCGAGGCACTTTCGAGGTTGGCGGCTTTCCACTGTGCAAAGGCGTCTTGGGAGATACCGAGCTCCCGGACGATATGATCCAAATCAAGAATCATTTTCATTATTAACCGCTCCCCTTCACAGATTCATCCGCACTCCGCCGCTTCAAAAATCCTCGTATATAAAAAGTCAAGCTCCTCTTGTTGTCGTGATCATTTGTGAATTTTCCTTGACGTTTTTGATTATACTTCGTTAAAACGAACCTGTAAACCGCCGCATTTTGTCGAAAAGCCTTAATTTTACTTGATTCATCCTAAAACCCTCGTTCTATATAGGAAAATCGATTTTAATTTTTTTAAGAATATTGTTTTTCCTTTTTGATAATAACTATCGATTCTTCTTGTTTATTCACATTTCGACACCGGATTGCCGGGATTTTTAAAATTCCCCGACTTTTGTCCGTTCTTCACCCGGTTGATTCGACAATACCCTGGAGCTGCCTGCTGCCATGTATTGTTCGTTACAGAAAACGCTTTCTCAGAGAGTTCCTTCTATAGGATTATACATCTTTGCGTTTTTTGTCCACTGGGAATAGACAGTTGTTTTAAACAAATTATATTAGTTCATATACCTCTTTGCGGCATTTTTGAAACAAGCTATGCCAAAAATATTTTTATTAAATTTTTAGAATTATTATTGACGAAATTGTGAATGAATATATACTTGAGTATGTACCCATCTGATGACCGGACTATCGGATGGAAGCCTTCTATAAAATAGAGAGGTGATCCCATGGAATATTCCCGGGTCCAGCGCCGCAAAAGCTATGAGCTGGTAGCCGAGCAGATTCAGGAGAGCATCGAGAACGGCTTGGTGAAGCCGGGGGAACGGCTGGACTCCGTTGAACAATTAAGCAAACGCTTTCAGGTCGGCCGTTCCACAATCCGGGAGGCCCTGTCCGCGCTCCGCGCCACCGGGCTGGTGGAGATCCGGCAGGGGGAGGGCACATTTGTAGCCAAGCGCGAAGTTTCCGAGGGGCCCGGACCGCTGCGTCTGGTGGCAGGGCTTACCCGGCAGGAGGTGCTGGAATTCTTCGAGGTCCGCAAAATCGTGGAAGCCGGAGCTGCCTCCACCGCCGCTGCCAAACGGACGCCGGAGCAGCTGGAAACCATGAGGACGGCTCTCCAGGCTATGCAAAGCGCCGTCCGGGACGATCATCTGGGCGAGGAAGCCGATGCCCAGTTCCATCTGGCGGTAGCCGCCGCCACCGGGAACCGGATGCTGGCCGGGTTGATGCTGCAAATCTCCGATACCCTCCAGGCTACAATGAAGGAAAGCCGGCGTTTGTGGCTGTTTTCCGAGGACCGGACCTTGGAAAGACTGCACAAGGAGCACAGCTCTATTCTTGATGCCATCGAGGAAGGCAATGCCCCCTTGGCCGGACAGCTGATGCTGGCCCACCTCTCCAAGGTGGAGCAGCTGCTCCTCCATCATTGGCCGCCGGAAGCAGCAACGCCATAATACGTCTTTACTCATCAGGTCATCAGATGATTTACTCCAGAATGTAAACGACTTCTATTTAATGAAAGGAGCAGTTGGATATGCGGGTTTCCCTGTTCATTACCTGTGTGGCTGATGCTATGTATCCCCAGGTGGGCAAGGCAGTTGTCCGTCTTTTGCGCAAATGCGGCTGTACCGTGGACTTTCCGGAGGGCCAGGTTTGCTGCGGCCAGCCGGCCTTCAACAGCGGCTACCATGAGGACACCAAAAAAGCCGCCAAGCAGCTGATCCGGGCCTTCGCCCAATCGGAATATGTGGTGACTCCCTCCGGCTCCTGTGCTGCCATGATTCGGAATCATTATCCGCATCTACTGGCGGGAGAACCGGAATGGCATGAGAAGGCGTTATCGCTTGCGGCGAAAACCTTCGAATTCTCCGAGTTCCTGGTCCGCACACCAGGTGTGGATGCCCTCCGGGCAGAGTTCCAAGGCACGGCCACCTACCACTGCTCCTGCCATATGACCCGCAGTCTGGGTGTGACCGAGGAGCCGCTGCAGCTGCTCCAGCGTATTGAAGGACTGGAGTACGTGGAGCTGCCCTATAAGGAGGACTGCTGCGGCTTCGGCGGCACCTTCGCGGTGAAGATGCATGAAATCTCCGGGGAAATGGTGGATGAAAAAGCCCGCCGGGTGATGGAAACGGGGGCGACTGTGCTGCTCGGCTCGGATATGGCCTGTCTCATGAATATCGAAGGGCGGCTGCGCCGGCAGGGTTCCCCCATTAAGGCCTACCATGTGGCCGAGCTTCTGGAGGAAGGGGTGAAGCGATATGAAGCAAGACACGCTGCCAACGCTCACTGAACGGGTAGAGCACGCCATTAAGGACCCATTCCTCAAGCGGTCTCTGGCCGTGGCCCAGGAGCGCTTCCGCATGAACAAGGCCAATGCCGCCCAGGTGCTGGGCAACATCGAGGAATGGCGGGAGCGGGCGGAGGCCATCCGCACCCATACGGTAGCCCATCTGGACGCATACCTGGACCAGTTCTCTACGAATGTGGAGAAAAACGGGGGCAAGGTGTTTTTTGCGGAGAGCGATGAGGACGTGGTGCAGTACATTCTCGATCTGGCCAAGGCCAAAAACGCCAAAACCGTCATCAAGGCCAAGTCCATGGTCTCCGAGGAAATCCATCTGAACCACCGGCTGGCGGAGATCGGCGTGGAAGCCATCGAGTCGGATTTGGGAGAATACATCATCCAGCTGGCCGGGGAAACCCCCTCCCATATTATTGTGCCTGCTATCCATAAGAACCGGAAGCAGGTGGCGGAGCTGTTCTCCCGTGTATCCGGGACGCCGCTGCCGGAGGATACCAAGGAGCTGACCCGCTACGCCCGCAAGGTGCTGCGGGATAAATTCCAGAATGCCGACATCGGGCTGTCCGGCTGCAACTTTGCCGTGGCGGAAACCGGGTCTGTGGTGCTGGTTTCCAATGAAGGCAATGCCCGCCTCTCCACCTCCATTCCCAAAACCCATGTAGTCCTGATGGGTATGGAGCGGATTGTCCCGGGCTGGGAGGAGCTGGATACGGTGCTCTCACTGCTTCCCCGCTCCGCCACCGGCCAGAAGATCACCAGCTACGTGACGGCCATTACCGGCCCGCGCAAAAGCGATGACGTGGACGGCCCCGAGGAGCTGCATGTGGTCATCGTGGACAACGGGCGCAGCAACGCCCTGGGCACGGAATACCAGAAGATTCTGAACTGCATCCGCTGCGGCGCCTGCCTGAACGTCTGCCCGGTCTACCGCCATATCGGCGGCCATGCCTACGGCAGCGTCTATCCCGGACCTATCGGCGCAGTGCTGACCCCGGTGCTGAAGGGCTTCGAAAGCTGGGAGAAGCTGCCTTACCTCTCCAGTCTCTGCGGCGCCTGCACCGATGCCTGTCCCGTGCGGATACCTCTCCACGACTATCTCCTGGATCTGCGCAAGGACCAGGTGGAGGAGAAACGGACCCATCCGGTGGAACGGGCCATCTTCAAGGGCTTCGGCACTGCCATGGCCAACCCATGGATGTACCGCACCGGGCTGAAGCTGGCCAAATACGGGCTGAAGCCCCTGTCCAAGGACGGCTTTATCCGCAAGGGGCCAAGCCTCTTGGGCAAGTGGACCAAGGCCAGAGATCTGCCTGCGCCCCCTATGGAGAGCTTCCGGGAATGGTGGGATAAGGAAGGCAAGGACGAAGCAGCCGGCACAGGGAACGGGTCTGCCCCCGGGCAGGAACGAAGCGGGTTAAAAGGAGGGGACGCGGATGGCCGCTAAGGAGGATTTTTTGCAGCGTCTGGCTGACAAAATGGGACGGGAGCGGATCTACGATGCTCCCCGCCCCCGCTGGGAAACCCAGCCTTGGGACCATCTCCACAAGGACCTGGACCAGGCCGGGCTGGTGGCGCAATTTGCCGATGAGCTGATGAAGCTGGGTGGTGTGGTGATTCCCGTAGCCAATGGAGAGCTGCTTCCCAAGGCTGTGAATGCCTATCTGGTTGAGGCTGAATTCAAGAAGCTGATCCTGTGGCCGGCCGGGGAGGATCTGGACGGGGCGGAGCCTGCCGGCGTATTCGAGGAGCAGGGTTATGAAGTGACCCGCTGGAGCGCCTCCGGAGACCGGGACGAGCTGGTCCGCGCCGCGGAGTCAGCCCATGCCGGACTGGTGTATGCCGCACACGGCATCTCCGAGACAGGGTCCGTGGTGCTCTACAACCGGGCCGACCGGGGCCGGGTGGTGAGTCTCCTGCCCAATCAGCTCCTGGTGGTGGTCCGGGCCAGCACCGTGGTGCCGCGGATTACCCAGGTGCTGGCCGGACTGCCGGGCCGTTCCCTGGACTACAGCTGCGTCAACATCATCACCGGCCCCAGCCGCACCTCGGACATCGAGATGGACCTGACCATCGGCGTCCATGGCCCCGGCCGGATCGCCGTATTCCTCATCGAGGACCATCTGCAGGAAGAGCGGCCCACTCCCTGATGGGATGGCCGCCCTTCTGTCCAAGGAGCTGTCACGATTTTAGTACCTGCTTTTGTTGACAAAATCTCCACGGTTCAGGGAGCTTTGTCGGCAAATTAGCTTTAGGTTACCGGTGCCGGATTGAACAGGCATAGATCATTATGGATCTGCCACTGCTCGGCCCAGGTTTTTTTGCTGCCGCTGGCGACCTGGAGGATCAGGCTGAAGATATCCCGACCAACCTCCTCAATGGTCGCCTCCCCGGTGGCGATGGTTCCGGCGTTGATGTCGATCAGGTCCTTCCACTGCTCCGTCAGCGCGTTGCGGGTGGACACCTTAATCACCGGGGCCATAGCCAGCCCGTAGGTGGTTCCGCGGCCTGAGGTGAACACCTGAAGATGCATGCCGGAGGCCGCCTGCAGGGTGCCGCACACAAAGTCGCTGGCCGGGGTGGCCGCAAAAATGAGCCCCTTGCGGGTAGCTCTTTGCCCGGGTGACAATACCTCCACAATAGCACTGCTGCCGGATTTGGCGATAGAGCCCAGGGACTTCTCCACCACATTGGAGAGGCCCCCTTTTTTATTGCCCGGAGACGGGTTGGCGCTGCGGTCCGCCTCGCCGTGGGCCAGATAATCGTCATACCACTTCATTTCCCGGATCAGATCGCGCCCTACCTCTTCCGTAGCTGCCCGCGGCGTCAATAAATGGATGGCGTCGCGCACCTCCGTTACCTCGGAGAACATGACAGTGGCTCCCGCCCTGACCAGCAGGTCGGCCGCATACCCCACTGCCGGATTAGCCGTTACCCCGGAGAAGGCATCGCTGCCACCGCACTGCAGCCCCACCACCAGCTCCGACACCGGGCAGGTTTCCCGCCGCCGCTGATCCAGCACAGCCAGATGTCCCTCCGCCATGGTCATAATTGATTCTACCATCTGCTGGAAGCCCTGCTGCTCCTGCAGCAGCAGCATGGAATCTCCTTTGCCGCCGGGAACCAGCCGCTCAGGCAGCAGCTTTTCACAGCCCAGCCCCACCACCATTACCTCTCCCCCAAGGTTGGGGTTCAGGGCCAGATTCTGGATGGTCCGAATGGGGATGACCGCCTCGGGAGCATTAATGGCCACGCCGCAGCCGTAATTATGGTTCAACGCCACCACATCGTCCACATGGGGATACTTGGGCAGCAGCTCATTTTTGATCCGCTTGACCGCGATATTAAGAACCCCGGCCACACACTGCACACTGGTGGTAATGCCGAGAATATTCTTGATCCCCACGGAGCCGTCCTTGTTCCGGAAGCCCTCGAAGGTATATCCCTGAAGCGGCGGAAGCGGCTCCGGCACCCTGGTGGCCAAAGGCAGCTCCTCCAGCTTGGGGGGAGTGGGCAGAATGACGTTGGTTTCGTTGATCCAGCCGCCCCGGACAATGCTCCGGGCAGCGTACCCGATGATTTCCCCGTAGCGGATAATGACCTCATGCTCCTTCAGCTCCGCCAAAGCCACCTTGTGGCCCTGGGGAACATGCTCCTTCAGCTCCAGGCCGCAGCCAAAGACCGTTCCCTCCGGCAGCCCGCCTTCATTGACGATAATCGCCACATTATCCTGGGGATGGACCTTGATGTATAAAGGGGTTTCCCCGGTACCGAATTCCGCAGACGTAGACAAAGACATTCGTTTCACTCCCTGCTCGTATTTATAGTGAAGGGCTTGGCAATCCGCCCTTATGACCGTTCTGACAGCTCCGGCGGAAGCTTCTCCGCTGCAGGGCCGGAGGTTTCACTGCCCAGCGTGATGCCCGCTCCTTCTCCGGTATAGCAATTGCGGATCACAATATGCTCCGCAGGGAGGTTGACCCGCAGGCCGTCCGCATCCCGCCCCGACTTGATGCACAGATTATCGTCGTTGCAGTCGATGGAGCAGTTCTCCACCAGCACATGGGAGGATGAGTCGATATCAATGCCGTCGGTACTGGGCCCCTGATTCTCGCGGATGGTCAAGCCGTCCACCGTCACATGCTCCGAATAGCAGATATGCACATTCCAGAAGCCCGAACGCAGGGAGGTAAAATTCTCAAGCCGGATATGGGAGGAGTCCAACACCAGTAGGTTCCGCGGGCGTTTGCAGTCATAGTCAGCTGCCCAGCGCAAGCCCCGGGGCGTGTAGGCCTCTCTCATACTCCAATATTTGTCCCACCAGTAATTCCCCTGTCCGTCAATGGTGCCTGGCCCTGTAACGGCAGCATGCTCCTGGCCGCAAATATTGACCAGCCCGGCAGGCCAATTCATCTCGATGCCTGCCACCCGGGACCACATCTCGGGATACCCTTCCTCGCTGGCCACACCCAACAGGGTAACACCCTCGGCCACGTGCAGCTCCACATGGGATTTCAGAAACAGCGAGCCTGTCAGATAGGTGCCGGGGTCGAATTCGACCCTTCCCCCTCCTGCTGCCTCAGCCGCATCGATAGCCGCTTGAATCGGGCCTGTCGCAACCGTGGTCCCGTCGGGGACAGCACCGTAATCACCAGCCCTGAAAACCTTGCTCCGCTCCAATGCCAACAACTCCTACATTTTACATTTTACTTTTTATTCTCCGGACGGTTCTGCTCCCGGTATTGGCTGGGGGTGATCCCCTCGTATTTCTTGAACAGACGGTTAAAGTAGCTGTGCTGATATCCGACCTTTTCCGCCGCCTCGCTGATCTGCAAATCCGGGTCCAATAGAAGCAGCTTGGCTTGTTCAAGCCGGATGCTGGTCAGATAATCGATAAAGGTGGTGCCCAGAATCTGCTTGAAGGCTCTGCTGAGGGTATAGGGGCTGGTTCCGAACAGATCGGCACAGGATTCCAGGGAAACCCCGGTCATATAATGCTCCTGCAAATAGGAGGCGGCCTTCTCCACAATTTGCTTCACATGGCTATCCTGCCTGCTGCCCATTTCCCGGACCAGCAGCTTCACCACCCGGTGCCGGAACCAGGCCAGCATTTCCTGGCGTTCCTTGATTTGGCCCAGCTCGTGGAACAGATCCGCCTTACCGAACAATTGAATCGGATTCATCCCGGATTGCATGGCCGCATAACGGATGCTGCCCAGGAGCTGCAGCATTCCCTGCTGGAGGTAGAACTCCGTGGAGCCGTTGGCCGATAATTCATCCATAAACTGGATGGTCAACTCGCCCGCCTCCTGCTCCTGGCCGCTGCGGATGGCGCTGATAATATCCTTATCCAGAGCAAAATCCTTGCAGGCCGCCACAGATACAGGAAAACCCCGGTGTTGGACTCTGCCAATTCCGGGGCTTCCTGCAGCAGCCAGCTACTGGCGGCTGACTTCAACCTGGGCCAGCTTCTCGTAGTAGCGGATCAGGGCCGAATGGTCCGCATCCGCCAAACCATCCACCCGCAGCGCCTGCATCATTTCCATAACAGAGGCGGTCAGAGGCAGCGGAACTCCGATTTCATGAGCCGTATCCAAGGCATTGCTTAAATCCTTAATATGCAGTCCGATGCGGAAGCCGGGGTTGAACTTCCGGTCCATCACCAGCGGCGCCTTGGCATCCAGCACGGTGCTTCCCGCCAGTCCGCCCCGGATTGCCTGATACACAAGCTCCGGCTCCACGCCCGCTTTGGTGGCCAGGGTCAGTGCTTCGGACATGGCGGCAATGTTCAGGGCGACAATCACCTGGTTGGCCAGCTTGGTGATATTGCCCGCTCCGATCTCACCGGTATAAACCACGGAGCCTGCCATCGCCTTCATCACAGGGTACCACTCATCGAATACGGCTTTTTTCCCGCCCACCATAACAGACAGGGTTCCGTCGATTGCCTTGGGCTCCCCGCCGCTGACAGGCGCATCCAGCATATCCACATTTATTTTGGCCAATTCCCCGTAAATTTCACGGCTTACCAACGGAGAAATAGAGCTCATATCGATGACTGTCAGACCCGGCTTGGCACCTTCAATAATTCCATCCGGCCCCAGCACCACTTCCTTCACATGGGGTGAGTTGGGGAGCATGGTAATAATCGCATCCACCTGCTCCGCAATGCTTTTGGGGGTGGCGCCCACAGTGGCTCCGGCTGCTGTTACTTCCTCCAGCGTGGTGTGATTGCGGTCCAGCACCACAAGCTCATATCCAGCCTTCAGCAGGTTCAGACTCATAGGCTTGCCCATAATACCCAATCCGATAAATCCAAGCTTTTTCATATGTCGATTGCCTCCCGTTATGATTGGGTTTTAATATAGCCAAGCTCTGTCAAAATAGTCCTCATCTGCTCCAGCACCGCATCCGAACTCCGCAGATTGGGCTTGATGGAGGGGCCCACATCCAGGCCGATGAGATTGCAGGCGTCCTTGGTAGCCACCGGGAAGCTGGACAGATTGAAGGCCATCCGGAAAGGATTCAGCTTGAACTGGGCCTCCCGGGCGCCGTCCAGATCACCGGCCATATATTTGTCGTAAATCTCCACCACCAGCTCCGGCACCACATTGGCCGTGGACGCCACGCACCCTGCTGCGCCGTACGCCAGGGAGCCAAGAATCATCACATCACGCCCGGCAAAAATTTTGAAGCCCTTGTCCCGGGTCAGCCGGAGATATTCGGCGGTTAAGGTCATGTCGCCGCTGCTGTCCTTCATGCCAACAATATTGGGGATCTCCGCCAGACGGAGCAGCAGCTTGACGGAGATATTGTTTTTCACCTTATCCGGGTTGTTGTAAAGCAGCACCGGAAGCTGCACCGCATCCGCAATAGTCTTAAAATGAAGGAACAGCTCCTCCTCATTGGGAGTCAGAAACATGGGAGGCAGAATGGTAATCGCTTGCGCTCCGGCCTCCTCCGCCATCAGCGCAATTTTTACACATTCCCGGGTGGTAATGGCTCCGATGCCCATATAGACCGGAACCCTTCCTGCTGACTGGTCAAGAATAATGGTCAGGGCCCGCTGCTGCTGCGCAAAGTCCAAGCCGAAGAACTCCCCGTTGCTGCCCATGGCCAGAATGCCGTGGACACCGCCTTGAATCACATAATCCACCATCCGGCGCAGGCCTGCTTCCTCCACCCGTTCCTCATCGTCTATCGGTGTCACAATCGGAGAAATAACTCCTTTAATAAAATCCGTATTCATGCTTATCACTGCTTTCCGCTTATATTTGATTACACACTCTGCTGCATATCTACATTTTAAGGGACATCCCGGACGCCGTCTTTATAAAAACCTGCCGCATCTTTATGATTTTCCGCCTGGACAGCAGGTCGCAGGTACATTAAGGTAGAGGAAACACCCGTCGGCTGCAGTCCGCATGGGACAGCGCTTTAGTGGAGGAACGGCCATGTGGAATCCCAGCATCTTCAGCAAAAGCAACCTTGTTTTGAACCGGCATCTGACCCGTCTGAAGGGGGAGTCCGCCACCTTTTATGTTCATTATTGGGGGGCCAAATCCCGGCATAAGGGCAATACCCCCCATTCCCATTCCTTCTTCGAAATCTGTTATGTGCTCCACGGGGAAGGCACCTATGTTCATGACGGCGTCACCTATCCCTTGGAAGCCGGCACATTGTACTGCTCCAAACCCGGCGGCAGGCATCATATCCGAAGCGAGCTGGGCATGCAGCTGCTGTTTGTGGCCCTGGAGCCTGTTCAAGGCTCCTGCAGCCCGGCCTTCAACCGGGAGTTCGCCAAGCTCTGCCTGCATCCCCATCTGTTCCTGACCCATGCGGAACTGAGTCCGCCGGTTCTTCTCTGGCAGACACTTCTGCTCCAGGCGGCCGATTATGACAAATGGGACAAGGAGTCTGTTGGTTTGGTGGCCTACTCTCTTTTGGTCAGCTGCGTCTCCTATTTCCACCAGTACAGCCTGTCAGGCGGCGGAACAGAGCAGGAGGAGCTGTCTCCTGACCGGAAGGCTACCTTCCAACAGATGATGGAATACATCCATGCCCACCTCCAGGAAAAAATGAAGCTGCAGGATGTGGCCAAAAGTGTGCATCTGTCGGAGCGGCAGCTCTCCCGGCTGCTGGCGGAGGAGCTGGGGCAGTCCTTCCCGTCCGCCGTCCGGACGGAGCGGATGAAACGTGCTGCCTATTTATTGGGCTGCACCGATGTGCCGTTGAAGCAGATCGCCGAGGATACCGGCTTTGAGAACGTCCAATACTTCACCCAGGTGTTCACCCGGGAGATGGGCATTCCCCCCAACCACTTTCGCAAGGAATGTCTGAGCCACGAAAGTGTGGACCGGCATATCCACCACTATCTGCGGCAGGTGGCCACCCGCCACCAGAAGAAGTAATGGGAATAGGCGCCTGAGCCGCTTCCCTTCGCATCCGTATGGGCGCCTGGGCGCATCCTGCAAAAGTGCAGTTATTTTCCGCCAAAACCGCTGTTTTGGGGCGCTATCCTGCAAAAGTGCAGTTATTTTCGTCAGAATAGCCGATTGGGAGAGGAAACCAAGAAAATAACTGCACTTTTGCATTTTGCGGGACGGCAAGGAGTACCCGCGGCGCCGTGAACTGCACTTTTGCATTTTGCAGGGCGGCTAGGAGCACATGCGACGCTATTGCAGGACGACAAGAAGGCCGCGTTGCTTAAGCGCGGAGGAATCGCCGCTTCCGAAGCCTGCGCTTTTTTGCGCGCAGGTCTCCAAATCACACCAAAAGAGCATTCCCCAATAAAACGGAGAATGCTCTTTTTCGAATACCAAACCCTATAACAGCTCAGCCAGCTTCCACTCCAGGGAGCCGTCCCGGGACAGGAACCAGATCTGGGTAAACACTCCCGTTGGCAGATCCACCTCTGTCAGCCGGGGCAAAAAATCCGACATGCCAAACACCGGCGAAGCGTTGCGGATCAGCAGTGCGATGGGATAGCTCATGCTGTAGGCACTGCGTTTACCCACCTTTTTGCGGATCAGATGGTTCAGCTCCTGCAGAAGATGGTCGATGGTGACCCCCTCCTGTCTGGGCGCAGGAATTCTCCGGTTGAACACATCCATGGCCTCCTGCTGGCTGGCAAACAGATGGGTAATCTCCACTCCCAGCTTGCGGCGTAAAGGCCCCTTATCCTCCAGGACAGCATCCGGGCGCTCCTGCTGAAACCGCAGCCGGTAACCCAGCCCGTTGCCCAGACGGTTGTATTCCCGGATCAGCAGAAGGATCGCCTCCCGCTCCCAGGCCCGTTTGCCGATTTTGTCCTGTGCATTCTCCAAACCGCCCATGCTCCCACCTCCCCGGCTGATGTATGGAAGAGCTCCCTTCCAGAAGTAACCGCCCACGCCGCCGCGATGCGGGGCACCAAGGACCGGTGATTGTCCGGGTCGTGTTCTATCAGAAGTATCGGCCCAAGTACGTTTTATTGTTCCTCAATACCAGTATGATCGGAACAGCAGCCAGAATGACGTAGCTTCCAATAAACGCTGCTCCCTGCAGCCGCTGGTGCTCCTCCGCCAGCCCCATAGCAATGAAAAGGATTCCTAACCAAGTATACGGCAGGACCAAGCTTCTTTGGAAGGGCTCAGGTTCTTTTCCCCGAGGACATCCCGGATGCTCCGGCGGACAAGAGATTGCTTCCCGGTAAAATGGCCGAGCGCCGTCAAAAGCATGGCAGTTCCCAGAAAAAGCTGTGCGTACACACAATTCCCCCTTTACACCCTACGAACCTGCGCCGCGGTACCGGCTTACACCGAAGTTCCAGAAGGCTAACGCCCCTGCAAAGAATACACCGCCCACCACCGGAGTCAGCAAAGCGATATGCCCCCAGGCCTCCCGGTCGAGAAAATACGCCGCCGGATAAAAGCCCACAAAGGCAAAGGGCAGAATTCCCGTCAGCAGTACAGTAATGACCTTGTTGTAGATGGTTACGGGATAACGCCCATAGTTCTGGATGTTCCACACCAAGGGCAGAATCCCCGTTGGCGCATCCGTGAAGAAGGAAATTGCCGTAAAGGTAATATAGATGCCGGCATATACCATAATGGAGCCCAGCACCAGGATCACCAGCACCAAGGGGTCATACCAGGTAAAGTCCAAACCTGCCGAAGGCCAGGTCAGAGCCATGATGGTGAGCCCGACCACAGAGCCTGCCAAGGATGGCGGGTCCAGATTTTCCAAAGCCAGCTGGGTAAGGTTGTACGCAGGGCGGGTCAGAATCCGGTCCATCTCTCCTTTGACGATATAGCGCTCCGTAAAGTTCCAGAGATTGAAGCAGCAGTTGAAAATACCGTACGGCACCATAAAGTATCCGTAAACAAACAGCATCTGGGCTTCCGTCCAACCGGCCAATTGATCCGTATGAAGAAATACCACCAGAAGAAAGAACAGGTTTACCCCCTGGAACATCAGATCGGACAAAATCTCCACCAAAAGATCCATCCGGTAGGCCAGACGGATTTTCATATAGGTCTTTAAGTAATCCCAACCCAGGGACAGATAGAACATGGCTCAACCTCCCTGCACGAACAGCCGCGTTCTGGCCAGCCGCCACATAAGTAGAATCGGAATGCACAGCAGAACCAGCCACAGAGCCTGCACTCCCAGCACATTAGCGATGCTGATGCTGCCGCCCTTGCCGGAGAACACAGCGGAGGGCAGATAGGTGATGGCCTGGAAGGGAAGCAGACGCAGCACAGTTTCCGCCCAGCCGGGGAAGAAGGAGACGGGGGTAATAAGACCGGAGAACAAATCCACCATCACCCGTTTAAACCGCATCATCCCTTCACTATTTTCCATAAAAAACGAAAACAGGCCTGTCATAATATTGATCTGGGAATTAATCACGAAGCTGAAGAGCAGCATCAGGAAAAATGCCGCCCACACCTGCGGGTCCTTGGGGAACTGGATGGGAAACAGCAGCCAAACCAGCAGCATACCCGGTGTGGAAAACAACAGCAGCCGGAACAAGCCTTCTCCCAGCCCCTGCATCATCTTCACAGCCAGATACGGATAAGGCCGGATAAACTGGATGGCCACGCTGCCGTCGCGGATTTCATTGGCGATTTCCCGGTCCAGATTGTTGAAATAAAACGCCCGGGCCATCCAGGCCACCGCCACATAGGTGGTCATCTGGGCCATATTCATGCCGCCCAGCCCGTCCGCTCCCGAATAGATGGCACTCCACAGAAAATACTGGGCCCCGATATTCACCAGATAAATGATGATCCCCGTATAATAGTTCATCCGGTAGGCCAGCATGGACAGGAACCGGATGCGGATAAACTCCGCGTACAAGCCGATCATGGCCCGTCACTTCCCTTAACGGCAGCCAGATCCTTGTCCGGCTCGGACGCCTGGAGCTTAGCCTGTTCGGAAGGCTTCGCCTGCGGCATAGACGGCTTGCCCCCGGCGGCAAGCTCCGCATGATCGGCGGAGGCATGGCCCGCCTTATAGATTTCACGGACAATATCATCCGTCTGGGTCTCAATAATGCGGATGTCGTCAATCTCCACGGCACCCACTACCCTACCCAGCACCTCAGACACATTGGTCCGCCCGAAGGGAACCCAGATATGGGCCACCAGCTCGTTTTCCATGCTCCACTCCACACCCAAATCCATGGTCAGACGGGACAGGAAGTCCGGCTCGGCTTTTTGCGAGAGCTGCAGCACAATTTCCTTGCCGCGGCCCCAGCGGGTTTTCAAATCCTCCAGACCTCCGTCATAAATGATATTTCCGTCATCCAGCATGACGACCCGGGAGCAAAGCGCTTCAATATCCTGCAAATCATGGGTGGTCAGCAGAATGGTGGTTTCGTAGCGCTGGTTCATGGATTTCAGAAAATCCCGGATTTCCGCCTTGACCATCACATCCAAGCCGATAGTAGGCTCATCCAGGAACAGGATGGAGGGATTATGCAGGAGGGATGCCGCCAGCTCGCAGCGCATCCGCTGCCCCAGGCTCAGCTTCCGCACAGGGCGGTTCAGAATATCGGCAAGCTGGAGCCGGTCCACCAGCTCATCCAGCCGCTTGCGGAAATCCTGCTCGTCCACCCGATATACCCGCTTGAGCAGCCGGAAGGACTCAATGACGCCGATATCCCACCACAGCTGGCTGCGTTGGCCGAACACCACACCGATGCCCTTCACGAATGCTTCTCTATCCTTATAGGGTACCAGCCCGTTAACTCTGAGCTCCCCGGAGGTGGGCACCAGAATTCCTGTCAGCATCTTAATGGTGGTAGATTTGCCTGCGCCGTTCTCGCCGATGTAGCCGCAAATTTCCCCGCGGGGAATTTGGAAGTTGATCTCGTTGACGGCTGTAATGGTTTTGTATTCGCGTTTAAACAAATCACGCAGAGCCCCGCCAAGCCCCTCTCTATTCTGTTGAACGCGGAAATCCTTGCGCAGATTCTTGACGTCAATGGCCCACATGTCGGTAAAGCTCCTCTCTCCTCAAACCTATGGAGGCTCCCTCAAAAGCACCTGAAATTCCCTTCGGAGCCTCGAGTCACTTCTGGGGATGGTTTAACCTTCTTAATTTACTATGGATGCCGGGGAACGGCAAGCCGGAACAGCGTCAGCGGATTGTTAAGATTTTTTCCAAAAAACATCTGTATAAAGGAGCACCACTCCCGCGGAACCGTCTGGAACCTCAGGAACGGCGCAGAACATGTCGTTAGCTGTGATTTTGTTCGGTATATCGGGTATAATCGTATTAGCTTTTCATGCACAATAAAGGAGCATTAGGGCGGAAGTTTGTCCTAAATGAAACTTTTTTCTGCCGCTTTCCGTCTAATGATGTAGTTTCCTTATCCCCCTTTGAAAAAAGAATCCGTATTCCCAATCACCCGACGAAAGGGGCTTAATTATGCGCAAAGCCAAACCCGCAAGCTTGCGGAAAAAAATTCTCTGGTCCTTGGCCGGACTGGTGCTGATCATATTTGGTGTCACCGGTTATTATGCCTATTCCTTATATTCCTTTGCAGATAACATCAATAAGGATCCGGAGGACTCTATCTTCAGCAATATTCCTTCCCTGACCAAAACCAGTGCTGAGCTGGAGCCCCCCAAGTGGGAGGGCAAGGACCGGGTAAACATTCTGCTCCTGGGCGGCGACTCCCGGGGCATGGGGAAGAACGAAATTCCCCGCTCCGATTCTCTGATGATCGCATCTCTGGATCCGGTGACCAAAAAATCGTATCTGTTCTCCATTTTGCGGGACACCTATGTGGATATCCCGGGAGAAGGCTCCGACCGCATCAATACCGCTATCGCCAGGGGCGGGCCGGAATTGGCCATGAAGACCGTGAGCAATCTTATGGGGATTCCCATTCAATATTTTGTGTATACGGACTTCAAGGGTTTTATTGCACTGGTGGACGCCCTGGGCGGCATCGATCTGGACGTGGAGAAGGATATGTATTACACCGATTCCGCGGACGGCAACCAGTACGATATTAATTTGAAAAAGGGCTACCAGCATCTGGACGGCGACACGGCCCTCCAATATGTGCGCTTCCGGCATGACGCGTCCAGCGACTTTACCCGGACAGAGCGGCAGCGGAAGTTTATGCAGGCCTTGGCAGAGAAGCTGCAATCCACCACCTCGATCCTTAAGCTGCCCTCCATTCTCAGCAGCATTGATCCGTATATCGAAACCAATCTCAATGTGAACCAAATGATCAAGCTGGCTTCCTTAGGCTTTGAGGTCAAAACAGACGGTATGGTCAGCCAGCAGATCCCTCCCATGGATCTCCTGCAGGACAAGGTGATCGGCGGCGCCAAGGTGCTGGGTGCGGACCCTGTCGAGATTAAAGTATTCGTGAAGCAGCTGTTTGGCGAAATCTCCACATCAGCGTCCGAAAAACCGCTGACCTCCGGCGGGAAGCTTAGCCAGGGTGTGGATACGCCGACTGGCGGTATATCCGTATCGCCTAAGGCTACATCTTCACCGAAGGCTACCATAAAACCCAAGGCGACGGTGAAGCCCACCGTCAAGCCAACTGTGAAGCCGACTGCTTCCCCGTCGGTGAAGCCCGCAGCCTCGGCCAGCCCCAAGGCTGCGGCAACAGCCTCCACGCCGCCTGGACCGGCGGCGACACCCCAGCCTGCGGCCAGCACGGCTGTGAAGCTGCCGGTGGAGGAAGCCGGCATCATTGATCTGAGCCAGGCGGCAGGCGGCGGAGAGACCGGTGCCGGAAGCGCCGGCGCGGAAGCAGGCGGCGGGAACAGCGCCGAAGCAGGCGGTGCCGCGGCAACTGCTGCGCCGTGACCGCCAGCAGGGCAAGAATGATGCGGCGGGTTTGTTGCTTCTGGCAGCAATGCTGGCAGCTCCGCCTCGGATAAAGACGGCCTATGCTGCGGATATATACAAAAAGAGCATTCTCCTACACGGGAGGATGCTCTTTTTGTGGTGCGTTGGCTTGGCGGGGAGGGGATGCAAGCTGGTGCCCCTCCGCCAAACCGCAGGATTTATACGAAAATGTGGCACCTGCGCTCCCCATTTTCGTGATTGGCGATGGCCGTCAGGCCGTGGGCAATTCTAACGGCGGCCAGCGCCGTTATTTGCCTCTTTTTTGCGCACACAGAATTCTAACGGCGGTACAAGCCGCTATTTCCGCGGAATGAGCCCCGCGGAAGCAGATTCGGGGCAAATAGCGGCGCTCACTTCCGTTAAAAATGGAGACGCTGCTTTTTCTGCCAAATAAGGGCTGTGGCTTCCGTTAGAAATTGTACCTATCACCCAAGATGCGTGTTGACCGCCAAAATATCCAGACGCCACGCTCTCCGCCTTAACTAAACCAACAGTATGCATGCCGCAGTAACATCTGATCGCTACGACATCCGACTTAACTATACCAAACGGCCTGCGTATGGCAGTAACATTAGATCGCCGCGCTCATCCACTGACTAAACCAAGCACCCAGCGTACCGGAGACCGGCCACGATGCCGCCTTCGTCCGCATTGGCTGTGACATAATCCGCATAGGGCAGCAGCTCGGGGTGGGAATTGCCCATGGCGATGCCCAGGCCTGCCAGCTCCAGCATTTCCTTATCGTTCAAGCCGTCACCGAAGGCAATGGACTCCTCCCGGGGAATGCCCAGGGTATCCAGCATCACCTGAATGCCCTCGGCTTTGGACCCGGTGACGGGCAGCACATCCATGGCATCCTCATGCCAGCGGATGAAGCGCAGCTCAGGCAGCTCCGCCAGATAAGGCAGCTCCTCCCCTTGCCGGCAATGGAGAAATACCTGGTAGATGCTCTCCTCACGCCAGAAGTCCCCCTGCCCGCCGGGATAGAAAACCTTCAGTGAATCAATGGCCGCCAGAACCCCGGCGTGTTCCACACTATTGGTGTGATAGCTGCCTTTACCCTGGTATACCAGCGGATGCCCGCCGTTGGCCGCAAGCCCCACAAGACGCTCCAGCACCGGAACCGGAATATGCCGATGGTACAGCTCCTTGCCGCGGTATACCACATATCCCCCGTTTAGGCTCACGTAGGATTCGATACCCAGCTCCTTAGCCAGCGGCTCAAAAAAATATGGCGCCCGGCCTGTGGCAATGACCGGTTCAATCCCGTTGGCCTTCAGCTGCGCCACCGCGCGGCGGGTATCCTCCGGCACCTTTTTATCCTCATCCAAAAGCGTTCCGTCAATATCAAAAAATACGATTTTGTAGCCCATACTCCCACTCCCGTCGACCAAATATATTTTTCTCTTTGTTTGATTCTATCATTTTACACACGTACGGTGAAGGTAACGGAACAAATTGCAAAATCCAGGCAGCCTAAATATACACTTGACATATAGTCCTATATAGAACTAATATGGTACCATATAGAACTAACTCAAAGGGAGGCTCAAGTATTTATGGCCCCACTGCGGGAAGGCGGATTTTTGATCTCCATGATTAAGCAGCTATCGGGGCGGATATTCGACAGACTGCTGAAGAAGGCCGGCATTGAGGACCTGAATAATGCCCAGGGACGGATCATGTTCGCCCTGTGGAAGGAGGACCGCATCCCCATCCGGCGTTTGGCCCAGGCGACGGCGCTTGGCAAAACCACACTTTCCAGCATGCTGGAGCGGATGGAGACGGCCGGACATATTGAGCGGACGGCGGATGCGGCGGACAAAAGAAGCACGTTAGTCGCCCTGTCGGACAGCAGCAAAAGCATGATGGACAAGTACCAGGAGGTTTCAGAGGATATGCTGGCCCTGTTCTACGAGGGTCTCACGGAAGCGGAGGTTGACCGGTTCGAGGCAACCCTGCGGCATATTCTTGCCAATTTGACCCGTTATGAGGAGGAGAATAAATGACTGAAGTTGAACAAAAGGCGCTGAGTCTGGTTGAACGCACAGCCAATGTGGTGGTAGGCTCCATCGGGGAGGACGGCTTCCCGAACATGAAGATGATGTTTAACGCCCGGGTCCGGGAGGGGTTGTCCGTATTTTATTTCACGACCAACACGTCCTCCCTGCGCACCGCGCAATTTAATGAGCGGCCCCAGGCCAGCCTTTATTTTTCCGACGCGAAAAAATTCAACGGATTGATGCTGCTGGGCACCATGGAGGTGCTTCATGACCAGGAGTCCAAGGATCTGATCTGGCGTGAGGGGGATGATCGCTACTATCCGTTGGGCCCCACCGATCCCGACTACTGCGTGTACCGGTTTACGGCCCAAAGGGGGCGGTATTACGCCGGACTGGGCTCCGGCAATTTTGAGATCCGGCAGCAGGAGACCTAAAATAATTTTGCGCCACATATCAACCAGCCAACAGTTAAACTTTTCCGGAAAGCCCTGCGTCCAAATAAATACAGCCCATCCGTGCAAGCAGGCGGATGGGCATTTCTTTTGAAGAAGGTGCTCAGAGAGTGAACAGTAAATCAATGCGTTGGGTGGCGCTGGGTCTTGTTTTGGCAGTCATCATCATTGTATGGCGATTGGTTGGTGCGGCCCCTGCACTGGATGCGGAGTCTGCTGCTCCGGTCTCTCCCTTACCGCTGCCGGAAGGCTTCAAGCAGGTGGAAACCTCTCTCTTGGCCCTGGCGGTCCCCGAGGGATGGAGCGTGGGAAAAAGCGGCAAGGAGCTGATTTTTACAGTAAACGGGGAAAAGGCGGGGGAAACGGAGACACTGGATTGGTTTGATGCCCAAAGCTGGACGCACATCCGCCCTAATCATTCGGAGCAGACGGAATTTGCCGAAGTGTCAGATATTCCTGCTCCCGCAGCCGGAAATTCCCGGGACTTCCGCCTTTACAAGATCAGGCTGGTGCATACCAAACCCGCGGCACAGCTGGACCCGGACTGGCATTATGACGATACCCGCTGGTATTGGACGGATTCCGGCAGGAAGATGTCGTATGGGGTGTATTTTAATGAAGCGGAGGTGGATGAGGGGACGATGGTCAAGGTGGTCTCCAGCATCCGGCTTAAGGCAGACGGCAAGTAGCGGCAATTGGCAGGAACGGCCTGTCCCCCCAGGGAGAAAAGTGGTAGAATATACGGATGTGAAAAATCATCCGGCGGCACATAGCCGGAGCCTGAGCGGGCTCCCGGCATAACTGTTGTCCGCACGCGGAAAGGAGCTTGCACTACCATGGCTGCAGCACGCAATCGTTCGGAAGCCCTCTATCAGGAGGCTCTTAAGCATATCGTCGGAGGGGTCAACAGCCCCTCCCGTTCCTTCAAGGCGGTGGGGGGCGGCGCTCCTGTTTTTATGAAACGGGGAGAAGGCGCCTATTTCTGGGATGAGGACGGCAACCGTTATATCGACTATCTGGCGGCTTATGGCCCGATTATTACCGGACATGCCCATCCTGTTGTCACCGAAGCCATCTGCCGGGCTGCCGCCAACGGCACCCTGTACGGCGCACCTACGGAGCTGGAGATTACCTTCGCCAAAATGCTGAAGGAGGCCATTCCCTCCATGGACAAGGTACGTTTCGTCAATTCCGGCACCGAAGCGGTGATGACCACCATCCGCGTGGCCCGGGCCTATACCGGACGCAGCAAAATCATTAAATTCGCAGGTTGTTACCACGGCCACTCCGACCTGGTGCTGGTGGCCGCAGGCTCAGGCCCTTCCACTCTGGGCACACCGGACAGCGCCGGGGTCCCTCCCACCATCGCCCAGGAAGTGATCACAGTACCGTTTAACAACCTGCCGGCGTTGTCCGAGGCTCTGGACCGCTGGGGTACGGAAACCGCCGCTGTTATGGTGGAGCCGATTGTCGGCAACTTCGGCATGGTGATGCCGGAGCCCGGTTTCCTGGAAGGGCTGTGCAGCCTGACCAGGAAGCATGGTGCCGTCGTCATTTATGACGAAGTTATCACCGCCTTCCGCTTCCACTATGGCTCCACCCAGACCTTCGAGGGGCTCTTGCCGGAGGCGGTGCGGGCAAGCGGCGATGAAGCCGCTCGGCAGGCGGCCTTTGCCGCCATCGAGCCCGATCTCACCGCCCTGGGCAAGGTCATCGGCGGCGGGTTGCCCATCGGCGCGTACGGCGGGCGGGCGGAGATTATGCAGCAGGTTGCCCCCTTGGGTCCGGCCTATCAGGCCGGGACCATGGCAGGCAACCCTGCCTCCATCTCCGCCGGCATCGCGTGCCTCTCGGTGCTCCGGGAACCGGGCACCTACGAGAGGCTGGATGCACTGGCCGCCCGCCTTACCGCCGGAATCGCTGCCGCCGCTGCGGCTTATGGCGAGCCGCTGACGGTCAACCGTATCCGCGGCGCCTTCTCCACCCACTTCTGCGGGCATCCTGTCCGCAACTATGAAGATGCCCAGGATACGGACGGGGAACGCTTCGCCCGTTTCTTCCGCCTCATGCTGGACCGGGGCATCTGTCTCGCCCCCTCCAAATACGAGGCTTGGTTCCTGACCATCGCCCACACAGAGGCCGATGTGGACGCCACCATCGCCGCGGCGGAGGAAGTTTTCCGCGAGATGAACCGGTAATCCGGCGGCAAGAGGCCGTTTCCCCTGCGTCGCCGTAAGGCTGCGGCCTGACCAAGCCTGTACCTCAAGCCCTTTGCCCCAGTCCGCATACGTTAAAAAAGCCCCTTGCTCCGGTCATCCGGCGGCAGGGGGCTTTTACTGCTTATGGAGTTTTTGCTGCTTACCGTGTTATTCTCGTAAAGTTAATCGTCGCCCCGGTTGTTTCTCCGTTCGCTCCACCGCTGCACAAAGATGACGGCCACCATAACAACGGCGGAAATCCCCAGCAGCAGCAAGGCACCTACATCCCCGCCGGTCTCCTCCTTCAGCTTCGAGGAGTATGCAATAACCGTCCCACAGGCGATAAAGGATACGGCGCATGCCGTCCAAGCTGCTCTGGTTGATTTGGTTTTTTTCTCGACGGTTCCAGCATAAGCCCCTGCCTTGATCAGGCGGATCAAGTAGATGGACATAACCACGAGCATAATCACGAATATATTTACCGGGTATTCCAGCCAGGTCACCCCAAGCCCCCGCAGCCCGATATCCAGCAGCTGCAAATAAAACAGCAGCAGAAACGACTGGTTGCCGATGTGGTCCCGGCGCTTCACCTGCATTTCGTCGAGTCCCTTAACGCTTTTATTCATTCTCCTCATCCTCCCAAAACAGCTGATCCAGGGTTTTCCCCAGTCTCTTGCAAATGGCGATGCACAAATGAATAGTGGGATTGTAATCCCCGTTCTCAATGGCATTGATGGTTTGCCTGGTCACCCCAACCGCTTCGGCCAGATCCTTCTGGGAAAGGTCAAGGGAAGCGCGGGCCGCCTTCAGGCGCAAATTTTTGGCCATACGGTCACCTCTTTGATACCAATATATACTTTGATATACATTATGTCAAATATATTTTACATAAAGAATGATAAAAGCGACTATTACCTATGTCTGAGGAAAAATCTCCAATCGCTTCTTTGACTATGTCGCAATATGTTGTACAATGTTGGCAGGATCATGAACACCATACAGGAGGCAGTCCCCATGGAATTTTCCGTTAGCGATATGAATGCGTTAGCTATTGTAGTGTCCGCCATTGTTTATTTTTTTGTGGGCATGGTTTGGTATTCCCCGGTACTTTTCGCCGAGATCTGGAAGCGTGAGACGGGCAAAACGGACGAAAAAAGCCCTAACCCGTTTCTATACATTCTATGCTTTATCCTTACCGTGTTCGCCGCCTTTGCCTTGGCTTGTTTGTTTGAAATTGCCGGAGTCAGCGGCTTTGTCCCCGCCATCTTCGCCGGACTGATGGCTGGGCTGGCTCTGGTTTCCGCGTCCGCCATCACTATGCTGTTCGACGATTACCGCAAGTATAAGCTGTTTCTGATCAATGCAGGCTATCATGCAGTGGCCTTCCCTATTATGGGTGTCATTCTGGGGCTGTGGCAGTAGGCCCTTCCGGAAATTCCCGCTAACCTGAGCCGGCCGTTTCCCGGCCCACGGATATCCCGCAACAGCAGAACAGCCCGTTGGCCGCTATGGCCGAACGGGCTGTTTTTTATGGAGACGGATGGTTTTCCGGTGCGGGTACAGACTCAGGTGCAGACAAACTGGTCGATGAAGCGCAGATCCAAGCCGAAGTATACCCAGGTGAAGCCAATCCAGCGGAAGCCGGCAACAGAATTGCGGCCCACAAAGGTCAGATACGCCCAATACTCGTCGCCGTTTCTTTGCCAAATATACACATACCGGAACCGGCAGCGGGCGATGGAGCCGGGGTCGACTGCCAAAACGGAAAATCCGCCGCTGCCCGGCTTAGGCGGGATATATCCCGGCGGGCGCCCTGTGGGAGCTCCAGGACCTCCGGGACCTCCAGGGCCAGGACCGGGGCCTCCCGGACCACCGGGAAAACCAGGGCCTCCCGGGAAGCCGGGGCCGCCTGGACCAAAACCAGGTCCCCCAGGGCCAAAACCGGGACCCCCGGGACCTCCAGGGAATCCAGGACCAAAACCAGGACCTCCGGGGCCGCCAGGGCCGCCGGGACCAAAGCCGGGGCCGCCTGGACCCCCTGGTCCTCCGGGGCCAAAGCCGGGGCCGCCCGGTGTGCCGGGAAAGCCAATCAAGCCACCCAGCATATTTTGAATGGGATTTTGACGATACATGATCATCTTCCTTCCTGTGCGTTTGTCTTGCTTACAACGACAGTATATGTAGACGATCACCCATTGTGTGCCACATTGACAGCCTGTCAATAACAATTTGCCCAACTGGAAGCTGCCCGCGTGGGCAGCACAAACTTTATCTGCGTGAGGCTATGCCCATCCGGCGCCCTCCATCCGCTCAGACACTCCCATCGACTCCCGCCCAGCCGGACTGACGATCCGTTATTTTTCATTTTCACTCCATTTTTTGCATTTCGCGGACCGACGTTCCGTTATTCCATTGTTAGGCGCGCAAAAGCGCACTTTTTTTCCAAATAACGCATCCTGAGTCCGCGAAATCAAAAAAATATCGATTTTCCCCTTAATAACGTATCCTCAGTCCACTTGCCCGGTTTGTCCATCCAAAAAACAACAGCCCCTCAAGCATATTCGCTTCGGGGCTGTCCCTATAAATCCAAAATTACGCGCCGGCTCCCAGCTCCGCCCGCACCTGCTTGGCGGCCTGGACCATGTTGCCCAGCGCGGCAACGGTCTCCAGCAGCCGCCGTGTCTTCAGCCCGCAGTCCGGATTGATCCAGAACTGGCGGGGCGAGAGCACCTGCAAGGCCCGGCGGATCATTGCCTCCATCTCCGCAACAGCTGGCACCCGGGGGCTGTGGATGTCGTACACGCCCAGGCCGATGCCCAGCTCGTAGGTCTCCTCCTCGAAGCTGGCGATCAGCTCGCCGTGGCTGCGGGAGGTTTCGATGGAGATTACATCCGCATCCAGAGCGCGGATAGAATCGATCATGTCCTGGAACTCGCAATAGCACATGTGGGTATGAATCTGCGTTTCGTCCTTGACCGTGGAGGTGGACAAACGGAAGGCCTTTACTGTCCACTCCAGATAGGCGGGGCCCTGCTCGGGCTTCAGGGGCAGTCCCTCCCGCAGAGCCGGCTCATCCACCTGGATCATGCCGATGCCCGCCGCCTCCAGTGCCTCTACTTCCTCCCGCAGCGCCAGGGCAATCTGGAAGGCCACATCCCTCCGGGACAGATCATCCCGCACAAAGGACCAATTGAGAATAGTCACCGGACCGGTAAGCATGCCCTTCACAGGAGCATCCGCCAGGGATTGGGCGTATACCGTTTCCGCCACCGTCATAGGCGCCGTGTACTCCACATCCCCGTAAATCACCGGAGGTTTTACACAGCGGGAGCCGTAGGACTGCACCCAGCCGTTCCCCGTAAAGGCGAAGCCCTCCAGCTTTTCCCCGAAAAACTCCACCATATCGTTGCGCTCAAACTCCCCGTGCACCAGCACATCCAGTCCCAGCTCCTTCTGGATGCCGATCCACCGGCCAATCTCCTCTTGGATAAATGCCTGGTACTGCTCCCCGCTCCAGTCGCCCTTCCGCCACTTCTGGCGGGCGCTGCGGACCTCCGGCGTCTGGGGGAAGCTGCCGATGGTGGTAGTAGGCAGGAGAGGCAGCTGCCAACGCTTCTCCTGCACCTCACGCCGCGCCTTGAAGGAGCTGGCCCGGGTCGTCGGCTGAGAGTCCAAGCCAACCATCCGCTCCCGCACCTTCACCCGGTTCCTGGAGGGAGATGCCGCCAAGGCTGCACGCCCGCTCCGCAAGATCTCCAGCTCTGCCGCCACCGCTTCCGTGCCCAGGTTGCCCGCTTTGGTTAGCAGCGTAACCTCCTCCAGCTTCTGGTCGGCAAAGGCCAATGCCTGGCGGAGCACCGGGTCCAGCTTCGTCTCCTTCACCGTGCTCACCGGAACGTGCAGCAGGCTGCAGGAGGGCTGCACCACCAGCTGCTCATCGGTCACAGCATTCCGCAGCACCGCCAGCACCCTCAGCTTTTCATCCGGATCGCCTGCCCAGATATTGCGTCCGTCCACCAGTCCCGCCCCCAGCAGCTTGCCTGCCGGGAAACCAAACTTCAGCACCGCCTCCAGATTCCGACCGCCGTCATGGACAAAATCCAGTCCGATTCCATGAACCGGCAGCGCCACAACCGCTTCGTACTGATCCACCGCCTCGAAGTAGGTTTGCAGAAACAGCCGGATGCCCGGCACCTCACGGGTTAGCTCTCCGTAAATCTCCTCAACCAAGGCAAGCTCCTCCGCCGATACATGGGTGGACAGCACCGGCTCATCCACCTGCACCCACTGCACACCCGCTTCCGCCAACTCCCGCAGCACCTCCGCATACAAAGGCAGCAAACGCCGGACCCAATCGGTGAGCTCATGGGACGCGTAGCCCTTGGACAGCTTCACAAAGGTCAGCGGTCCTACCAGCACCGGCTTCCCCTCGATCCCAAGCTCCTCCTTCGCCTCCTTATATGCCTCCAGCAGCCGGTTTCCCGTCAGCACCGGATGCGCCCCGGCCAGCTCCGGAACAATGTAATGGTAATTGGTGTTAAACCATTTGGTCATTTCACAGGCGGTGGCTTCCTTGCATCCTCTGGCCATGGCGTAATAAACCGAAAGCGAAGGTGTGCCTCCCTCATAGCCGAAGCGCGGAGGAATGAGCCCGAACATCACCGCTGTATCCAGCACATGATCGTAATAGGTAAAATCCCCTACGGGAATCACATCAATGCCGCGCTCCTGCTGCGCCTTCAAATTGGACAAGCGGATTTCCTTCAGCCGCGCATGCAGATCTGCCTCGGCCAGGTCTCCGGCCCAAAAGGATTCCAGTGCTTTTTTCCATTGCCGCTCCAGCCCAATACGTGGATAACCCAGGTTCCCGCTTCTCATTCTGTTCATCTCTCCCTATGGCGAATTCTTCGTTACAGGAAAGATAACATACTTACTCGGGTATAGCATAAGACCATTAAGCTATTGCCGGATATAGCCATAATCTATAACTACATTCATCCCTCTACCCGGGTCGCCTCCTGCAGCGCCTCCACATACGCAACCGCAAGCCTGGACAATGCCGCATTCTGATGGCAAATCCAGCCCACATGGATGGTTTCATCGCTGGCCAGCGGCACCGGAATAATGTCATTGCCGTTCAGGTCCTTGCTCAGCACGCCGGTAGAGATGGTGTAGCCGTTTAACCCGATGAGCAGATTGAACAGTGTGGCCCGGTCACTGACGCGGATGCTTTTGGGACGGGCAATGGTGCTGAGGATTTCCTCGGAGAAATGAAAGGAATTGTACTCCCCCTGCTCAAAATACAGGTACGGATACTCCTGCAGCTGCTCCAGTGTCACCACAGAATGGCGGGCCAGAGGATTATGGGCGCTCACAAAAACATGAGCCTTGGCCGTAAACAAGCTGTTGAACATCAGATTGGCATTCTTCAGAAGGCGGCTGATCACCTTGGCGTTGAAATCATTCATATAAAGCACGCCGATTTCACTTTTCTGATCCTTCACGTCCTGGATGATCTCATGGGTTTTGGTCTCCCGCAGAGACAGCTCGTACTCCTCCTGCCCATGCTCCTGCACCAGCTTAACGAAGGCGTTGACGGCAAAGGCATAATGCTGGGTGGACACGGAAAAATGCTGCGGCGATGGCTTCGCGTTGAGATACCGGCTCTCCAGCAGCTCCGATTGCTCGATCACCTGGCGGGCGTAGCCGAGAAATTCCGCCCCCTCCTTAGACAGCATGATCCCCTTATTGGTCCGCTGAAAAATAATGATTCCGATTTCTTCCTCCAGCTCCTTGATGGCGCTGGACAGGCTGGGCTGGGAGATAAACAGCCGTTTGGCGGCTTCGTTCATAGAGCCACGGGCCGCTACCTCCAGCACATAGCGCAGCTGCTGCAATGTCATGACGGTCTCCTTACTTTGGGGATGCATTTTTTCTGATCATACCCGTTTGGCCCATGGTTCACAAGTCTATATGAGCCACATCCTCAACGTCCGTCCCCGGCAGACAGCTCTGCCGCCAGCTCCTTAGCTGCCGCGATTACCTTCGAGCGCGGAGCTGCTGCCAGCGTACCTGCGGGAGCGGGCTCACGGGCCTTGGGCTCGCTGCGGTAATACACATAAGCGGTAACCGCGGTGCCATTTTCGCACAAAACCGTTCTTAAGACACGCACGTAATCCGGCACATTCTCCCATAGATCCGCCGCCACAAGCTCATCTGCAGTAAGGCACAGCAGCTCCCCTTTTACACAGCAATACAGTGTCATTCCACAGTCTGTGGATGCGGCCAAAACAGCGGAAATGTTTGTGCTGCTGACCTTCGGAATGCGGATGCGCTCCTCCATTGCCTCTACCGGAGAGGCGTTTACTGTCGGCGATTTATCCGCCTTTATCAACTCCGTTCTGCAGCCCGGGTAAACCCCTCAAGCCGCAAAGGATGCGGCAATACAATAAAAAAGGAGCAGCCCATATGATCCCTCTGTATGTGCTGGTGGCGGCCTTTCTGCTGTTCCGTGCTTCGGACTTGGCCGGCTTTGCTTATTTTTCGGAGTGGCACCCCTCTCTCCAGGCCGCAACAGCCGTTATGCTCCTGGTTGCCGCGTCGGCCCATTGGGGCTCCAAACGGCGGGATTTAATCCGTATGGTGCCTTCAGCCTTTCCCCAACCGGCTCTGATTGTCACCGTTACCGGGCTGTTGGAAATTGCCGGAGCCGCCGGTCTTTTATTCCCCGTCACCTCCAGACTGGCCTCCATCTGTTTGGCTGTCCTAATGGCTGCCATGTTTCCCGCCAATGTCAAAGCGGCCCGACAATCTCTAACCATAGGCGGGCGGCCTGTGCCCCGGCTTCCGGTCCGGGCGCTGCTCCAGCTTATTTTTATCGCTGCCGTGCTGTTGGCCGGTTAGTCGCAGAATTCCGTTACGAAAAAAAGAACCGCAGGGAGGCATACCCTCCTTGCGGTTCTTCTCCATATCCTCTGCTTCTGCTTACGCCTTGGCAGCCTTGAAGGCAGCCACGTATTCAGCGGCTTTCTTGGCAATGATGCTGTAGTCGCCGGTCTTCACGGCGTCTGCAGTCAGGTCGCCGCCGATGCCCACAGCGGTTGCGCCGGCTTTGATCCACTCGCCCAGGTTGGAGAGGGATACGCCGCCGGTCGGCATGATGTTAGCTTGCGGCAAGGGGCCTTTGATGGCCTTGATCATGGAAGGTGCGAAGGCGTTGCCCGGGAAGAGCTTCACTACGTCCACACCCAGCTCCAGCGCTTGCTGGATTTCCTTGATGGTCATACAGCCGGGCATAACCGGAATGCGGTACCGGTTGCACAGCATTACGGTTTCGGGGTTCAAGCTGGGTCCTACCACAAATTCGGAGCCGGCCAGAATAGCGGCACGGGCGGTTTCCGGATCAAGCACAGTACCCACGCCGATGATGGCGAAGCGGGCCGGGTCCTTGGCGGTGCTGGAATACTTGGCAGCCAGAGTTTCAATGGCACGCAGGGCGCCCGGAACAGTCATGGTGATTTCAATAACCTTGATGCCGCCTTCGATGGCTTGCTCAGCCATGCGCACAACATCCTCAGCAGTATCGGCACGCAGAACGGCTACAACGCCTTGTTCGGCGATTTGTTGAAGAACTTTTAATTTTTTCATGGTTTATCTCCACATTCCTTTTCTTCGTCCCGTTTATATTCAAGGACGTTAATGTTTAATGCGTGTTATTGCAGAGCTTAGCGTTCCACGCTCTTCTTGTTCTGGAGCACCGCCTGGGCCTTTTCCCAAGTGGGCAATGCTTCCCAGTCGCCTTCCATCTGAACGGCCAGGGAGCCCATCAGGCTTCCGAGACGGACAGCTTCGGCCAGCTCATACCCTTTAAGCACACCTACGATGAAGCCTGCGCAGAAGCCGTCGCCGGCGCCTACGGTATCCACTACGCGCTCTGCCTTGAAGAAGGGGATGGCGGTGACCTTGCCGTTTTCGATCAGGTAGGTTTCGTCATCTCCGCCCTTCACGATGGAAACCGCGCGGAGCTTGGACAGCCGGGCTACGATTTCGTCGAAGTCCTCGGTTTCGTACATGAGCTTCAGCTCGTCCAGTCCGGGCAGGAAGAAGTCCGCTTCCTCAGCCATAGGCAGAAGCACCGATCTGGCTTCCTCCAGGGTCCACAGCTTCAGACGCAGGTTGGGGTCAAAGCAAACCTTGACGCCATGCTTCTTGGCGATGCGGATAGCAGCCCAGAGGGTTTCGCGGCAGCTTTCGGAAAGAGCCGCAGTAATGCCGGTGACATGCAGAATTTTCGCCTGCTTGATGTAGTCCTCGTCCAAGTGCTCGGGACGCATCAGACTGGCGGCGGAGTTTTTGCGGTAGTAGTATACGAAGGACTTGCCGGAAATGGCTTCCTTCAGCATCAGTCCGGTGGGAGCCTCATCGGTCAATTCCACACGGGAGACGTCAACACCCTCGCCGCGGATCCGCTTCTGGATCATGAGTCCCAGCGGGTCCTTGCCCAGCCGGCCGAACCAGCCGACACGGTGGCCCAAACGGGCTACGCCGATGGCAAAATTGCTTTCCGCACCGCCGAAGGATTTGTCCAGGGTGGCGGAATATTCGATTCCCTTGTTGCCGGCAGACATCAAGAGTCCCATGGATTCGCCGAAGGTCAGCACCTCCGGGATGTATTGCTGTTGATTCGTTGCCTGTGTCATTCTTCAGCCTCCACCTGCTCCCGTTTTCCATCGGGAAAAACGGGGATATAATCGGATTTTACCCATTGAACACGTGTTCCGCTCTTATTTGCGCCGTGTTTCCTATTGCAGCCTGTCTTTCATTGTATCACATTTTGGGCATTTTGCGGCAGGCATTTCTGCGGTTCAAGGATTTGTTGAATTTTTTTACGAAAATCGACAGTTCGGCTCCCTTCATTGCGTTTGGGGACCAAAGGGTGCTACACTTTCCCGTATAGAGCGGACCGGGTTTTTCATGTATGCAAACCAGAGAATGAGCGGATGATTTAAAAATTCTGTATGAGTAAAAGGAGTTTTTTCAGCATGGGCTTACAAACAGGCAAGACCCTGATTTTGGCGTTGGCTGGGGGTGCAATCTTCCAGCTGCTTCATATTCCGTTGGCATGGCTGCTTGGACCGATGACGATGCTTCTAATCTGGCGGGAGGTTTTCAAAAGGAAGGCTACCTGGAGCCATTCTCTCCGCAACACCGGCTTATGCGTGCTGGGTTATATGATGGGCATTACCTTCAACGCCGAGGTGGCCGGACAAATTGCCGTGCAGCTGCCCTCCATGGCCGCAGCCACGCTGGCGACAGTGGCCTTCGCCTTGGTGGCGGGCTGGATTACCGTTAAACGGACCGGAATCAGCATGGCCTCCGGTCTTCTGGGCAGCATTCCCGGAGGTTTGTCCCAAATGGCCGTCCTCTGTGACGAGGTGGAGGATGCGGACATGACGGTGGTAACCTTCATGCAGACCATCCGGGTGATGGCCGTGGTGTTTATTGTGCCCTTCCTGGCCTTCCATGGCCTGGCAAGCGGCGGTGCGGCGGTGAACGGGACTGCAGCGGCAGCAGCTTCGGCGGCAGAATCCGTTTCCTGGCTGTCCTGGAACACAGTATGGTTTGCGCTGGCCGTTGTTATTCTGCTGGTGCTGGGACCGAAGCTTCATTTGCCAACACCCTATATGCTGGGCCCCATGCTGGCTGCGGCCTTATTGTCGGTAGCGGGGCTGGACGCCCCGACCCTGCCCCATTGGTCCGTGGTGACGGCACAGGTGCTGGTGGGAGCCCATATGGGTGTCACCACCAACCTGTCCTCATTGGAAAATTGGAAAAAACTTTTACCCTACGCCCTGTTTGGAGCCGTAGGCATTGTCCTCTTTTCCTTGGGCACCGGGTATCTGCTGACCCTCTGGCATCCCATGTCGCTTTTAACCGCCTTCTTGGGCTCGGCCCCGGGCGGCATGACAGAAATGGGTGTAACAGGAGCGGCGCTGGGTGCCGATCTATCCATTATTGTGTCCTACCAAATGTTTCGGCTGCTGTTTATTCTGTTTATTGCCCCTTATATTGTAAAAGGGCTGCTGCGGCTTTACCGGACGCGCACCGACTCTCCCGTGAAAGGATTTTGACCATTGAAAACCCTTGTGATTGCGGAAAAGCCCGATATGGGCCGGAACATCGCCGCGGTGCTGGAGCCCAAGGCCTCCAATAAGCGGACCCATCTTGAAGGCGAACGCTACATTATTACCTGGGCCATCGGCCACCTCATCGGGCTTGCGGAGCCGGACCATTACGATGACCGCTATAAAAAGTGGAATCTCGGCGACCTGCCTATTATTCCCGATACCTTCAAGCTTTTACCCAATGTAAAAACCAGGGATCAGCTGAAGGTAATCGCCCAGGTGGCCAAGGACTGCGACCGGATCGTCAACGCCTGCGATGCCGGACGGGAGGGCCAGCTGATTTTTTCGTATATCCAGCAGCATCTGAAGCTTCGCCAGCCGGTGCAGCGGCTGTGGATTTCGGACCTGACGGCGGAAACCATCCGCCGGGGCTTTGCGGAGCTTAAGGACGGCAGCGAATATGAAAATCTGACCCAAGCAGCCAGAGCCCGCAGTGAGGCGGACTGGCTCATCGGCATGAACGGGTCCCGGGCGTTTACCACCCGGCATAATGAGCTCTTGTCTGTGGGACGGGTGCAAACTCCGGTATTGGCCCTGATTTACGACCGCCAAAAGCAGATTGAAGCCTTTGATTCGGAGAAATTCTTCGAGGTGGAGGGCTCCTTCCAGCAGGGAGAAACGGTTTACCGGGGCATGTGGCAGGGCGACCGGTTTAAGTCCAAGGATAAAGCCGAGGCTGTGGTCGGTCGTGTCAAGGGTAAACCAGGCCGAATCGCCTCCTACGAGGTGAAGGAAACCAAGGAGTTTCCCTTCAAGCTGTATGATTTGACCCTGCTGCAGCGCGAAGCAAACGGCAAGCTGGGATTTTCCGCCAAAAAAACCCTGGACACCGCCCAGGCCCTGTACGAAAAGCACAAGGTCATCAGCTATCCCCGGACCAATTCCAACTATGTGAACCCGGAGAATATTCCGGACATGCACAAAACTCTGGAGTCTCTGAAGGGCTCTGTTGATTATGGCTCCTTCGCCCAAAATGCGAACAAAAGTCTGGTGCACAAAAACAATAAATTTGTCTGCAATCCGGCCAAGGTGGAGGATCACCACGCAATTTTGCCCACCTTCAAGAAGGCAAGCGGTCTGTCGCCGGATGAGGCGAAAATTTACGACCTGATCGTACGGCGTTTCCTGTCCCACTTCTATCCGGCGGCGGAGTATAAGGTGCATACGGTGTTTACGGAGGTTGGAGAAGGAGATCCCCTCGACCGGTTTAAAACCACGGTTAAGGAGCTGCTTTCCTTAGGCTGGAAGGTGTTGTATCCGGACCAGAAGAAAAGCGGCGGCGCCAAAGGCAGCGGTAAGGGCAAAGCCGGTAAGTCCGGAGATGGAGAAGGCGCCGGAGCGGAAAAGGATGGGGATAAGGACGAGAACAACGGCCCCTCCGAGCTGGAGGTGGAGACGGACACCCCCTTCTCTGTGAATCCGCAGGCGGGTGTGATCTGCTCCGATGCGGAGGTAAAGGAGAAGGAAACTCAGCCGCCCAAGGCTTTTACGGAGGGCACGCTGCTGAAGGCGATGGAAAGTGCGGGCAAGTCTATCGAAGATGACGAGCTGCGGGATGTAATGAAGGATTCCGGGCTGGGCACACCCGCCACCCGGGCCGCCACCATCGAGCGGCTGAAGCATGTGGGTTATGTGGGGATGCAGGGCAAGCGCATTACCATTACGCCTAAAGGCCGGGCGGCGGTGGAGCTGGTCCGCGGCGCAGGTGTGGAGCTGTTGGCTTCGCCGGAGATGACGGGCCAGTGGGAGCGGCGTCTCACCGAAATCGCCCGGGGCCAGGCGTCGAAGGATGCGTTTATGGAAAAGGTGCGGGCGTTCGCGCGCCTGATCGTGGACAAGGTCCGCCTGCAGACGCGGGCGGACAAAGCGCACTTCGCCAAGCCGGAGCCGGCGGCCGGCGGAAGCAAGGGCAGCGGGCGCAGCAGCGCTGCCAAAGGGGCAGGCGCCGGCGGGGATGCGACCGGCGGAGAAGGTGCTGCGCCCGCGCGGAAGCGGCGCAGCACCAAAGCAGGGGCAGCGGCCGGCGCCGATGATGGCGCCGCTGCCCCTGGCGAGGCTGGACCAGCACCCGCCAGGAAGCGCAGCAGCGCCAAAGCTGCTGCGGCGGGCTCAGCCATTGGCGCAGGAAC
Source organism: Paenibacillaceae bacterium (assembly GCA_029256065.1). Taxonomy (GTDB): domain Bacteria; phylum Bacillota; class Bacilli; order Paenibacillales; family NBRC-103111; genus Paenibacillus_AR. The sequence goes on from JAQSYT010000001.1 coordinate 66,194, forward strand.
AGAAACCTCAGGCGCTGCAGTCGCCAGTAAGCGCCAAAGTACGAAAGCTGCGCCGGACCGAACAGCCGCCAATGCGGTATCGGCGCCGCCGGCTCCACCAAGCCGTCCGGCCATGCGGGAGGCGCTTGGCCAATGCCCGCGCCCGGGCTGCGGCGGGCGAATTATCTTCGGCAGCACCGGATATGGCTGCACCCATTTCCGTCAAGGCTGCACCTTCGTGCTGTGGAAGGACACCGGACTTGGGGTGACCCTCAACGACACCATGGTCACCAGCCTGCTGCGCACCGGCCAAACCTCCTTTTACAGTGAAACTTCCGGAAGCGGCACCCTCATCTTAAAGGACGCGCAAACCGGCAAACTGTCTCTTCTTTGAAACTAATATCTCCTTACGGGAAGCCGAAAATAGCGGATGCTACATGTCCGCTATTTCTTTTTATTATGGATACTTAACCCGATAGCGGTAGTCCAGCTTCCGCTAATCCGCCCTCTTCCTCCTTTAATCCAGGCTGTCGAGAGGAATAACGGTAAATCCCCTTCCGTTATCACCCTCAATCTGGCTTAACGTCCCAAATAGCGGAAACTTGCATTCCGCTAAAGGGAGCAGAAACTGCATCTGGAGTCCTTGTCGTCTACTATCCCCTTAACTCAGGAGAAAAGGTTTTCTACAGGGAACTAATGAGATGGAGAGATAGGATTGCGGCGAGTCAAAACAGGACAAAAAGTTGCTGGAGCGGAGGAACAATAAACTTTATGACCGCTGGACAAGGAATGTAGAAACGGTAACCTTTCTGACTAAGAACAGAATCAAAAAAGGAGGCTGACTGACAGACAGGAGGAATGCAGGAACGCTAGACTTTCTTACTGGCGAACTGAGGGATGTAGGTATGGTAGGCTTTCTGATTGACGAATGGTGTACAGGGATTAGGCGGCTTATTTACTGACAGGGACGTGGTAGGTCAGGCTTATTTACTGATGAGACACAATCGGAAATATATAGTAACCTTGAGGAAAATTGTTAATTAAGGGCACGGATGGATGTAGATTAAGGGCACAGAGGGATGACAGCAGCTTCTATATGATTGTCCTCCCTACTAGGATACCAAGTTATTAAAAAACGGACTCCTGAGCTAAGGGGATAATGGACGATAAGAAGGCCAAACACCCTACTATGCTCCCCCCTACCTGAGCTAAAGGGATAATGAACGATAAGGGCCGTCTACCGGTTACCCGTCTCCTCCCATCCTGAATGAAGGGGATAATACACGACAAGAAAGCAGACATCCCTCCTTTCTCCTTCTACCTGAGCCAAGGGAATATTGCCTAACAATGCCCAACAAGCATACTGCGGACGGGGCCAATAGCCGGGGCGGGGTGAGGCGGCAAGACAGCTACCACTGCATAGCCACAGCTGTTATACTCCTTCGGGCTTAACCCCCAGCACCCAGCCCTCCAGTCTGGCCCGCTGCCATTCCTCTTCGCCAAAGGACAGCGCCAGCAGCTCCTCCAGTCCGCCCTCCCGGTCCAGCCGCGACAGCCAGCTGACGCAAGCTGCAGCATCCCCTGCATCTGTCCGCGGTCCACGAATTCCTTCCATGGCCAGCGATAACGTCGGGTACACCTCTGCTGCCACATGGCCGGTATCCGGAATTCGTGTGCCATGCTGCGGCCATATATGTACGGCTACTCCCGCTTCTTTGCACAATTCCAGCAGCTCCCGCAGATACAGAACACCGTAGAGTGTCTGCTGGCCCACGGAGCCGATGCCTCCCAACTGATAGCCCGGCTTCAAGCGGCGGTAGCGCTCCTCCACCAGCCTGCGGTCATGAAGGACAAAGGACCGCCCATCCGCCAAGCTAAACGTCCGGAAGAGTCCGGCGCCCGGCTTGGGACCGAACCTGCTGCCCCAAAACGGCCCTTCTGCAACGCCCAGCGCAAGGGTGATTTGCCCATTCGCTGCCCTCGCCCATTCCCGGGGCGACCACTGCTCCAGGCGCATTGACCCATCGACTCCGCAGCTCCCTTTCTTATGGTTATCTGCGGGTTCGCCCCTTCCCCTTGCTCCTCCTCTCTCCTGCCATCCTGCAAAATGCTCCACACTTTTGCAGTAATCACCCGTAATCTGCTCCCAGCTGACAGGCTCCGCCCCCCATAGCGCCTCATAAAAGCCAGAAGGAAAACCGTAATTGTGGTCAAATCCAAACAAAACCCGCTTGCCTTTCCTTTCTGCCTCCAACAGCAAGGCCACAGCCTCTTGAAGCAGGCCTTGCCGGGTTACACCCTGGACAACGGCAATCCCCTTCCCGTCTCCCCGGTCCACCGCCCAGGCAATCGCTCTCCGTTGTGCTGCCGCTTCAGCCGCCCCCGAATAGTCGGCAAATGCAAACCAGTCAAACACAGCTGCCCTCTCCCTCCATCGAAATCTGGAAACCTTTTTCCACCATACGCGTACTACAACCATAGCCGATCTCCCAAAAAGGAGTCTTCCCCATGTCCGAAGAAAAAAAGAAGCGCCGGTCCATTGATTGGTGGGATACCCTTCCCGAGATTATCAGCGAACTGTTCCCCTCCCTCTTCAGAGGAATGCTCCGCCTCATCCGCAGCCTTTTTGATTAAATGCCGTCATCATTACAGCTGCAAAAAAAGCCGCTCGGGGGCCAGCCCCGAACGGCTTTTTGTTTTAACTTCAGCTTCCTGCAGCATCCGATTCCTGCAGCAGCTGCGACAGTTCATCATGAATGTGGCCATTGGTAGCCACAATGTTGCGTACGCCCAGATGATACGGATTACCCTTGGCATCCGTCACACTACCGCCGGATTCTGCCACCAGCAGCATACCCGCTGCAACATCCCATGCGTTCAGCCCCAGCTCCCAATAGCCGGAAAGCCGTCCGGCCGCCACATAAGCCAGATGCAAAGCCGCAGAGCCGCCGGAACGGACATTGCGCACCCGGGGCACCACTGCCTCCAGCCCTCTCATATTGCCTGCGATATTAGGCCCGCGGTCGGTAGGAAAGCCTGTAGCCACTAGGCTGTCCAGAAGACGTTCTTCTCCGGATACAGTAGTGCGCCGGCCGTGCACATACGCGCCTTTACCCTTTTCGGCTACAAACAATTCATCCCGGTTCGGGTCATACACTACACCTACAATAATCTCACCCTTATGGGCTAATGCGATAGAAACGCTAAAGAAGGGGAAGCCGTGAATAAAGTTGGTGGTGCCGTCCACCGGGTCTACAATCCACAGATATTCAGCCTCGCTTGCCTCTTCCAGCGCCTTGATGGAGGCTGCTGCTCCCGGCTCCACACCCTCCTCCCCCAGAATGGAATGGGTAGGAAAATGGGTCATGATCAAATTGCGGATCATCATCTCGGAGCCTTTGTCGACTTCCGTGACAAGATCGTGGGGGGAGGTTTTTATAGTTAGGCTGGAGAAGTCCCCCAGCTTGCTCTTGATCCATTCGCCGGCTTTGGCTGCTGTATTGATGGCAACAGCCGTAAAACTTTTACTGCCTACGGTAAAAGCATCCTTTTGCTCACTGGACATTGTCATCAACTCTCTTCTTTGACTTACTTTTGGATTACCTTCAGTATAGTCAATCTCTGTCTTAAAAGCTACTTGCGAATGCACCAAAAAAACTCGTAACAATGTACAATAAACGCTTACATTTCCTTTTGAAAAATAGTTGTTTCAAAATTGTGACGCCGGGTAAATATGCTTACATTTGGAAATTTACACAGGAGTGCTGGCGAACTGTCAGCACCATCCAACTTTTTGATCCCCTATGAAAGGTGGTGAGGCCGCCGGGCCAGGCGTTTTTATAATAATCTACTAACAGGAGGAAAAGGCATGCGAAGAGCGGTTATGAAAAAATTAGCTACCGTCACGGCGGTCATGCTTGTTGTTTCCCTGCTTAGCCCTGTTCTGGCTTTGGCTGACGCCTATTTTAAGGATGTGCATTACCAAGCCAACGGCACCGTAACCGGACAGGTCTACTTTGACGGTACGGTAGGGACAAGCGTATACGCCTCGGGACAACCGGTTACCCTGTCCGTTTACGATAACGCGGGGAACTATCTGACACCGGTTACGGCCACGTACAGCAGCTTCGGCGAAGGGAAGTACTACTACACCTTCAGCCCGAAGGCTATCCCGAACTATTCCTTGCATAATCCTATTGTCATCAAGTATCAAAATGAGGCGTTGAACTACTCTACCGTTTCCAATGCCGTTTACCGCGAGGCAGACTCCGGTTCCGGCGATTCTGGCTCCGGCTCAGGCGATTCTGGATCTGGCACAGGCTCCGGTACATATACTCCTTCACCGTCGCCATCCCCCACACCCGGAACAGAAACTGATCCGGAAGTGACTGTCATTACCGCAGATGATCTGAAGGAAGCCTTCCATGGCTCCGACAAGGTAACCCTGCGCTTCGGAGAAGCGGTGGAAATCCCATTTGCAGGCTTGACTGAAGCGATGGCCCGGACAGGCACCATGCTTTCGCTGACTGGAGACCACGGCACCTATGAGCTTCCGCTCTCTGTTCTGGATCTGCCGCTGATCAGCAGAATGCTGGATACCGGCGCAGCCGGCCTGACCCTGAGCCTGACCGTCACCAAGGTAACCGGTGAAGAGGCAGAGCAGGTTGCGGCCGCTGTAGCGAAGGCCAATGGCACCGCATTGTCCGATCCTGTCCGCTTTGAGCTTCTGGCTGTAAGCGCAGACGGCAAAAAGCTTGCTTTGGACAATTTCGGCAGCACCTATGTGAAGCGCACCATCACCATGAACCGGGAAGCCACCGGTACACCTACGGTAGTTCAATATCTGCCCGCTACCGACGAATTGACCTTCGTACCGTCGGTCATCAACGGCGCCACCGCCACCTTCCAACGCCCTGGCAACAGCATCTATCTGGTGCTTGAGCGCAATACGGTCTTCGCCGACCTGAACGGTCATTGGGCGGAAGCGGACATTGAGCTTCTGGCCAGCAAGCTGCTGAACGGTAGGGAAATCGTTGAAGGCACCACTGCCAACAGCTTCGAGCCCAACCGCGGCATTACCCGTGCCGAGTTTGCAGCGCTGCTGGTGAAGGGCCTGGGGCTGACTGTACCTCCTGCGACAGCTGTAGGCGAGTTCCCTGATGTGGACCCTGAAGCTTGGCACGCGGTATACATCTTCGCCGCTAAGAATGCCGGGTTGATTGAAGGCTACGAGGACGGTACCTTCCGTCCGGACCGCTTCATCAACCGTGAGGAATTGCTGGCTCTGGCCTACCGTGCTTACCGGTTTGCCGGCGGCCAAGCAGACTTCACCGTTATTGAATTGGCCACAACCCTGACCCGCTTCGAGGACGCTGAGGATCTGGTTTGGGCACAGCTTGAAACAGGAGCGGTAGTTGCTTTGGGTCTGTCCCAAGGCGCCGATTCCAACAAGCTGGACCCGGCTGCCAGTGCCAACCGCGCTGAAGCAGCTGTCATCCTGAAGCGCATCCTGGTCAAAACCGGATTTATCCAGTAACAACGGTGTGAATCAGCACCGCAAAAGAGGCTGTTTCGAAGGCAGGGTCACCTGCTTTTCGGAACAGCCTCTTTAATATGTGCAATCATATGTTAGCCAAATAAATTTATACTTTATTTATCCAAAACGGTATGAAATACCATATCCTCCCTTGGGATAAATCCAGGCTACATTGTCCGAGGCGCAGGCAATCCGGCAGGTGCCGCATTCCACGCAATTTTCGTAGGCCACGTGATTGACCTTGGCCGCTTCGTCCCAGCTGTATACCTCAGCCGGGCAGAAGCTGTTGCAGCTTTTGCCGGTACAGCGGGCGCAGACAGTCTCATCCTTGATGGCCAAGTGGGATACATCATCGCATTTGTAGCGGATTGTAAACAGCTTATCGGTCATGGTTTGCGTGCTCATCCGTTTATCGCCCTCCAGCCTTTGGCTCCCAGCTTCATCAGATTCATCGTGCCGCCTGCCGCCTGTTTTACCAGACGGATGGCCTTCTTCTGCTTTTCCGCCTTGGTAACGCCGTTCACCAGGAACATCTCATACGCAGCCTCGTTGATAGCCCGGGGCAGGTCCCCAAACAGAAGTGAAGGATCAAAACCTTTAAGCAGGCTGTGCATGCCCTTGTACTTTTTCAAGTCGTTCATGAGGAAGCTGCTCTTCATGGCATTGTCGTACTGCTTCAAGGAGGCAGCGGAGAAATCCCCTTTCTCCTTGGCCTTGATCACCGCCTCCGCCGCCAGCCTGCCGGAGACCATAGCCAGATTGGTTCCTTCCCGGTGGACGAAATTGACCAGTTGTGCAGCATCGCCGGTAATACACCAGCCGTTGCCGGAAAGGGGCGGAATGGAGTGGTAGCCACCCTCGGGAATCAAGTGGGCTGCATACTCCTTCACTTCCCCGCCCTGAATCAGCTTGCGGATGGAGGGATGGCGTTTGACCTCCTCCAGCAGCTCATGGGGCTTAGCGCCGCTCTGCCGGAGATGATTCACCATAACGCCAATCCCAATGGAGATGGATTCCTTGTTGGTGTACATGAAGCCCATCCCCGCCATGCCCTTGGAGGTTTCGCCCATAAACTCCACCGTTACACCTTCATCGCCCTCCAGGCCGAAGCGGTCCTCAATCTTTTCACGGGGGAGCATGATTATTTCCTTAACTGCCAAGGAGACTTCGTCGGGATTCCACTCCCTGTGCACACCCATTGCTTTGCCCAAAAGAGAATTGACGCCGTCAGCGATGATCACCGTATCGGCATATAGCTCCCCGTCCTCCCGGTCGGTGCGGACGCCCACCACCTTATCGCCCTGGCGGATCACATCCACTGCCGCCGTCTCATAGACGGGAATGGCCCCTGCCTCTACCGCCTTGTCGGCCAGCCACTGGTCAAACTTAGCGCGGATGCCGGTAAAGCAGTTGAAGGGCGATTTGTATGCCTCATTCCGGTGGCCCAGAGTGACGGCGGACTCCTTACCCATCATCCAGATCCGCTGCTCCACAATATGCCGCTCCACAGGCGGGTTCTTTTCCGCCAGAAAATTAGGCACCAGCTCTTCAATCTGCTGCCGGTACAGAACGCCGCCGAATACATTCTTGGCACCGGGATATTCGCCCCGCTCCAGGAGCACCACCCTAAGTCCCGCCCGAGCCAGCGTCAACGCCGCCGAGCTGCCGGCCGGTCCTGCACCGACCACCACCGCATCGAATTTTTCGTTCATGGCCGCCTATACCCCTCTTCCCGCTGCTGTTTGTGTCATCACTTCGTGATGCTGTCCGTTTCCCCGGCGCTTGGCAAACTCCCGGGTCAGCGCCGGAATAATCTGGAACAGATCCCCTGCCATGGCATAATGGGCAATTTGGAAAATCGGCGCTTGGGAATCCTTGTTGACGGCGATAATCACATCGGAGCCCTGCATGCCCACCGTGTGCTGCACCGCTCCCGAGATTCCCGCTGCAATATACAGCTTGGGGCGTACGGTGTGCCCCGTCTGGCCGATCTGATGCTCATGGGTGATCCAGCCCGCATCCACCGCCGCCCGGGTGGCGCCAACCTCGCCACCGAGCACCTCTGCCAGCTCCCGCAGGA
>JAQSYT010000480.1 GCA_029256065.1 Paenibacillaceae bacterium
GCAGCTTGCAGCAGACGGCTCCCGGCTGGGAGAGTCCGGCTTCCTCTCCGTTTGCGGCTTCCCCGCCCGGCAGCACAATGCCGGCCGATACCGCCCAATCCGGCAGCCGGACTACGACCTCCGTATCCCGGTCAGCGGTAAACTCGGCGCAGAACCGGCCTGTCTCCCGGTCCCATTCCATGCTGACCCGGCCGGTGTGGAAGCGCCAGTCGGTCAGCTTCCCCCGCTTCCAGCGCTCCGGAAGGGCTGGCAGCAGCTTGACTAAGCCAGGTGACACCTGCAGCAGCATCTCCTGCACCGCATTCACCACTCCCATGCTGGCGTCCAATTGGACAGGCGCAGTGGGCATATTCATGGACACGCCCATTCCCCGCCAATCATTATGCAGCGTGAAAAAATTGGGCAGCAGGCTGGCACGGGTGAGCAGATCCAGACATTCCAGCGAGCTTGCTCCATCTCCCAAACGGGCATATACTGCCGCCATATGGGCCAGGGACCAGCCGCTTTGTGCGCCGATTTCCCGTTTGTGCACCGCTGTTTCGAAGGCTCCGAACAGCTCCGGATCATTCTCACGGGTCACCTCGTGGCCCGGGAACACCGGGTACAGATGGGACAGATGCCTGTGGGTGTACCTGTCCTCAAAATCCGTATGGATCCATTCGCAGACAGCGCCGTCCCTATTAATCCGGTAGGCGGGGAGCCGCTCCAGCATGGCGCTCCACTCCCCGATTTCCCCGGCATCTCCACCCAACGCCCGGCTTCCTTCCATGAGATGCCCCAGCAGCTCCTTCAGAATGGCCACCTCCATCGTAGCATTGATGGTTGTAGGCATAGGGTGGGCAAGGGGCTTGCCGTCGGCAGGCATGTAATTGAGCGGCGTGTTTTCCGGTGAAACGGACGGGTAGAGCTTATAGCGGCCCTGTTCATCCAATACCAGGAAATCCTCATAAAACGCCAGCGCTTCCCGCATAAACGGCATGGCCTTTTCCCGCAAAAAATCCAGGTCGCCGGTATACCGGTAATACTCCGCATAATGGCGGGCCAGCCAGCCGGCCGCCCCTGTCCAGTTCAGAATCACCGGCACAATCTGGTTGGGTGAGCCGATCCCAGGAGTGGTCCCTGCGGGAATATAGATGCCCCGGCAGCCGTACAGCTTGCGCGCGTTATTGCGGAAGTCGTCCATCAGTCCTTCATAATAGCGGAACAATGCCTCCACCAAACCGTCCAAGCCTCCGGTATGGGCATGCCAATACATCATTTGGACATTCTCATTGGCCATGTTGTGGCTCCATACCAGCCGGTAGTCACCGCCCCACAGGCCGTAAAGGCCGAAGGGCTGGGCCTGGGGAGCAGCGGAGGTGCCGCTGATGAACAGATAACGGCCGTAAGACCAGAGCTTGCGCACCAATGCAAGGGGCGCTTCGCCTTCGTACGCTTCCAATAGCAGCCGTTCATTGGACAGGGCCAGCATCTCTTCACTGCTGCCGTCAGCCAGCTCCAGGGACACCGAACGGTAAAGAGGGGTATGGAGTGCGGCATGCCGCTCCAACAGCAGATCATACCCCCTCTCCCCTGCCAGCTCGGCAAGCCTGGCCAGCTCCGACTTCACCCTCTCCAACGACCACAGGCGTTCCCCCTGCACGAAGGTCTTGACCAGAACCAGCACCCGCTTGGCCTCCGCAAACCGGACAAAACCTTCCTCCGCCTCCATCCGGCCTTCCTCCGGAATCACCAGGAGCACTGCGCCGAAATCCGTTCCGTCATCATTTTGGGCGGCATACCAGGCAAAACCGCCGTCCGCGCCGGTCTCCACCGTTTGCTCCAGCACCTTGAACTCCGGGGTATTGCCGAAGCGGTCGCTGGGATGGAGGGCCAGTCCCAGCCGTCCTGCCACACTGCCGCTGTCTCCATCCTCTTCAATAGCGTACACCACGGCATCATCGGCACGGGAGACAAACAGCTTGCGCCGGAAGCTCCGGGAACCATCCTTCCAACTGACCTCCACCTCTCCGTTATCCATCCGGAGGGTGCGGCTGTAGCTCTTGAACGCCTGCTCACAAGGCATCTCCAGGCGGATTGCCGCCAATGGGAAACGCGAGGCCAGCCGTGTCCCGTACTCCTGCTCCTTCAAGGCATCGGCCAACAGCCAGCTTGCCTCCAGATACCGCTTCCCGTCCATCAGCCTACGGGTTTTGGGCAGAATCCCGCTTACATCCGGCAGCTCATCCTTTTGCCCCCAGTGCCAAAGTGCAGCATGATTGAGGAGCACTGTTTCCTCCTGGACGCCGCCGAAAACGGAGGCCCCTATCACCCCGTTGCCGGAGGGCAAGGCCTCCCGCCACATATTGCCCCACCAAGAGGCCGGATAGCTCATGAAGAGCTTATCGGCACGGCACGCTTCCGATGATTCCCGCATCTTTAGTCCCTGTCCCCTTTACTCTTATGCCCTAATGATCCGTGCTGCCCGCATCAGTGCTCAGTCTTCCGACTCTGCCAGACGCTCCATCTCCACACTGGCCAGCAACAGCGGAGCCACGCCCATCAGCACATCGCTGACCACAGCCTCGCTTAAATAATAAGCATATGAGCCGTCCCGGTATTTGCGGCCGCCCAGCCCTGCCCCATGGCAAATGCCGTGAAGATGCACACCTTCAGCATCCTCTGTGACGAAGTGCTTGCGGATGCCCTCAAAGGCCTGTTCCACCTGCTTCCTGCTGATGCCGGACAGATACCCCAGCCGCAGACCCTTGGCCAGCGCGTAGGTGAGCATGCAGGAGCCGGAGGCCTCCAGGTAATTGCCTTCCCGGGCGTTGCAATCCATCACCTGGTACCACAGTCCGCTCTCCCGGTCCTGGACCCGCAATGTGGCTTCGGCGAACCGCTCGAAGATGCCCATCAGCTGGCCGCGCTTGGGATGCGTCACCGGGAAAAATTCCAGCGCATCCACCATGGCCATGGCATACCAGCCCATCGCCCG
>JAQSYT010000110.1 GCA_029256065.1 Paenibacillaceae bacterium
ATGGACCGCACAGATAAGGTCCGCATTACCGGTCCCGGCACGGATCTCACGTTCTCCATCAAGGGAATCGGCGCGATCAAATGTGCAGGCGAATTGAACATTCCGGACGGAGAGGTATATACTGCTCCAGTGCGTGACAGCATCAACGGCACCCTTCAATACAATGCACCCACACCGTATAATGGCTTTACCTTTGAGAATGTCCTCCTGGAATTCAAGAACGGCAAGATCGTGAAGGCGTCTGCCAACGATACCGAACGGTTGAACGGCATTCTGGATACTGATGAGGGCGCGCGTTATGTGGGCGAATTCGCTATTGGCGTGAACCCGTACATTAAGACGCCAATGAAGGATATCCTGTTCGACGAAAAAATCGACGGCAGCTTCCACTTCACCCCGGGCAGATGCTATGACGAGGCCTACAACGGCAATTATTCCGCCATCCACTGGGATATGGTCTGCATCCAGCGTCCGGAATACGGCGGCGGGGAAATCTGGTTTGACGATGTCCTGGTCCGCAAGGACGGCCGTTTTGTGCTGCCGGAGCTGTTTGTGCTGAATCCCGAAAACCTGGTTTCCTAATACGCTAAACACATAAAAAAACGTCGCATTCCATCCCGGCATAAGGGAATGAAGGCGGCGTTTTTTGCGGGAAGCGGCAGGGGGTCTCAGGAGAGGGCATACAAGCTGGAACAGATAGATTTCAGGTAGAAAAATCGGTTATGATTAGAGCAATAATTATTTTGTTGCGAAAGACAAAATTGCGCCTTGCGGCGAAAGGATTTGTGAACCATGTCCATGGATTCCATTAAGCTGACCTCCTATTCCACCAAAGGCGGCTGCGGCTGCAAAATTGGCCCTGGGGACCTGTCCCAGGTGATCCGCTCTCTGCCTGCTCCGCTGCCGGACCCCAATCTCCTGGTGGGCATCGATACCAGTGATGACGCAGGGGTGTACCGTCTGTCGGACGAGCTGGCGCTGGTGCAGACAGTGGATTTTTTTACCCCGATTGTGGATGATCCTTACTCCTTCGGCCAGGTGGCGGCTGCCAACGCTATCAGCGACATCTATGCCATGGGCGGAAAGCCGCTGACTGCCTTGAATATCGTCGCTTTCCCCATCAATAAGCTGGACAAGCAGGTGCTGGCGGAGATTCTGCGCGGCGCCGGTGACAAAATGCGGGAGGCCGGTGTGACGCTGGTAGGCGGCCACTCTATTGACGACAACGAGCCCAAATTCGGTCTGGCGGTTACGGGGCTGGTTCATCCGCAGAAGATCCGCACCAATGCCGGTGCCAAACCCGGCGATTGTCTGATTCTGACCAAGCCCATCGGTGTGGGCATTCTGACCACCTCCATTAAGAAGGAGCTGCTTTCAACGGAGGAGATCGCCCGGGTCACCCAAGTCATGGCCACGCTGAACAAAAGGGCGGCGGAGATCATGGAGCCGTACCGGGTCCATGCCTGCACGGATGTAACCGGCTTCGGTCTGCTGGGCCATGCCCTGGAGATGGCCAAGGGAAGCGGCAATGGCATCCGCATTGAGGCGGACAAGGTCCACATTCTGCCCCGTGCCAGAGAGCTGGCGGAGGCCGGTTCGGTGCCGGGAGGCACCCGCAACAATTTCAAGCATGTGGAGCCGTCGGTGATGTTCCCCGAGGATATGGACCAGACCGGTCGTTATATTCTCTGTGATGCCGTAACCTCGGGCGGGCTCCTGATTGCTGTGGATGAGGAGGACAGCGCGGAGCTTCTGGAGAAGCTGCTGGCGGAGGGTGTGGATGCGCGGTTGATTGGCCGGGTCACCGGGGAGCATCAGGGACAAATCCAGGTGGTGTAGAGGAGTGGCGGAGTTGTTTCAGGACATCAGCATAGAAGACTTGCTTATCCGCAGAAAAAACGGGGACCTGGTGACGGTGGATGTCCGGTCCCCATCCGAATTCCGGGACGGATCGATACCGGGCAGCATCAATATACCTTTTTTCAATGATGAGGAACGGGCGGAAATTGGTACCCTGTATACCCAAGTTAGTGTGAAGGCTGCTAAGGACCGGGGATTGGAGATCGCCTCCGCCAAGCTTCCGGCGCTGGTGAAGGAATTTCAGGACATCGGCCGGGAAAAAGGGGTGTTTTGCTGGAGAGGAGGCATGCGCAGCCGCACAGTGTCCACGGTGCTGTCTCTGATGGGCATTCGGGTGTACCGGTTAGAGGGAGGCTACCGGGACTTCCGCAGGTGGACCAATGCCAGATTGGAGCAGCTGTCCGGGCGTTCCTGGCCTTCATATGTACTCCAAGGCTATACCGGCACAGGAAAAACGGCCATCCTCCAGGCCTTGCAGGCAGAGAGGGCTCCCGTCGTGGACTTGGAGCAAATGGCGGGACATCGCGGCTCGATTTTTGGCGGGGTGGGTATGGCGGCACATAACAAGAAGACCTTCGACGCTTATTTGGTGGACCGGCTGGAGGAGCTGGAGCAATCCCCTTGGATCATGCTGGAGGCGGAGAGCCGGAAGATCGGCAAGATTGCCGTTCCGGAGTTTATTATGCGGAGCAAGGAAAAGGGCAAAACCATCGTTCTGGAGCTTCCGCTGGAGGAACGGGCCCGGCATATTGTAGCGGACTACCGGCCGGAGATTCACAGTGAGGCGCTGCTTGCGGCATACCGGATGATTAAAGAAAAAATTCATACGCCTATCGCCAAGGATATAGAGAGCAAGCTGCTTTCCGGGGCATATCAGGAGGCGGTATTGCTGCTCCTGGAATATTATTATGATCCGCTGTACAGCCATGCGGCAGGCCAATATGCGGCGGAGACTACAGTGGTGGCTGCCGGTACGGTGGCCGAGGCACTGGATCGGGTCCGGGAGCTGCTTCCGCCTCTCAGCTAGGGACGGCCTGGAAGGGAGAGGCTTTTTTGCCGCTGACCGTGGCGGTACTGCCCTTAAAAGCGGAAGCCGCTGCCGGCCAGCCAGGTGAAGCTTAAGCCTGTCAGCCGGTTCAGGGCGTCCAGTTCTCCGGTGGTGACACAGACGATGAGAGCATCCGGTCCGCCCAAAGCGGCGTATGCATACTGGCGCGGGCCTGCTTGCTCCCGGAGCAGGTCTGCGATACCCAAAAGAAACGCTGGGTCCATGGCGGTGCCGTGCCGTGGGAGCTCCCATTCATGGGAATGCCCGGATAGGGTGAAACGAAGGAGCGCATGCTGCCCGCCGTGCAGCAGGGAGGACTCCACAGCAGCGATGGGCAGCTCTGCTCCCGCCGAACCGGCCACAGCTGCCATCCGCATAGCGGCCACCGCGTAATCCTCCTGCTGGCGGATGCTGTCCCGGTGTACATGCCAGACCCGCTCCGATACAGGCTTACCGTCACCGGCTGTACTGCCCAAGGCAATCATAAGCAGCAGGTATGGCTTTTCTATGTAGGCTTCCTTGCGGAATTTGACCAGCTCCTGCTCCCGGATTTCCGGACGCGGGCGGAAGCCCAGCAGCGCCAGCTTTTTCAGCTGGACCTCAGGGTCCAGAGGGTTTTTCTTGCGGAACCAACCGAGCATGCCAGTCTCTCCTCCCGGTGAAGCCCAGCCTTATCCGGCATGCCCGCCGGCATTTAGCTGCTTTTGCTTCATGTATTTGCATACCTTGTTTTTGCCTGAGGTTTTGGCCTGGTACATGGCTTCATCCGCCTGCTTCACCAGGGCGTCCGGGGAAATCCCCTTCTTCGCCTTGCTGTAGCCCACGCTCACCGTCACTCCGGCCTCGGCTTCAATCCGCTTGCGGATCAGCTCCGCCAGTTCACCCGGATGCACCTCCGGATCCGTCACCAGCACCACCATTTCCTCGCCGCCCAGACGGCCTGCCACTCCGATCTCCTCCACACATTCCCGCAGGATGAGGGCTACCTTTTTCAGTGCCTCATCGCCTTTATCATGACCCTGGGTATCATTCAAGCGCTTGAAGTTATCTATATCCGTAAAAATAACAGTAACGGGTACCTCATGGGACAAATACTGCTTCAGCCGGTTCATGAAATAAAGCCGGTTGTACAATCCTGTCAGAGCATCAGTTATGGATTTGGTGTACACAGCCTGGAGCAGCTCCACCACCCGTTCGAACACAATCAGAAACAGGGTGATGTAATACAAAACGAGAAACAGGCTGCCTGCGGTGGCCAAGGCCGGGTATGCGCTGCCTGTAATAAACACATCCGCCAGATGGATCAATTGGTAGATGAAATAAAAGGACAGACTGAGCTGGTACCGGTTCCACTGGCCGACCCAGGGGGAAATCCACTGGTGGCACAGGAACAGCATCAAAAACATGTACAGCTCAATACCCAGATTTTGCAGAAGGACCACCTGGCCCGGATTCCCCTCAAACCCGTCCACGATGAAATACATCAAAGACAATAGCACCGCCACGGCCACAGCCGACCAGGTCAGAATATGCTGGCGCGTCCGGGAGGAGTTGTACATTTGGTAGATGCCCAGGTTCAGGAAAATAAAGGAAACCGCCTTCAAAAGAATGGTGGCGTAGCCGGTCCAATTGCCTGTGCCGGGGGCGTCGGTTCCCGCCGAGATGATGAGGATATGCTGGGCCATCACCACAAGAACCGAAAGAGACAACGAAAAATAAGCCTTCTTGCGCCGGTTCACAAACAGCCGGAACGTCATTACCAGCATCAGAAGAAGGATAACCAGTATAATCGTAGAAAAGTATATGGGACGCATCGGTCCGCACAAAAGTTCGTAGAGCATGTCCATTCTCCCTTCAGCCCATTCTCTCATTATACCAAAAACTTTGTCGGCGTGTTCTCTTTTCAATTGCCGCCGGCAGGCGCTACAATAAGGATGAAACGGGACTTCTCGCATCATGAAGGAGGAAATCATGAAAATCTTGCAGGCGCTGTTTTTTCCGCCGGAACAGCCTGGAGGGGTATCATCCATGGTACCGTACATCCAGGAGCGGTTTATTAAGAAGGGCTGGGACATGGAGCTGTTCTCCCTGCCCAAGCGCATACGCAGCAAGGGTACCGAGGATGTGGCGTTTCACACCTTTGACTGGAAGCAGTATGCCGGCAATCCGATTATCGATAAATATATTCAAACCTATAAGGATTACATATGGTGGACCAAGCTGCGTCTGAAGGGCTCGTATGACCTGATTCACGCCCATCATCCCATAGCCGCGTTGGCTATGAAGCAGCTTTTCCCCGATACCCCGGTGATGATTACCATCCACTCCAGCTACGAGAAGGAGCTGCTGCTGAACGGGCGCATTCAGGAGGGAGGGCCGGAGGAGAAATTCCTGACCTCGATTTATGGCGAATTGGAGTACAGCCTGGATCGTATCATAACCGCTTCCAACGCATTCCGCATGTATCTCGGGAACTATATGCAGGATAATTCCAACATCGATATCATCCCCAACGGCTTCGACCAAAGGCGCTTCAAGCCCTATCCCCACGAAAATGCGGTGACCCAGCTAATCTCCGTCTGCCGTCTGGTTCCGGCCAAGGGACTGGATACTCTGCTGGAGGCCTGCGCCCGGTTGAAGCAGAAGAAAGTCCCCTTCGTGCTTCACCTCATTGGGGATGGACCGATCCGCAAGGAGCTTGAGCAAATGGCGGCGGACTTGGGAATCTATGAGGAAACCATTTTCTACGGCTATATGCTTCATCCGGAGGAATTCATGCCCTTCTTCGATATTTTTGTCCTGCCCTCCAGGGCGGAGGCCTTCGGGTCCGTGTTTGCGGAAGCTGCTCTGTGTCTCCTGGCGCTGGTAGGTACGGAGGTAGGGGGCATTCCGGAGCAGATTGAGGACGGTCGGAACGGCTTATTGGTTCCCTCAGGGGATTCCGCCGCTCTGGCTGCTGCTCTGGAGACTCTGATCGAGGACCCGGGCTACCGTTACGAGCTGGCCCGCGCCGCTTGGGAAAAGGCAAAAAAATCCTATTCCCTGACCCGGGTGATCCAGCAGCTGGCAGCTGTATACCGGAGCTTCGGAGCAACGGCTGCAGGCGGGACGGAGGAGTTCGAGGTCGAGGGTGAAAATGAGGGAGGCGGCGGAGTGTGATCCCATTCCGGTTTATTCACGCCGCCGATCTTCATCTGGACAGCCCCTTTGCCGGACTGTCCGGCGTGCCGGAGCCGGTGCAGAAGCTGCTGCGCGGCTCCACCTTTGCGGCGCTGGACAATTTCACGGAGCTGGCTATCCGGGAGAAGGCGGATTTTGTGCTGATAGCGGGAGATGTTTATGATTCTGCAGACCGGTCGCTGCGGGCGCAGCTCCGGTTTCATAGAGCAATGAAACGGCTGGCGGAGAACGGGATCTCCGCTTTTGTCGTTCATGGGAACCATGACCCGCTGGATGGACGGGAGGCGAAGCTGGCTTGGCCGTCAGGGGTTCATGTGTTCAAGGCGGGGGAACTGGAGCGTGTTCCTGTGGTTGTGGCAGGCCGCGGCCATGTGGCGGATATCCAGGGAATTTCGTACCCTACGGCTGCGGTCCGGGAGAGATATGCTCTGCGGTTTGACCGGGGCAGGCCAGGGCCCTATCAGATCGGGCTGCTCCACGCCAATGTGGACGGCTCGCCGGAGCATGCGGATTATGCCCCCTGCTCTCTGGGGGAGCTGGCGGCCAGCGGGCTGGATTATTGGGCCTTGGGCCATGTCCATACCCGGCAGGTGCTGTCGGAGGGGCCGTGGGTGGTGTATCCCGGCAATATCCAGGGCAGGAGCATCCGGGAAACGGAAGCCAAGGGCTGCTATGTGGTGGGGGTGGACGAGACTGGTAGTGCCTCCTTGCACTTCCAGGCGCTGGATGCGGTGCGCTGGCAGTCCTGCCAGGTGTCCATTGCGGATTGCTCCACGGAGCAGGAGCTGAAGGAAGCACTGGAACGGGCGGTGGAGGATGCCCGTGCTGCGGCAGAGGGGCGGCCTTCGGTGCTGCGGATTGTTCTGTCCGGAAGGGGCAAGCTTCACGGCCGGCTGCAGGGCGGCTTCGCCCGGGATCTGGCGGAGGAGCTGAGGCGGTCTGAGCTGGAGCGCTGGGAGTTTGCTGATAATGCCGGGGGCTTAGAGGAAGGCGTGCCGCTGGTGTGGCTGGAGAAGCTGTCTGTGCGTACAGGCATAGCGGCTGACCGGGAAGCGCTGCTGCAATCAGAAGGGTTCCTGGGCGAGCTGCTGCGCCTGGCTGCGGAGCTGGAGAAAGAGCCTCAGGCGCTTCAGGAGTTTGCCGGGGATTGGCTGGAGCCGCTGCTGACCCACCAACGGGCGGGAGCGCTTATGCGTAGGACAGGGTTGGCGCCGGATGCAGGCCAAGAGCCTGGTTTTGAGACAGAGACGGCTGCAGAGCTGCTGAAGCAGGCCTCGGAGTGGCTGTTGGACCATCTGCTGGATGAAGAGGAGGGGGCGTAAGTGAGGATTCGGGAAATCCGTGTGGAGGGCTTCGGCGGGCTGCAGAACCGGACGGTTGAGCTGCTTGGCCCCATGACCGTCCTGTACGGCCCCAATGAGGCCGGTAAGAGCACTCTGCTGCACCTGATCCGCGCGGTATTGTTCGGGTTTCCAACCAGGCAGTCGGGTCAGGAGCGGTTTGAGCCTGCCAAGGGCGGCGTCCACGGCGGCTCGCTGGTGCTGGAGCCTGCTCCCGGTGAACGGATCCGTGTTTTCCGGCGGTCGGCTGATGCGGCCGCTGCAGGCGGACGGGGGCGTGTTCCATCCGCCGGTCTGGTTACGGTGACGCTGCCGGACGGCCGTGAGGGGGGAGAGGAGCAGCTGCGTGAGCTGTTGGGCGGTGTTACGGCGGAGCAGTTCCGGAATCTGTTCGCGTTTACTCTGACGGAGCTGCAGGAGCTGCATACCTTAACCTCGGAGGAGCTGGGCGGGTTTCTGCACAGCGCCGGGCTTGGGGTGCGGGCTTCTGCCGTCAGAGAGACGGAGAAACGGCTGGCCCAGGAGCTGGATAGCCGGTTCCGGCCCAAGGGGCGGAGTCAGGGCATCGGCCAGCTCCTGGGGGAATGGGACACACTGGACGCAGCCTGGCGGAAGAGTCTGTCCCAAGCCGGGCGTTATAACCAGCTGGCTGGTGAAATCAGCGGGCTGACGGAGCAGATTGCAAACGCCGGGGAGAGGCTGGCTGAAGACGGAGCCCGCTTGGCCCTGCTGGAGGCCGCTTCAGCCCAGAGGGAGCGTTGGCTGCGCCTGCGCAGTGTGGCCGAGGCGCTCGCCGGGATGCAGCCGGAGCCGCAGAGGGCAGACGGTTTTCCCGGGGACGGGTTGGCCCGTCAGGAGGCTCTCTTGGCGGAGCTGGAGAAGCGGGAGGATACGTTAGCGGGCTTGCAGCTGCGGCACACAGTGCTTGCAGGTACCATTGCCGCTTATTCCCAGGCGGATGCGGGTTTGGTGCGCCAGCGGGACAGGCTGCAGGTGCTGACGGAGGAGCTGAGCCTGTATAAGGCGGGCTTCGGCCAGGAGGAGGAGCTGCTCCTGGAGCTGGCGCGCCTGGAGCGGCTTTTGCAGGGTAAGCTGCGGGAGACGGGTATCCCGTGTGGCGGTGAATTTGCCGGTAAGCTGCCGGAGGCAGCTCTTCCGCATGGAGAGGCTGTTGACACGTGGGGAAACCCTTCGCCGGAGCCGGTGGAGATTATCCCCGCCTTTCCGCAGCCGCTGTATCACATTCCTCCCGTAACGCTGCAGCACCGGGAGGAGGCTGCCCGCTTTAAGGAGCTGTGGGGCGAGCGGGAGCTGATCCGGCTGCAGCTGGACAATGCCGTGGATGCGGTGGAGGCGGAGCTGGCGCAGGCGGTTGCCCTTGTGCAGGAGCGGCGGGAGGAGGCGACTCTTGCCGAGCGGCAGCTTGCGGCGGCATTTCCGCCGAATGCGGACAAGCTGGCGGCGGAGCTGCCTGTGTTCATCCGGGAGCTGCGGCGGGAATATGGGCAGCTGGCTGAGGCTGGACGGGAATACCGCCATCTCCGGGAGCGGGAGCTGGAGCACCGCTTGTCGGTGGAGCAGCTGCAAGCCCAGGCGGAGGCGAACGGGCGGAACCTTCCCCTGCAGGAGGGATTGGAGGACCGCAGGCTGATGCTGTGGGCTGTGCTCCTGGGCCTGGGTGGCGGAGCCGGGCTATTCTTTGGGCTGGACGGCAACTGGCTGATGGCCGGTGCCGGATTGGCTGTTGGAGCTGCGGGCGGAGTGGGACTGCTGCTTGGCGGCAGGGCTTCCCCGGTATCCCCAGCCTCGGGCAGAGGCAGCCGGTCCTCCCGCCGGTACCGGCCGGGGGATGAAACCGCCGCCGGTGCGGCGGTGGACACGCCTCTGGCGCACCGGCTGCAGGAGCTGGAGCAGGAGGTGGAGCGCCGGCGTACGCAGCTGGAGCGGAGGCTGCAAGGTTTGGCAAGCAAGCTGGGCGGCCAAAATGGGCTCCAAGGATTGGCATTGGACCCCGGCAATGAGGCTTTGCCCGACCAGCTGGAGGAATGGCTTGTGCGGCTGAATCAGGTGCTCCGGGAGCATCTTCAATTGGAGGAGAAGTGGAAAGCTGCTGAGAATGGGGAGGCCCGTCTGCGCCGCCAACTGGATCAGCTTGCCCGGGACCGCCGTAAAACGGAGCAGGCGCAAGGGGAGCTGCTTGCCGAATGGAAGGATTGGCTGGCTCAATGGAATGCCGCCGGTGCGGAAGTGACGCCGGAGGCGGCCTTGGAGCTTGTGGCGCTTCTGGACCAGGCGGCGGAGCTGCGGCTGCGGCTGGAGGAGGGTCATGGCCGCCTAGGCCGTATCCGTAAGAACAGGGCGGCGTTCGAAGCGTCGGCGGGTGCGGTGCTTGGCGGAACGGTTGAGCGGCCGGAGGAGCTTCAACTTGCCTTGCAGGCCTTCCGCAAGGAAGTGGAGCAGGCGGCGGAACGGCAGTCCCGCTGCCGGGAGGCGGAAGCGGAGCTGGCGGAGGTGGCACCCCGGCTGCAGCTGGAGGAGGAAGCGCTTCTCCGCTGCCGGGAGAAGCTGGCGCTGCTGTGGCGCCAGGCTGGCGCAGCCGGTGAGGAGGAGTTCCGGCAGCTGGGCGCCCAGGAAGCGGCCCGGCTGGAATTGGCGGCGGAGCAAGCGGCGCTGCGGGAGCTGCTTGCCGCGGCGGTGGGCAGCGGCCGGTTGGGCTTGCTGGATGAGGTGCTGGAGCAGTGGTCCCCGGCTGAATTGGCCGGAGAGACGGAGCGGCTCAAGCAGGAGCTTCTGGAGCTGGAGGCGTCTGTGGACCGCTGGAAGGAAGAGAAGGGCAGACTCCAGGCGGACTATTCCCGCTTGGCGGATGGCGCGGACCATGGAGCGCTGCGGGAGAAGCAGGAGGAGCTGCTGGCACGGTTCGGAGAGGAAGCATCCCAATGGGCGGTGTTTGCTATGGCATCAGGACTTCTGGCCCGAACCAAATCCCGCTATGAGCGGGAGAAGCAGCCGGAGGTGATGCGGCGGGCATCAGAGCATTTTGCCCGCTTGACGGGAGGGCGCTATGTGCGGATTGCAGCGCCCATGGGTGAGGAGCGGCTGCTGGCAATCCGCCCAAGCGGGGAGGCGGTGGATTCCGCCCGCCTGAGCCGGGGGACGGCGGAGCAGATGTATCTGGCGCTCCGCTTCGCCCTGGCTGCGGAATTCGCCAGACAAACCCCTCTTCCTCTCGTCATGGATGATATCTTCGTCAACTTTGACGGAGAGCGCCTGCAGCTGGCTCTCCGGGAGCTGGCTGCGCTGTCGCAGCAGCATCAGGTGCTGCTGTTCACCTGCCACCGCCATGTGCTGGACGCACTGGCGGAAGCGGCCCCGGCGGCGCAGCAGATTATGCTGCCGGCGGCATCAGATGCAGGCTAAAGGAACGAGGCCTTCCGGTAGCCGCAAATTCCTCACGTAATAACGTGGTACGCTGCCATTAACAATCGGCAGCAGCTGACGACAGTGTATCCTGAAGTGGGGCGCAGGGCCGCTAACGGAAATGAGCGTCCCTTAAACCAGTAAAATCGGCCTTTTATACGAATAACGGAACTGTACGACGCTTACAGTATGAGGATGACTCGTTTGGCGCATGATTCCCTCCGTAACGGTCGCATAGTTCCGTTATTTTTTATTTTAGCCGAAATTCTGCCGCTAAGAGCGTCTAAGTTCCGTTACAGCTGCACCGGCCGTCCGAGTAACATGGGGTGCCGGCGAAATGCGGATAAATGCCAGCAATGTGAGGACTCACAAGCCGGAGCTGCCATAACACATCCGGCCTGCGGCATGGCGCCATGTTATTCCAGGATAGCGGAAGCCAACTTCCGCTAATAAACATCCCCCGCTCCATATGGACTGAATAGCGGAACCGCTTTACCGCTATGATCCAATAACCCCTCGAAACTGGTACGTTTCAGCTCGAATAGCGGAAAGTGGCTTCCGCTATCGGCCTGATTTCATAGCCGCGGCAAGCAATAGCGGTAATCCGGTTCCGCTATCCGTACCTGGAATAGTTATTCTTTTACCCTTGCGCGTTTAAAAAGAATATGTTTAAATAGTAAATATTACGAATAAACCACGAATACCATCAAGGAGTGAGTATGTTGAACGATACACGAATTCCGGTTACTGTGCTGTGCGGTTATTTGGGCTCCGGCAAAACGACGCTTTTGAACCATGTGCTGAATAACCGGGAAGGGCTGCGCGTTGCCGTGATTGTCAATGATATGGGCGAGGTGAACATAGATGCGGCCCTGATTCAATCCGGGGCAGCCTTGTCGCGTACAGAGGAGAAGCTGGTGTCCTTATCAAACGGATGCATCTGCTGCACTCTGCGGGAGGACCTGCTGCTGGAGGTGAAGAAGCTGGCGGAGGAGCAGCGGTTTGATTATATACTCATCGAATCAACGGGGATTGGCGAGCCTGTGCCTATTGCCCAAACCTTCACCTACCGGGATGAGGCCAATGGCATCAACCTGACAGATTATTGCCGTCTGGATTGTATGGTTACGGTGGTGGATGCGTATGCGTTATGGCGGAATTTCTCCTCCGGAAGCCAGCTGCTGGAGCGCAATGACGCAGAAGAGAGCGGCGAGGAGCCGGATATCATCGACCTTCTTATCGATCAGATTGAATTCTGCGACGTGTTGATTATGAACAAATGTGACCGGCTGCAGGAAGCGGAGCTGGAGCAGCTGGAGAGTGTGCTCCGGGCCCTTCAGCCAAGGGCTAAGCTGGTGCGGAGCATATACGGCAAGGTGGATGCAGCCGAAATTCTCAATACCGGCCGCTTCGATTTCGAGGAAGCAAGCACCTCCGCAGGCTGGATGCGGGAGCTGCAGAAGGAGGAGCACACACCGGAAACAGAGGAATATGGCATCGGCTCCTTCGTATACCGCCGCCGGCGTCCATTTCACCCGGGCCGCCTCTACGGATTCATGAGCGATCTGCCTCAGGAGATTGTCCGCTCCAAGGGATTTCTCTGGCTGGCGTCACGTCCGGACATGGCCGCCTCCATCGGACAAGCAGGCCCCTCCATCCAGTTTGGTCGTGCCGGATATTGGTTGGCGACCCTTCCTGAGAAGGAGCGGGAGCGCTATTTGCAGGAAAGCCCGGAGCTGCTGAAAACCTGGGACTCCCAGTGGGGCGACCGCATAAACGAGCTGGTTCTGATCGGCATCCGGCTGGACCGGGAAGGCCTCACCGGGAAACTGGATCACTGCCTGCTAACCGATCAGGAAATGGCGGGGGATTGGAAAAAGCTGCGTGACCCGTTCCCCTCCTGGGAAACACCGGAGCCGGTCCGGGAGGAAATCGGCCAATAACCATCCATGCGGTAGCAGAGGCCAGGGCAGCTGTTCAGCATCAAAAAAAGGCAGGGAGCACGGATGATTCCGGCTCCTTGCCTTTTTTGCAGTGTATGGACGGTCATTATTATTAATGAATGAGGTCAACAGCATCCTGTGGAACATAAGCGTTGATTCCGTTAAAAATCACGTTGCCCTTCAGTTGAACAGCTTGACCGTTAAGCTCGGCAATATTCTTGAAAACATGCAGCTTCAGGGTAGTCGTGCCTTTGGTTACGGTGATAAAGGAATTGCCTTGGTTGTCCTCCCATGTGACAGAAGCCCCTTTGGCTTCAAAAGCGCCTCTGGCGGGAACAAACAGCTGCTTGGTGGTTTCATCCAGGCTTACGTTCAGCATGCGGGCCATATATTTGGCCACATCGGTATTTTCAATAACACCCATGGGACGGTCTCCATTGGGGGAGTAGCTGTACAGCACCACATCCTCGCCGGTATGTCCGCCGGTGGTCCAGCCGATTCTGGCACGGTCGCTGATCATGGGGCCAACCGTATAGTTAAGGCTTCCGGCTTTTGTGCTTTTGATGGCGGCAGCCTCTGCATCGGTCAGATCAGTGATGCCGAAATACTCAGCCATGACCTCCTTGATGTTGGAACGGTCCGCATTCAGCACCGATTCCAGTCCTTCTCCGGTCAGCTTCGCTTTTTGGAGAGGGGCAAGGAAGGTGGACAGGGGCTCCTTGTCGTAGGTTTTGGTGGTATCCTTATTGCCGATGGTCAAACCGCCGTTGCCGTGGTCAGTGACAGCAACAATTGCCGTATCCTGATTAGCTTTGGCATAGTCCAATGCAACCTTCACCGCATCATCAAAGGAAAGCACATCGCTGATAATGCCCACCGGATCGTTGGCATGGGCTGCCCAGTCCACTTTAGAGCCTTCTACCATGAGGAAAAAGCCGTTATCATTTTTGGAAAGCACATCAATGGCCTTTTGAGTCATTTCCGCCAGAGAAGGCTCCTTCTCCGGGCTCCGGTCCATCTCATAGGCCATGGCTCCCGGGGCAAACATGCCCCAAATTTTGCTGGCATTGGAGCTCTTGAGCTCTTGGGGAGTGGTCAGATAGTCATAGCCCAGGCGCTCAATTTCTGAGATCAAATTTTCTTTATCCTTCCGGTTTTCCGATGCGAAGAACTTGCCGCCGCCGCCCAGAACCACATCCATTCCGGCATACACCTGCTGTTCGCTCAATGCGTCATAGTTGCTGCGGTCCGGGTAGTGGGCGGAAAAATCCGCAGGGGTGGCATGCATAATTTCGCCAGGCATATTGGCTACGTCCGGCAATACCCCTACAAAGCCGGTATGGGATTTATGTCCATTGGCGAAAGCGGAGCCTGCTGGAGCGGAGTCCGCAATGGCCGCATCCGCAGAATATGTACGCACCAAGCCTGATGCCATTTCGTCCAGAGCCAAGGGAGCGCCCTTGTACCAGCGGGTAAGGGTGGTGCCGCCTACACTCATGCCGTCCGGAATGAGGATGATCACATTTTTGACGGCAGGCTGTGCTGCCTCTTGAGGAGCGGCTCCCGCAACGGAGATACCGGCTGTTCCGATGGCGGCAGAAAGCAGAATTGCCGCTGTTTGTTTGTACTTAAATTGCATTCCAAATTCCTCCCGGTTAATTATTAGTAATTTTTATCATTTCTGTACCCAAGATTGATTCTAGTGTGAATAAATTAACAGATGATTATCAGAGTGTAAACTTTACGTATAATTTTTCCGGAACATGCTGAGTTTTATAAAAATAAGCCCTTTCCACATGAAGGGCGTACGGAGCCTGCGCTTCAAGCGGATAAGGGCTTATGGGTTTTACCGGGGTTTTTGAGTACGCATCTGCTTATGGATCTGCTTCCATTTGGATTTTTCCTGGAGCTGAAGCTGTTTGTCTTCCTTGCGGGCCAGATAGGCCAGCTCTTTTTGGAGCTTCAGGTAGCTGTTGTAACGCTCTTCCTCCAGGGTGCCGTCCTGGAGGGCCGCTTGAACTGCACATCCCGGCTCACGGTTATGAGAGCAGTTATGGAAGCGGCATTGACCGGACAGCTCCTCCACATCGGCAAAGCCTGTGCTGATGCCCTGGTCCGCATCCCACAGCTGCAGCTCCCGCATGCCCGGTGTATCCAGCAGCAGACCGCCGTCAGGCAAAAGCAGCAGCTCCCGGTGGGTGGTGGTATGACGCCCCCGCCCATCCTCCTGGCGGATGCCTCCCGTATCCATGGCCTCATGGCCGATGAGACGGTTAATCAGGGTTGATTTGCCTACACCGGAGGACCCCATCAGGGCCACTGTTTTCCCCAGGCCGATGTAAGGGTGCAGCTCCTCCAGCCCTAGTCCGTCCAGGGCGCTTACCGCGTGGACGGGAACGCCTGCGGCGACCTTATGGACCTGGGCGATCAGTTCCTCCCGGTCCTCGCACAGATCAGATTTGCTCAGGATGACCACGGGATTTGCACCGCTTTCCCATGCCAGAATCAGGTAGCGCTCCAGCCGCCGGAGATTAAAGTCCTGATTCAGCGCCTGTACCAGAAAGATGGTATCCACATTCACCGCAACAATTTGCTCTTCCGTCACCGCTCCGGCCACCTTGCGGGAAAATTTGCTGAAGCGGGGAAGGAGTCCGCGAATGGTTGCCCGGCCGTCCGATTCCCGGAGACTGGCCATGACCCAATCGCCCACCGCCGGAAAATCCTCACGCCCATCTGCCTGATAGCGCAGCTTGCCGGCTACCTCTGCCAAAAACTCCCCGTTTTCCGAGACAATCCGGTACATGTGCTTATGTTCCAATATGACCCGGGCGGGCACACAGCCCTGCTCCCGGTAAATGTTTGCTTCTTCATCAAATAAGGGGCGCCAGCCCCATTGTGTCAAAAAGTCGTTCAAAGGTTATTCCTCCTGCCAGGGTGTGCATACACACCTGAAATAGTGTGAGTTTGAGGCAAGCTTCAAAGAAGCTAGGCCTTGTTTCCCCGCAGGAGTCCGAAAACATACGGTCAGGACAAATCCTCCAGCCTCGGACACCTGCGGCCGTCTTTTCCATTCGTCAGCAAGTGCATATAACATCATCCTTCCGGAATTTCAATTTAAGATACAATAATTAGTATACGCGAAAAAACAAAGCAGACGCAGGGAACGGATTATTATAATCAAATATTCCCGCATCACAAAAAGAGGACCGGCGGAAAATGATTTTCCGCTGGTCCCCTGACTGCTCCTGCAAGGCAAACGCCTCAGATCATACGCTAACCCAAAAGCCTCAGAGCCAGCACCCCGGCGAAGGCCAAAATCATGCCGGCCAGCTCCAGCGGCTTCACACGCTCCCGCAGGATGGTCCAGGCATACAGCATAATAATCAGCGCATTCAGTGCGATAATGGCGGAAACCAGGCCGGTGACCCCCATTTTCATGGCGGGCATCATCAGGATCATCCCCGAGATGTTGGTTACACCGACGGCCATGCCAACTCCGAAGGTTTTACTAAGACTCCAGCGGGGCGCCTGCTTCTCTTCTGCAGCGGCAGCGGTTTCCTTCCGGGCAAGAGTGGCAGCTTCGTGCGCCGCGCCGGCTTGCTGCCGCTTCCGTTCAAAGACTGCGGTTATAGCGAAGAGCAGGCTGCCGGTCACATACATCAGAACCAGAGTAGGCAGCGTTTCGCCTCCGGACAGTGCAGCCTGTTTACTGGACAAATCCGTAAAGGCGAAGGTGACCATGGCCAGCAGTCCCCACTGGGCCCCCTCCATGTTGCGCAGGGAAAGACCGCCGGCGCTTTTGACCAGGAGACCACCTCCCAAAATGACCACAAAGCATAGGGTTTGGCCCATACTCAGATGCTCGTCCCACAGCAGCATCGCCGCCAGAACAACGATCAGGGGAGGCAATCCCACCAACAGCGCCACCAGTGAGGCCTTGCCAACAGCAAAGCCCTTATGCATGGCGGAATTGGATACAAAGGAGAACAGCCCCATAGCGATGCCTACTAATGCACCCGCTGTCCAGGACTGTCCCCAGAATACGTTCAAGCCTAATGCAACCACCGCTCCGCATGCGTATACGCCGAACAGCAGCACATTCCGGTCTGCCGGCTGCCGGGAGGTCCATTGATACAGAATTCCTCTCAGCCCGAAACAGACTGCGGCAGAAGCCGCCAACAACAACCACATGATTACCAGGTCCTCTCCAGATGTTCAGTTCTTTGCAGTAAACTATTCTTCGTAAATCATCTTGACGGTCATCCCGCCATCCACCACCAGGTTCTGGCCTGTGATGAAGCCCGCAGCCTCCCCGCACAAATACAGACAGGCGGCGGCAATGTCCTCGGGTATGCCCACCCGTCCAGCCGGATGCTGCAGACGGTCTCTTTCGCTGTGGTAAGGGGTGACCGACCGGGAGCCCAATTGCCAATCCCGGGTTTCAATCCAGCCGGGACTAACTGCATTCACCCGGATGCCGTATCCGCCGAGGCTGACAGCCATAGCATGGGTGAGGGCAAGAATGCCGCCCTTGGAGGCGGAATAGGCTTCCGTTCCCGGCTCCGACATCAAGGCCCGGGTGGAGGCGATATGGACGATGCTGCCGCCTGTGCCCTGATCGCGCATCCGTTTGGCTGCCAGCTGGGAGGCCAGGAAGGTGCCCGTCAAATTGACGGCGATGACCCGGCTCCAATCCTCCGCCGTAAGCTCGAGCATAGGCGCATTTTTCCCGATGCCCGCATTGTTGATCAGCACGTGGATGTCCCCCAGCTCCAGAGCTGTCACCCGGAACCACCGCTCCACATCCTCGCGGCTGCCCATATCCGCACAGCAAAAAATGCCCGTTCCGCCTGCCTCATGAATCATCCGGATGACCTCAAGTCCCGCCTCCCGGTCCGTATCGCACAGAGAAACGGCGTATCCCGCCTCCGCCAGACGGAGCGCCACACAGCGGCCAATCCCTTGAGCGCCACCCGAAACAAGCGCTGTTTTCGCCATTCGCCAACCTCCCCCCGAAAGATAAACTACAAACATATTACCACATAAGAGCTGTAATGAAAGGTGTATCCGCCAAAAGCGTTGCTTTTTGGGAGCGGCTTGGAATACTATAGAAGTAGCCTATAAAGATTGCCATAGGTTATGAAAGGAGGCCGCCACCGTGACGTTGCCGGAGCAATCCCATTCCGACAGAGAAATCAGCTACCGTATCGGCTGGAAAAAAGGCAAAATTCAAGTGCCCGACAATGCTTCCCGTGAAGCGGGCCAGTCGCAAAATGCCCATACAGCTACTAATCAGAATCAAGAATTGACCCATAAAACAGACACCTTGCTAGGCTTGATCTGGAAGTCGGCTCCTTATCCCGGCTGGA
>JAQSYT010000481.1 GCA_029256065.1 Paenibacillaceae bacterium
GCAGCAAGGAGACCGCAGACCGCCAAAAAAAGAAGGACTATGTAGCTTTTCCTACGCACAATGAAGCCCCCCTCTCCTCCATGTTCAACCCAAAACAAACTCCTCCGAATGGAAAATACGCCGTACAGCGTATTTTCACAAAAAAAATCCTGACGATACCGTCAGGATAGCGGACAACTTTGAAGCAGGTATGCATGATTTGTAAAAAAGATGTGAAATCATGGAGATTATTCGCCGTTATAGCTCCTTATGTTTCAGAGAGAGCCGGCCAAAGGGAAATGAAGAGTGAAAACGGTTCCTTCACCGGGGTTGCTGGTGACCCCGATATTGCCGTCCATTCCGGTGACCAGATGTTTGACAA
Source organism: Paenibacillaceae bacterium (assembly GCA_029256065.1). Classification (GTDB taxonomy): domain Bacteria; phylum Bacillota; class Bacilli; order Paenibacillales; family NBRC-103111; genus Paenibacillus_AR. The sequence goes on from JAQSYT010000481.1 coordinate 362, forward strand.
TGGTGAGACCCAGACCTGTGCCGCCTCCATCCTTGCCTGCACGGGAAGGGTCCGCCTTATAGAAGCGCTCCCAGATCCGTTTGATCTCCTCCTCTGTCATTCCTTTGCCGGTATCGGCCACACTGATCTCAAACTGGCCATGGGCAGCTCGCATGTTTACCGTGATTCGTTTGCCCTCCGGCGTAAACTTGATGGCATTGTGCAGCAGGTTGTTAAGGATCTGGGTGTACCGGTCAGGATCCAGCCTGACCAGCGCTTGGCGTTCCTCTTCCGTATCCGGCTCCCTAACCTCCAGAAGCAGACCCTTGGCTTTGATGGTAGGCGTGATCAGCTCCAGCGCCTCGCGGGTTTTTTTCATGATCGGCACGGGTTCAAACCGGTACACATCCGAACCGTTCTGAATCCGGGCCAAATCCAGGAGCTCATCCACCAGCCGCCCCAGCCGCTGCACCTCCATATCGCAAATGTCCAGGTACCGGGCATGCTTATCCGGAGGAATCACATTGTCCTTCATAGCCATAATCATCCCCCGTAAGGCCGTCAGCGGGGAACGCAGCTCATGGGAGACATTCGCGAGAAATTCCTGCCGGGAATCCTCCCACCGCTCCATTTCTTCAATCATAATATTGAAGCTTTTGGCCACCTGTCCGATCTCATCATCTGAACCCTCCGGAACCCGGATGGCAAAATTCCGTTCCGCTACTGCCAAGGAGGCCCGGTTCATCTCCTGCAGAGGCCGGGCAAGCTTGCGGCTGATAATATTCAGAATCAGGCCTACAGCAATGAGGGAGAAAATCAACGGCACCCAAATATTCCATCTGACTGCATTGACCACATCAGTAATATCCTCCACAGGGGTGTGGAAGAAGGCAACCGTGGACTGCCCGTTTAACTGAAGAGGCATATAATAGATAAGAAAGCTGTTCCGCCGCTCATCCGTCCTGCCCGGAGGTCCTCCTCCCGGCAGATGCTCAACGAAGAAGTCGCGGTTGTTGCTCAGCGCCTTGCTGAACGCGCTTTGCAAAACCTTAGGCAGCGCCTGGCCTTCTGATCCCGGATCGGTGCTGTATATAATCGTACCGGCCTGATCAATGATCCAGATTTGGCCGTTAAAGCTGCGGGAGATGAGACGCATGGAAATCCGCAGCTCCCGGCTGTAAAAGCTGCCGTCCTGGTAGCTTTTGGCTACCTGCATCAAATCCGAAGAACGATCCACCAGCAGCTGCTTCTTATCCTTATAAAATAAGTCCGAGAAATAATTGCTCCAAAACACCGCCAGAGCCAGAAAAAACAGGATGCATGTGGCCAAAAAGGATAAAAACAATTTCAAATACAGGCTCTGCCGCAGCTTCCGGATCATACCCGCTCCACCTCGAAGGAGTACCCGATTCCCCACAGAGTCTGAATAGTCCAAACCGGGCTCGTGCCAAGCTTTTTGCGGATATTCTTCACATGGGCGTCTACAGTGCGGGTGCCTCCGGCAAAATCAAACTTCCATACCTGCTCCAGCAGCTCCTCCCGGGTGTAGACTCTCCCGGGTGACGACGCAACAAAGTACAGCAGCTCTATCTCCTTGGGGGTAAGCTCCACCCGTTCCCCGTCCACTGCCACCTTATATTGCTCCAAATCCACCAGAAGTCCGGGGAATTCCAACACCCGGCGCTCGGGCTGCTTGGTATCTTTGCGGTTATTGGTGCTTTTGGCCCGCTTCAATATCGCCTTCATTCGCGCTACCAGCTCATTGGGATCGAAGGGCTTCACCATGTAATCATCCGCCCCCAAGTTGAAGCCGCGCAGCTTGTCTATGGATTCTCCCTTGGCTGTCAGCATAATAATAGGAAGCTCATTCAGCGGCTCGGGCAGCGCCCGGATTCCCTTGCATAGATCGAAGCCGCTGATATCCGGCAGCATCACATCCAGGACCGCCAGATCAGGGCGATCCTCCTCCACCGTTTTGACCACATCCTTGCCTGAATGCAGAACAATGGGCGTATATCCCACATGCTCCGCATACAGCCGGATAACCTCTACAATATTAGGCTCATCATCCACAATAAGAACCTTGATGCCCGGGACTCCGTTCATATGCCTTCCCTCTCTGTCAAGCCCTGCTGGGATTGCCTGCGGATTGCAAGCTGCCTGGCTCTTTCCGCCACCACATCCGTACGGTCCCGAAGAAGATGCCTGTGCACCAGCATATCCTCGTTCAGCGGACTCAATCTTCCCCATTCACAGCCCCAGGCCTTGCACAGATCCATGGCCTCCCGAAGTAAGCCGCCGTCTGCAAAAGGCAGCGCTATATCTTCAAACCCTATTTCCGCCGGCTGTCCTGACAGCTGCATCAATGAGGCATAGCGTGTACGGAGCAGCTTCAGCAGCTTCACCGGGTCAAGTCCGGCGATCTCCGGGCTGACATTCGTCAAATGAAGAATAGCCTGCTCCAGCATCTTGCGGGCTCCGGGCAGATTGCCGCGGCGCTCATGATACAGCGAAACCGCCACCTGAATAAGCCCATGCCAGACCTCCTTCAGCCGAGGGTCCTGCTCTTCTTTCCAATGCTCCTCCAGCAGCTCATGGCATTCAAAATAATCCCTGGTCCCATGAAAATG
>JAQSYT010000111.1 GCA_029256065.1 Paenibacillaceae bacterium
GTAAGACCCCTTGAAGACGACAAGGTTGATAGGTTCGGGGTGGAAGTGCAGCAATGTACGGAGCTGACGAATACTAATCGGTCGAGGGCTTAACCACAATCCCACCAAAGTGAAGAAGAAGCTGACGAAGCGGATTCCGGGTACTTTGGCGGGGCCCGGTAAGACATAAGATTTCAAGAGGTTTCGGTGACCTCGTTTCGCATCCGGTTTTCAGGGCGCAAGCCTTGACGTAAAGATATGTATGGAGAGATACCCAAGTGGCTGTAAGGGGACCCTCTGCTAAGGGGTTAGACTGCGTTAGCGGTGCGAGGGTTCGAATCCCTCTCTCTCCGTATTACCTCTTTTTACTTGAATATGGCGGTGTAGCTCAGCTGGCTAGAGCGTTCGGTTCATACCCGAAAGGTCGGGGGTTCGATTCCCTTCGCCGCTACCATATTTCCCGGGCGCTTAGCTCAGCCGGGAGAGCATCTGCCTTACAAGCAGAGGGTCGGGGGTTCGATCCCCTCAGCGCCCACCATTTCACTTTACAGTGGAGCGTTTCGGTAACCCGAGACAATGCGGAGCCGTGGTGTAGAGGCCTAACATGCCTGCCTGTCACGCAGGAGACCGCGAGTTCGAATCTCGTCGGCTCCGCCATTTTTTATTTTTGCCCATGTGGCTCGGTAGCTCAGTCGGTAGAGCAGAGGACTGAAAATCCTCGTGTCGGCGGTTCGATTCCGTCCCGAGCCACCATTTTTTTATTTCTACGAGGTCTATTGCCTATGGAGGGCTAGCGAAGTGGCCAAACGCAGCAGACTGTAAATCTGTTCTCTGACGAGTTCGGTGGTTCGAATCCATCGCCCTCCACCATATTATAACTAACCAACCGCAGCTTCTATAAGGGGCAGCGGTTTTTTTGTATATGCAGAAGAAAGGGGGAAGACATATGACAACTCTATATGTATCCGATTTGGATGGAACTTTGCTTACCCGCAACCACAATATGAGCCCATTCAGTGCTGACGTTATCCAGAATCTGATCGGACAAGGCGTACCTTTTACATATGCCACCGCCCGTTCGTTTGAATCGGCGCGCAAGGTGACGGCAGGTTTTACTCCCCGGCTTCCGGTTATTGTGAATAACGGTGCTTTTATCGTAGCCCCCGAATCAGGCATTCCTATGTTCTCCGCTTACTTTCAGGAGGAGGAAAAGACGGTGGTGGCCAGCCTTCTTGCCCGGAACGGGCTGTATCCTCTGGTTTATAGCCACCAGAACAGGGCTGAGAAGGTGTGCTGGGTGGCCGCGGAAGAGAATGAGGGTATGCGGTATTACTTTAGCCAACGGGTAGGGGATAAACGCTTCCAACCGTTAGCTTCGGTGGAGGGGCTGTATACCGGTGAAGTATTCTACTTCATCTGTATTGGTGAGCGGGAGCAGCTGCTTCCCGTATATGAAGCCCTCCAGGATCATCCCCATTATCAATGCATTCTTCAGCAGGAGCTCTACCGGAGTGAATATTGGTGTGAGATTATGCCCAAACCGGCCACCAAAGCAAATGCCATTCTAAAGGTGAAGGAGCAACTGGGCTGTACGCATGTGGTTTGCTTTGGCGATGGTTTGAATGACCTCTCCATGTTTGCCGTGGCTGATGAATGCTATGCCGTTGCCGACGCTGTTGAAGCCCTGAAAGCAGCCGCCACAGGGATCATCGGCTCTAACAACGAAGACGGCGTCGCATTATGGCTTCAACAAAACGCCACTCCCTTAGGCAGTAATCCTCATAGCATTGCCAAGCTACTCTAGCTTGTCCCGCACAGATTGCAGCTTGGACTCCATAGTAGCAACTTTGTCTCTGCGGTCATCGATCCGGATGGTGGTGTTAACACGGGCAGCCCCCTTAAGAAACGGAACCTCATGCATACGCCGGACGATGGACAATAAATCGTCCAGCTCTCCTTCAATAATCGTGCTCATCGGTGTCAGTTGGAATTTTACCGGCTCCTCTGCCTGCTCTAATACCTTGTGGACCTCCGCCACATAATGGCTGACGCTTGGACTTCCTGTACCCAACGGTACGATTGTGACTTCCACAATAGCCATGACAGCATCCTCCTTTTGTGTTGAACATTCCAAACTGTTTCTTCACCTATTTATTGTAGTCTTATTTTTACCTTAACGTAAAATTTTTTCAAAAAACACTGGAAAACAAGGCATCTATTGGCGCCAGTGGACTTTTGCTGGCTTCCGTACCAATATTTTTGTATGGGAAAAGGCATCTTTTCCATGGTAACCTTAGTGTAGCCGATCTTGGTTTTGCCAAATCGGGAGATTCTACACAATTCACACAATCTTAGGCAGCCTTGGAGGGATCAACTCTTGTTTACTCGTACAGTAAAGCAGGCAGTGGCGGTGACGTTAACGGCAGCAGCGATTTTCGCCGGAGGTGCGGCAGGTACTGCCCATGGAGCGGCGGCAGACATGGATGCCGTATCCATCGCCCGTGAGATGGCAGGACAGGACTTCGCCAAAGGGCAGGCAGCCCCGGCTGCTGGTTTTGACGCTTCCGGCCTGGTTTATTACATTTACCAGACACTTGACTACGAAATTCCCCGATACATGAACGCCCAGTATAAGATGGACAAGCCTTTTGTAGAGGAATCCGGTGATGTACAGCCGGGAGACATTGTCTTCTTCGGAAGCGGTGGTTACATTTCCTTCAACGGCATTTATATGGGCAACAATGAGTTCGCTATGTCATCCAAGTCGGCTGATGAAGTGGTGATCCGTAAGATGAGCGCATATGCGGATCAGTTCATCGGTGCCCGGCGTGTGCTTTCTAAGGAAGACCAGCTGAAGGTGAAGCTGATTTTGGATGCCAGAAAATATTTGGGTACTCCGTATGTATTCGGGGCCAAATACGGGCAGACAGCAACCTTCGATTGCTCCTCCTTCGTCAAAACCGTGTTTGCCCAAAACGGCTTCTCCCTTCCCCGTGTTTCGCGCAACCAGGCTCTGGAGGGGAGCTATGTCAGCCGGGCTAATCTGCAGGTAGGGGATTTGGTGTTTTTCACAACGAAGGACTCCGGCGGGAAAATTGGCCATGTGGGTATCTATGTAGGTGACGGAAACATGATTCATACCTATGGTGAGGGTGGCGTGAAATACTCTACTATTGAAAAGGGCTGGTGGAACGAACATTATGTGACGGCCCGCCGGATGATGTAATACGCTTCTTTTCAACATGAATCCCCTGGGGGCAATTGCCCTTGGGGGATTTGTTTTGCTGATACGTCTGAGTTCCGGACATGCTGTGAAGGCAAGGCTCATATGTTACAATAGAGAGAGATACCCCGCAGATTGGCAAATAGGCGGCATAGGAGCAGTGGTTATGGACTGGGATCATATTGTAGAAGAACTGAAGGAAATTCTGCAAGTTCCCCTGAAAAGGGAGATGATGACCGCAGACAATTGGGACCGGTTGGCAGGCAGGCGGCCAACGCAGGAGGGTTACCTGCGCAGAAACGGGCAAAATGGACGGGTGTACGTTGCTCTGGGAACTCCAAAACCCGGCCAAATGGAGGTACTGGAGCTGGAAGAGGCGCTGGTAACCCCTTCGGAGCTGAGGCTGGTGGAGATGCTGGTAGAGGCCTGGGAGGGCAAAGCGCAGCTTAGTCGTGAGGAGCTTGTACAGCCCGCCAATGAGGACGAGCGTAAGGCATTGCTGGTGCGCGAGTGGCTTCTGGAGCGGTTGGAGTCCGGTGATTTCCGTGCCGATATGCCGGAGCCGCTGGCCACGCAGCTGTCCCTTTATACGCCGCGTATCCCCTTCCTGCTGAATGGGGATTATACCGGTATGCGCAAAGTATCCTACGTGGAGCTGAAGCGTCTTTTGGAATCATTTTTCGACGAGGATATCCTGCTGATTCCTTTAATGGAGAAGGAATGGCTGATTCTCGGATCGGAAGGGTTGCTGACCGCCAGCCAGGAGGAAGACCGGGAGAGCGATGAGGAAGAGACGCAGGAAGAGGCGTTATTTTCCCTATGCAGCGGCTTGTACGAAATGTTGTCCAACGAGTGGGTGGGCGAATGTCATGTGACCACTAATTATCCGAAGACGCCTGCCGCATCCCTTCTGTCCTCCGTTCAGGAGATGCGGGAAGCCATCCGGCTGGGCAAAATGTACCATGTGGGAAGCAATCTGCATTTGCCCTGGACTATGCATATGGAAAAGCTGCTGTATGCCGTTCCCGACCAGGACCGGACGCAGTTCGTGGATCATATCCTCCGCGGCATCGACCATGTGCTGGATCAGGAAATGCTGTCCACTCTGGAAAATTTCTTCGCTCTGGACTGCAATGTCAGCGAAACGGCCAAGAAGCTGTACATCCACCGCAATACACTCCTGTACCGACTGGACAAGTTCAAGCAGGAGACCGGCAAGGACGTCAGGACCTTCAATGACGCCGTGTTGGTAAAGACAGCGCTATTATTGTACAAAGTGACGAAAAGAAAGTAGTTTTTTTGTAAGGTTTGTGCATAGTCACAAGACCAGGGATAGGGTAAGATAGAACTATCAAGAACGACAAGAAATGAACATGTGGGAGGAATTAAATATGGCAGGCGTGCGCTTACACCATATCGTAAAAACTTATCCGGGAAACACCGAACCGACCGTTAAAGACTTCCATCTGGATATTAAAGATAAAGAATTCGTAGTACTGGTTGGCGGCTCCGGCTGCGGTAAGTCCACCACCCTTCGTATGATTGCCGGTCTGGAAGAAATCACTTCCGGCGAACTTTACATCGGTGACCGTCTGGTGAATGACGTAGCTCCTAAGGATCGCGACATCGCAATGGTGTTCCAATCCTACGCCCTGTACCCGCATATGAACGTATATCAAAACATGGCATTCGGCCTGAAGCTGCGTAAGTTCAAGAAAGCCGACATTGACGCTCGCGTTCGTCAAGCTGCCAAGATCCTCGACATCGAACATCTGCTGGACCGTAAGCCTAAGGCTTTGTCCGGTGGTCAACGTCAACGTGTTGCTCTGGGCCGCGCAATCGTGCGTGAACCGCAAGTGTTCCTGATGGACGAACCGCTCTCCAACTTGGACGCCAAGCTGCGGGTTGCGATGCGTACTGAGATCCTGAAGCTGCACAAACGTCTGGAAACCACCTTCATCTACGTAACGCATGACCAAACCGAAGCCTTGACCATGGGCGACCGGATCGTAGTTATGGAGCAAGGTGTTATCCAACAAGCTGCTACTCCGGATGAAATGTACAACTTCCCGGTTAACATGTTCGTTGCAGGCTTTATCGGAACTCCTTCCATGAACTTTATCAACGGCACTTTGGCTGACGAAGGCGGCGCTGTATACTTCAAAGCCAACGGCATCCGCGTTGAAGTTCCAGGCGGCAAAGCTAAGGCTCTCCGCGATAAGGGTTTCATTGGCAAGGAAGTAATCATGGGTCTTCGTTCCGAAGATATCCATGATGAGCCGATCTTCCTGGAAGGCTCTCCGAACACTCTCGTGAACGCAAACGTGGAAGTAACCGAAAACCTCGGTCACGAAATGTTCCTTCACTTGGCTGGTCTGGGTGTTAACACTGTAGTTGCCCGTGTTGACGGACGTTCTGCCATCAAGGACAACACTTCTGTGAAGCTGGCATTCGACATGAACAAGGCTCACTTCTTCGACAAGGATTCCACTGAGTCCATCTTGATCAAATAAGTTTTCCCAGATAGATATAAAGCCGGCTGATGCAGCCGGCTTTTTCATTTTGTGCTGATAAAGCGGGGGAAGATGCAGGATTCATGCTCTCAGTGTTGATTTATGCTGACAATTCTTATACCATGGTACTATTGGTATATAAAGGAGAACGAGGAACATGCCCAAAAAAGTGAAGGTTAGCGAATTGGCAAATAAGTTCCAGATGGAAATAATAAGCGGTCAGCCGGGATTGAAGCGGACCATTGAGGTTGCCGATTTATGCCGTCCCGGGCTTGAAATGGCAGGATATTTTGAATACCACCCGGAGGATCGGATACAAATTCTCGGAAAAACGGAGCTTGCTTTTTTTGAGCGGCTGCCGGAGCCCGAACGCAAGGACAGAATGAAACGGCTTTGTCTGGACGAAACCCCTTGTATTGTGGTGACCCGGGGGTTGGATGTGCCCATGGAGCTGGTGGAGGCTTCTGATGCCACCGGCATTACCGTTATGCGCAGCAATGTGAATACCACCATGCTGGCAGGGCAAATTACTGATTTTCTGGAGCATAAGCTGGCGCCCTCCACAACGATTCATGGTGTTTTAGTGGATGTGTATGGTATTGGGATGTTGATTTCCGGCTCCAGCGGTATCGGAAAAAGCGAAACCGCATTGGAGCTGGTTAAGCGCGGCCACCGGCTGATCGCCGATGATGCGGTAGAAATCCGTCAGACAGCGGAAAATGTGCTCATTGGCAACGCGCCCGAGCTAATCAAGCATCTGCTGGAGATCCGCGGCGTGGGTATCATTAATGTGATGACCTTATTCGGAGCCGGTGCCGTCCGCAACAACACCAAAATCAATGTGGTGATAAAGCTCGAAACCTGGCAGCAGGACAAGCAGTACGACCGGCTTGGATTGGATGAGGAAACCACCCGCATCATTGATACGGATGTGCCTCTGGTTACCATTCCGGTCCGTCCCGGACGGAACTTAGCCGTTATTATTGAAGTAGCGGCTATGAACTACCGCCTGAAGCGGATGGGCTTCAATGCGGCGCTGCAATTTACCAATAAATTGACTGAGACCATCAATGAAGATCTGGATGATGTGGAATAATGGATGAGATCCTCCTGGCAGGAAGCCGGGAGAGGGAGGGAGCAAGAGCATGCCTTTGGCACTGAAACGGATTGCTTTTTCGCTGGGGCCGATTGACGTACACTGGTACGGGATCATTTTGGGAACAGCAGCTCTGATAGGGCTTTACCTGGCCATTTACGAGGGGAAACGCTTCAAGATCATCCCTGATTTCTTCATGGATGTCATTCTGCTGGGCGTGCCTTCGGCCATTGTGGGGGCTCGCATCTATTATGTGGCCTTCAAGTGGGATGATTACAAGGATAATCTGATGGATGTCTTCGCCATTTGGGAGGGCGGCATCGCCATTTATGGAGCGCTAATCGGCGCGATTATTGCCGTCAGCATTTATTGCCGGAGGAAGGGCTATTCCTTTATCCGGATTGCCGACATATGCGCACCTTCTCTGATTGCAGGCCAGATGATCGGCCGTTGGGGAAACTTCGTCAACCAGGAGGCCCATGGCGGTCCGGTTGCCGAATCCTTTCTCCGGGATAAACTGTTTTTGCCGGATTTTATCGTAAACCAAATGAATATCGACGGGATTTTTTATCATCCCACTTTTCTTTACGAGTCTCTATGGAACCTGCTGGTACTGCTTGTGCTGTTCTGGCTGCGTCGCAGACCGTGGCTGAAGTCCGGTGAGCTCTTCGCCGGTTACTTCATTGGTTATTCAGTAGGGCGTTTCTTTATCGAAGGATTGCGTACAGACAGTCTTGCCTTTGACGGACCTGCGTGGCTGCGGGGGTTGATGAACGGCCTGTGGTCGCCGATGCAGCTGTTTTTTGAGCCTGGCAGTATGGACTATGGCAATATACGAACGTCTCAGGTAGTAGCGGTATTGCTCATCCTTGGGGCTATTGGCTACATTATTTACCGGCGGAAGAAATATGGTAAGGCATTGGCGTATTACGCTGATCCTATTGTTTCCTCTAAAGCCGTAGTGACAGTTCCCGCGGCAGGAGCAGCGGTTGGTACCGTCCGGCCTGCTGCAGTAGAGGACAAAACGCCCCAGGAGGACAAGCATGTTTAAGGCAGTCCTGTTTGATCTGGACGGAACCATCCTGAACACCAACGAGCTGATTGTCGCCAGCTTCCTTCATACGCTGGAAGGAGAAACTCCCCGGGTGTATACCCGGGAGGATATAATCCGTAATTTTGGCCGCACGCTGGTGGATCAGATGCGGGAGTATACCGGTCTGCAGGATGTGGAGCGATACATAACCAAATACCGTGAGTTCAATATCCACCGCCACGATGAGCTGATTAAGGATTTTCCCTACGTGAAGGAAGTGCTGGAGGAGCTGCACCGGGCTGGACTCCGGCTAGGGGTGGTGACCAGCAAAATCCGCAAGACCTCGCTGATGGGGCTGGAGCGGTTCGGTTTGACGCCGTATCTGGATGCCATCATCACAGTGGAGGATGTGGTGGAGCCTAAGCCCCACGGTGAAGGGATTATGAAGGCGGCGGCGATCTTAGGTGTGAAGCCGGAGGAAGCTCTTATGGTGGGAGACAGCCAATACGATATTCGGGCGGCCAAACATGCCGGTACCCGTTCGGCGGGAGTAGCTTGGACGGCCAAAGGCGAGGATTATTTAAGCAGGCTTGAGCCTGATTATATGATCCGGGATATGCGGGAGCTTTTGGAGATTTGTGGTGTCAAAAGCGGGGGAGCGTATTGAGAAAGCTGGAACGGTATCCCACGGAGGGTCCCAATGCCCTGTGGCAGGTGTACAAAACGGTTAATCCCTTGAAATCGGTGAAGAATTTCATCTTTATCCAAATAGCCCGGTATTGCCCCTATCTTCCCTTGAAAAATGCTATCTACCGCCGCGTATTGGGGATGAAGGTAGGCAAGGAAACCTCCTTTGCCCTGATGGTGATGGTGGATGTGTTTTTCCCGGAGCGGATTTATGTGGGGGATAATTGTGTCATTGGATACAATACCACCATTCTGGCCCATGAATATCTCATTGACGAATACCGGCTTGGCGATGTGCGGATCGGCAACCATGTGATGATCGGGGCTAATTGTACCATTCTGCCAGGGGTTACCATCGGTGACCGGGCTGTAGTGGCGGCAGGAGCGGTGGTGCATAAGAATGTAGCGCCCGGCAGCTTCGTAGCCGGGAATCCTCTGCAGGTGATCCGTCCGGGAGTGTCGGAGCAGGAACAATAGGCGGGACAATGTGGGGAGCAGGCGATTATGCCTGCTTTTTTTGTTAACCGGTTCCGCATGCAAGGGGCTTTGCTTATAAGCATTAGGTGAGTCTGAAATAGGTAAAAGGCATTGACGCATGGTGAGTGAAGTGGTATAGTTACGACTAAACACTTTACTTTGGTAGTATGGTAACTCACTAAAGTGTTTTAGACGCGGATGTTCGGATAGGTTCCCGGATGGGAGCTTGTGTCTGTACATAGCATCACGAAATGATACCGGGCTGGAATGATTTTGACCATATGATAGAATAGGCTTATGTGCTTGTACAAGATATCGGGAGCTGTGGATAGGACACTGACTTCCGGCGTGAGGTGAAGGATGATGTCCAAACCGAAGGGGTTTGAGAAGCCGACGGGCGTGAAGGATTACCTGCCGGGAGCGGCCGCCAGATTGAGAAGGATCGAATCCAAAGTGTTGGAGTGTATGGAGAGATGGGGTTACAACCAGATTATCACTCCCACACTGGAGTTCTATGATACAGTGGGCGTGGCCAGCTCCACGGAGGATAAGAAAATGTTCAAGCTGCTGGACCAGAACGGGAGAACGCTGGTGCTCCGCCCGGATATTACCGCGCCTATCGCCAGAGTGGTGGCGTCCCTGATGAAGGAGGAGCCGTTACCTGTAAGGCTGTCCTATCATGCCAATGTGTTCCGGGCCTTCGAGGAGGAAGCCGGGCGGGAATCGGAGTTTTTCCAGACGGGAGCGGAGCTGGTAGGTGATCCGTCTCCTGAGGCGGATGCGGAGGTTATCGCGTTGGCTATTGCCTCCCTGCAGGCCGCAGGAGTAGACAGCTTCAAGATGGCCCTGGGCCATACGGGCTTCCTGAACGGCCTGCTCCACGAAACCCTGCGGGATGGGGAAGACAAGCAGAAGACCTTGAAGGAATGTCTCCTGAACCGGGATTATGTGGGCTACCGCCAGCAGCTGCGCAGTTTTGACCTGGCTCCGGCGGTGGAAAAGGAGCTGGAGGCGATTCTGCGGCTGAGGGGCGGAGAGGAAATCTGCGAGCAGGCGCTGGAAATTACGCAGAATCCGCTGGCACGGGAGTCGCTGGACCATCTGTGCCGGATTTATGAGGTGCTGAAGGCGTATGGCGTCAGCGAGCATGTGCTGATTGATCTGACGATGATTGGCGATTTCTCTTATTATACCGGGATGACCTTCGAGGGTTACGCGGCCAATCTGGGCTTCCCCGTGGTCGGCGGCGGACGGTATGACAATCTTCTCCGCCAATTCGGCAGGGAGGCCCCGGCAACGGGGTTTGCCTTGAAGACGACGAGAATTCTGGAGGCGGTCCGGGAGCTTCCGGAAGAGCCACGCCGCCTTCTGGTGCTGTACAGCGAGGAGCGTCGCCGCGAAGGGCTGGCGAAGGCTGCTGAGCTGCGGACAGCTTCCCGTGTGCAGGTGGAGACACGCTGTGTGGCGGAGACCCCGGTGATGGAGAAGGATGCGGAGGGCAGCATCCGCTTAAACGGCAGCACCTACCGGGATGTAATCTGCCTGTTGTAAGGCGGGGCAGGGCGGAAGACGGAAGACGATGCTTAGGATGCCAGTTTTTGCTGATGCGAAAGCTTTGTGTATGCTTACGAAGCCAGTTTTCGCTTGCGCGGAAACTTTTAGGAGGAATACCATGGAACTGCTCAAAATTGCCATGCCCAAGGGCAGGATTAACCGTCCGGCCATCAAGCTGTTTCAGGAAGCGGGCTTTGCTCTCCCGGATGATCTGGAGGATTCCCGCAAGCTGATTATTACCGTACCGGATGCGGGCATGGAGTTTATTATGGCGAAGCCGGTGGATGTGGCTACTTATGTGGAGTATGGGGCGGCGGATATCGGCATCGTAGGCAAGGATGTGCTGATGGAGGACAACCGCGATGTGTATGAGCTTCTGGACTTGGGCATTGCCCGCTGCCGGATGTCGGTAATCGGGCTGCCGGACTGGAAGCCTGCGATCAATTTGAAGGTAGCGACCAAATATCCCAATGTGGCCTCCCAGTATTTCCGGGAGCGGGGCCAGCAGGTGAACGTGATCAAGCTGAACGGCTCCATCGAGCTGGCGCCCTTGATCGGACTGGCAGACCGGATTGTGGATATGGTGGAGACCGGGGCAACCATCGTGGAAAACGGGCTGGTGGAGATGGAGCAGATTTTCTCCATAACCAGCCGGCTGATTGCCAACCGGGTCAGCTACCGGATGAAGAATGAACGGATTCAGGACCTGTGTGACCGGCTGCAGGAGGTTATTAATAGCCGGGAGACGGTGCAGGTGAAATAGGGCCGTTGGCCTGGGAACAAGTTATTACTGAGGAGGAGGGTGGACGTATGGCAGTGGTGCGTATTGTGCCGGCGGCGGAGTTTGCCATTAGCCGGGAGGTGGAGTATGGCTCACCGGAGCAGAATGAAGCAGCAAAGGCCATTATTGAAGGGGTGCGGGCGGAAGGAGATGCTGCCCTGCGCCGTTACTCGGAGGAGTTCGACCGGACCAAGGTAGAGACCTTCCGGCTGACGGAGGATGAGATCGAAGGGGCTTACAGCCAGGTGGAGCCGGAGTTTGTGGAGGCGATTCGGGCGGCGGCTGTCCGTATCCGGGCTTTCCACGAGAAGCAGAAGCGGGAAACGTGGATGGATCTTCAGCCGGACGGTACGATGCTGGGTCAGGTGTACCGCCCCTTAAAGCGGGTGGGGCTGTATGTGCCCGGCGGCAAGGCTGCTTACCCCTCCTCGGTGCTGATGAATGCCATCCCCGCCATGGTGGCCGGGGTGCCGGAGATTGCCATTGTGACGCCTCCCGCCACCGCAGGTGTGGAGGGTGTGAATCCATATATTCTCGTCGCTGCCGCAGAAGCAGGCGTGAAGGAGATTTACCGGGTGGGCGGCGCGCAGGCGGTAGCAGCCTTGGCTTACGGCACGGAGCAGATTCCGGCCGTGGACAAGATTGTCGGGCCGGGCAACATCTATGTGGCCTTGGCGAAGCGGTATGTGTACGGCGTGGTGGACATCGACAGCATTGCCGGCCCCAGCGAAATTATTGTGCTGGCGGATGACAGTGCCGATCCGGCTTATGTGGCGGCAGACCTGCTGTCCCAGGCGGAGCATGATGAGATGGCCTCAGCGGTGCTGGTGACACCGTCGTTAGCGTTGGCTAAGGCGGTGCAGGCAGAGCTGGAGAGCCAGCTGGCGCTTTTGCCCCGGCGGGAAATCGCCGGCCAGTCGCTGACCGATTACGGGGCTATCTTGACCGTAGGCTCTCTGGAGGAGGGCATTGCCGTGGTGAACCGGATGGCGCCGGAGCACCTGGAGATCATTGTGGAGGAGCCGTTCCGCTACTTGGGCAAAATCGAGAATGCGGGAGCCATTTTCCTGGGCCCGTACAGCTCGGAGTCGGTAGGAGATTATTTTGCCGGACCTAACCACGTGCTGCCTACCAACGGAACAGCCCGGTTTTCCTCGGCGCTGTCAGTGGACGATTTTGTGAAGAAATCCAGTGTGATTTACTATAGCAAGGAAGCCTTGCTGCGGGATGCGGCGCAGATAGCAGCGTTGGCCCGGTTTGAGGGGCTGCAGGCTCATGCCCGTGCGGTAGAGATTCGGGTGGAGAAGGAGGGCGGACAGAAATGACAGACGCATTCACGGGTAATCCGGCAGAAAACGATGAGGAGATACTGACGGCCGGGCGTACGGCTTTTGTTGCGCGGAAAACCAATGAGACGGATATTGAGCTCAGCTTCGGTATTGACGGAAGCGGAATTTCGGTGATTGAGACGAAGGTGCCGTTTCTTGACCATATGCTGGACCTGTTCACTAAACACGGCCAGTTCAACCTGAAGGTGCAGGCGGATGGCGATGTATATATTGACGACCACCACACGGTGGAGGATATCGGTATTTGCCTGGGGCAATGTCTGCGGGAGGCCTTGGGCGACAAGCGGGGCATCAAGCGCTATTCCAGTGTGTTCATTCCCATGGATGAAGCCTTGGCCCAGGTGGTCATCGATATCAGCAACCGCCCGCACTTCGAATACCGGGCGGAATATCCGTCGGCCATGGTGGGTACCTTTTCCACGGAGATGGTTCATGAGTTCTTATGGAAGCTGGCTCTGGAGGCGCGGATTACGCTGCATGTGATTGTCCACTACGGGAAGAACACCCATCATATGATTGAGGCGGTGTTCAAGGCCTTGGGCCGGGCGCTGGATGAAGCGACCTCCATCGATCCCCGGGTGCAGGGAGTGCCCTCCACGAAGGGGGTTCTGTAGCCTGTGATTGCAATTATTGATTATGGTATGGGCAACCTCCACAGTGTGCAGAAGGCGGTGGAGCGTCTCGGGTACGAGGCGCTGGTGACCTCCCGCGAGGAGGAGATTCTGGCCGCAGACGGGGCTATTCTTCCCGGAGTAGGCGCCTTCGGCGATGCGATGCAATTCCTGAACGAAACCGGGCTTGGGCATGTTGCGGTGCAGTATGCGGCAAGCGGGAAGCCTCTCCTGGGCATATGCCTGGGTATGCAGCTGCTGTTCTCCTCCAGCGAGGAGCATGGCCAGCATGAGGGCCTGGGGCTCTTGCCCGGTAAGGTGGTCCGGATCGTGGGGGATTTCAAGGTTCCCCATATGGGCTGGAACCGGCTCAGCTTTAAGCAGCCGTCACCGCTGTTGGCGGGTCTGGAGGAGGGGCATGCGTATTTTGTCCACTCGTACAAGGCATTGCCGGAGCGTGAGGGGGACCTTCTGGCGGATACGGATTATTATGGTCCGGTTACAGCGGTGGTGGGCAGGGACAATGTATACGGGACCCAGTTCCACCCGGAGAAAAGCGGGGAGCTGGGCATGAGGCTTCTGGAGAATTTCCTGAAGCTGACGGTTCGGGGATAAAAAATAGCGGGGGTGCGGCAAGGTGTTTACCTTATATCCGGCAATCGATATCCGCGGCGGCAAGTGTGTCCGCCTGATTCAAGGGGATTACAA
>JAQSYT010000112.1 GCA_029256065.1 Paenibacillaceae bacterium
ATCATCAGCGCCGGAATCTGGCTGACCAGACCGTCACCGATGGACATTTGGGTAAACAGGGAAGCCGCTTCTGCGATGCCCATTCCGTGATAGATCATCCCGATAATCAAACCGCCTACCAGGTTGATGATCAGAATAATGATACTGGCAATAGCATCACCCTTAACGAATTTGCTTGCACCGTCCATTGCACCGTAAAAATCCGCCTCACGCTCGATCTTTTGCCGTCTTTCGCGGGCTTGCGTTTCATTAATCATGCCTGCATTCAGGTCAGCGTCAATACTCATCTGTTTGCCGGGCATTGCATCCAGGGTAAACCGGGCTGCAACCTCGGCTACCCGCTCGGAGCCCTTGGTGATAACGATAAATTGCACAACAACCAGAATCAGGAACACAACAAAACCCACCACCAGATTGCCCTGCGCCACAAATCCGCCGAAGGTTTCAACCACTTTGCCGCCGTCGGCATGGCTCAGAATATTCCGGGTGGTGGATACATTCAAGGCTAACCGGAAGAGGGTGGTAATCAGCAGAAGTGACGGGAAGATTGAGAATTCCAGCGCTTCCTGGGTATTCATCGCGACAAGAAGAATCATCAGTGCAAGAGATATATTAATGATGAGCAGAACATCCACCACATGCACACTGACAGGTACAACCATCATCAGTATAATTCCGATTACGCCTAGCAGTACGGTTAGATCCTTCACTCGCATGATGAACATCCTCCCTTCCCGTTTATTTTGCTCTTCCCTTTAAGCGGTACACATAAGCCAGCACTTCTGCTACAGCCTGGAACAGGTCAGCCGGTATTGTCTGGCCAATCTCGACCTGGTCGTACAAAGCTCTGGCCAAAGGCCTGTTTTCCATGGTGATGACCCCGTTTTCCTTAGCGATTTCCTTAATTTTCAACGCCACGAAATCCGTTCCCTTAGCCAGAACCCGGGGTGCATCCATCTTGCCGTTATCGTATTGGATGGCAACAGCAAAGTGGGTTGGGTTGGTAATAATCACATCCGCCTTAGGCACATCCTGCATCATCCGGGCCACTGCCATCCGCCGCTGCTTTTCCTTAATTTTGCCTTTAATCAGCGGATCACCCTCGGATTTTTTATATTCATCCTTGATGTCTTGTTTGGACATCCGGAGATTTTTTTCGTGTTCATATTTTTGGTACATATAATCGAAGAGACTCAGGATTACAAGGGCAACACCGATTTTGATACCCATCATGACGGTGAGGCGGGCTACATAAGCCAACACATCGGCCAGCGGCATCTGGGCCAGATTAATCAGGCTCTCCTTCTCCCCCCAAAGGGAGGAATATACCAGATACCCGATCAGGATCAATTTCATTATGGTTTTGCCGAATTCCACCAGTGCCTTAAGGCTGAACATCCGCTTAGCCCCTTCAATGGGGTTGAGCTTGCTGAATTTAATCTTAAAGGCTTCGCCGGTTATGAGAAATCCGACCTGCATGTAGTTGGCGAGAATACCGATAAGCATAGTAACAGCAAAAATGGGAGTCAGCATCAGGAGAACCTGAGCCATTACATCCATCAGTAAAGGCATAACATTTTGCGTGTTGATCTCGGTGGTTAAATAATCCTTCAAGGTGCCCTGCATCAGCAGGAACATCTTATCCTTCAAGTATCCGCCGAACATGAGCAGCACCATAAAGCAAAAAAGAAGTATAAAGGCTGCAGGAAGATCGTTACTTTTCGCTACCTGCCCCTTTTTGCGGGCATCACTCCGCTTTTTCGGGGTGGCTTTTTCGGTTTTTTCACCAGCAAACAGCTGCAGGTTCAGTTTGTAGCGGAATTGAGACGTTGCCACGCCCTGTCCCTCCTTGATTCAAAGCGTTTGCGGTAGCCTTCGCCACATCGCAAGCATACCGCTTGAAACGGCGGTATTAGGGTGTGCCGGACAAGAGCGCCAAAAATTGTTCCATTGCTTTTAGAAGTGTCTCGAAAACCATCTCGAAGATAGACAGCATCCCTGGAAACAAGAATACCAGGAGGATAAGCCCCAAAATGATCTTCACAGGAACACCGATCACGAAGATATTGAACTGGGGTGCTGTTTTTGCCAGAATGCCCAGACCCACATCCGTCAAAAAAAGAGCTACAACCATGGGAGCCGCCATTTTGAAGGCCAGGCCAAAGGAATCCGTAAAGGTTCGAAGCATAAAATCAACCATGCTGTCACTGTACATCCGGGCAAACACATCATTTTGCAGCGGAATCCAGTTATAGCTGTCATGGATAGCCGTCAACAGCAGATGATGGCCGTTGAAGGACAGGAACAATAACATGGCCAGCATATATTTCATGTTGCCGATGAGCGGTGAAGAGGTTCCCGTCATGGGGTCCAGGATGTTGGCCATGGACAACCCCATCTGCATGTCAATGAAGGAGCCCGCAATTTGGATGACTGCAAAAAACATGTATCCGATAAAGCCCAACAGGATACCCACCAGAATTTCCTTGAAGATGGAGAGTACATACAGTGCGTCCATAGGCACCGGCTGCAAGCCCATACCCGAAAAGGTCAGAAAAGCGACGAAAACGGAAAGGCCGATTTTGAAGCTTGTCGGGACATTTCGGGAAGAAAATACAGGCACGGTGACAAAAAAAGCTGTAATCCGACAAAAAACAAGCATGAAGCCAGAGAAGGATTGCAGAATCAGTTCCATATTCATCTGCCTATCCCGCAAACTGATGAAGGTTATTTAATAAATTGTAAGTGAATTCTACCAATGTGGTCATGATCCACGGACCAAAAATTAATATGGAGATAAAAACTGCCAAAATTTTTGGAACGAACGCCAACGTTTGCTCCTGAATTTGGGTGGTGGCCTGAAAAATACTGACGGTCAATCCGACGACCAGCGCTATAATCATCATTGGGGCACTGGCTTTCAGGACTGTATACATGGCTTCTCCAGCCAGCTTCATAATATATTCTGGACTCAAGGCCTTATCCTCTCCTTACCGATAAACACCGGAACGTTAACCATAGCTAAGCAGCAGCCCTTTGACAATCAGGTACCAGCCGTCAACCAGGATGAACAGCAGGATCTTAAAGGGCAGTGAGATCATGACTGGGGGAAGCATCATCATACCCATTGCCATCAAGGTGCTGGCAATCACCATGTCAATAACCAGAAACGGAATGAAAATGATGAAGCCCATCGTAAATGCCGTTTTCAGCTCGCTGATGACATAAGCCGGAATCAGTGCGGTCAAGGGTGTATCATCAATACCCTCAGGTCTTTCGGCCTTGGAAAAGTCCAGGAACAGCTTCAGGTCCTTTTCATGCACATGCTCGCCCATAAAATGCTTCAGCGGCACGGAGGCCTGCTCCAGAGCCTGTAATTGCGTAATTTCTCCACGGGCATAAGGCTGATAGGCTGTTTGATTGATTTCACCAATGGTGGGCGCCATCACAAAAAGCGTTAAAAATAATGAAAGCCCAATAAGCACCTGGTTGGGAGGCATCTGCTGTGTACCCAGGGATGTGCGGACAAAGCCCAGCACAATCACAATCCGGGTAAAGCTGGTCATCAGCACCAATATGGATGGTGCCAAGCTGAGCACAGTCAAAAGCAGAATAATCGAGATGGTGCTGGAGCCCCCGCCGACCTCGCCGGTTGTATTGCCGATGCTCAGATTAATTTCAGGAATCGGATCCGCGGCAAAGGCGATAGACGAGAAGGCCAAACCTGTGATAAAAAGCAAACCGAGTAATGCTAGAATTTTCTTATTCATGATTAGTCATCCAGCCGATCATGTGGGTTTTGGCGGTCCTCGGTAATAAGCTCCTCAACCTTCTTCTGCCGGTTGGCCATTTTCATCATTTTTTCCTGGAATACAGCCTGAAAGGAGGGAGTTACATCCAATTCCTCGGAGCTTGATCCTTTTTTGCCAAACCCTTTCAACCAACCGCCAACGGAGGTTAATGTGCTGGCACCGGCAGCAGAGCCGGCATGCAGATTTTCCAGGATGAATTGAATTTCCGCTTCATCCTCGATCTTGTCCACAAGCCCCACCTCTTCACCGACTCCCAGGACGTACAGGGTTTTGCCGATTTGTACCAGCTGTACGGATTTGTTCTGCCCCAAACCGATGCCGCCGATGGTCCGCAAGGAGCGGTCTGCCCGGAACAGCTTTCCTTTTTGGGAAACGGTCTTCATTATTAGAAGAAAAATGCCGATAATGACAACGAGAAAGAGAATAACCTTCAGAATCATCCAAAAGACGGATAGGGAGCTGCCGCTCTGCAGATCAGGCAGCCCATTACCATCCTGTGCATAACTAATTCCTGCTGTCATGGAAGCATGCAGCATGCATGCCCCCGCTGCCAAAAGCCCCTTACATACCCTCTTCATTGCAGTGCCTGCCCTTCCCGCTTGGTGGGAATTAGCCAAGCGTCTTCTTGATGGCTTCAATTACACGGTCAGCTTGGAACGGCTTTACGATGAAATCCTTGGCCCCTGCTTGAATGGCATCGATAACCATGGCTTGCTGGCCCATAGCCGAGCACATAATGACCTTGGCATTGGCGTCGATCTTCTTAATTTCCTTCAATGCATTAATGCCGTCCATTTCCGGCATGGTAATATCCATTGTAATCAGATCCGGGTGAAGCTCCTTATAGCGTTCAATTGCCTGGGCCCCGTCATTGGCTTCGCCGCATACCTCGTATCCGTTTTTCGTTAGAATATCCCGGATCATCATTCTCATAAATGCTGCGTCGTCAACAATCAAAATACGGTTTGCCATTAGTAATATCCTCCTCGAGAGTAGTTATTGTAGTTTTTGGATACGATCCCATTGATTGATGATGTCGGTGACGCGAACGCCGAAATTCTCGTCAATAACCACCACTTCACCCTTGGCAATCAGCTTGTTGTTCACCAGAATATCCACTGGTTCGCCGGCAAGCTTGTCCAGCTCAATGATGGAGCCTTGCGACAGATCCAGAATATCTTTGATCACTTTTTGTGTTCTACCCAACTCTACCGTGACTCGGAGGGGAATGTCCAGTAAAAGATTTAAATTTGAATCATCCGGGATCAAATTATTCGGATGACTAAAGTTGGCGAATTGGACCGGCTGCACATTCACATTCCGGTTCGGCGCGGAGTACGCTGCCGCTGCCGCTTGCTGCTGCCCAGGATAAGGCGGCATCATGGGTGGCTGCGGGTAACCGGGCTGGCCATAGCCGGGTTGCGGGTAGCCGTAAGGCGGCTGTTGGTATGCGGCCGGATCAGGGTAAGCTGGCGGCTGCTGATATGCTGCGGCCGGCTGTTGCTGCGGCTGTGGTGCAGGTGCTGCCGGAGCCGGTGCGGCATGAGCGGCGGGTGCCGGAGCCGCTTGCTGCTTCTGCGGTGCGGCCGGTGCAGGTTCTACAGGCTCAGAGCTTGTTCCACCCATCAATGTGCTGACCATATCGCTGGCAAATTTCACAGGAAGCAGCTGCATGATGGTGGAATCGATCAGATCTCCGATGACCATCCGGAAGGAAACCTTGATGTACACCTCTTCATCGGGGAGTGTGTCCATTCCGCCGTTGGCCAGATCCATAATATCGATGCCGGGTGGGGAAATATTCACAAAGCGGTTGAAGATAGTCGACATGGAGGTGGCGGAAGAACCCATCATCTGGTTCATCGCTTCCTGCACAGCACTGATATGGATTTCATTCAGCTCACCGGCAGGATTGGTTCCGTCTCCACCCATCATCAAGTCCGCAATAATTTGAGCATCACGGGTTTTGATCACCAGAAGGTTGATGCCGTGGAAGCCATCTACATAATTGACATGTACAGCCACATGCGGCTTCGGGAATTCATTATGGAGCTGATTCTTGAAAATAACATCCACCGTGGGTGTAGTGATGTCCACTTTTTTGCCCAGAAGAGTGGAAAGAGCGGTAGCTGCGCTGCCGAATGTAATATTCCCGATTTCGCCAAGAGCGTCCTGTTCGATGGCCGACAGATAATCCTGTACGGCAGGCTCCTCCGGTGCACTCGCTGCGCCTGTATCATCGGAGGATTGCCGAAGCAAGGCATCAATTTCCTCCTGGGACAAATAATCCTTGTTATTCGCCATTTTGTTCCTCGGCTCCTTCTTCTACAATCTCCGAAATTTGAACTGCCACCTTGCCTTTCAGCGTTCCGGGACTGCCGATAAACTTTAATTTTTCACCTACCATAATATGAAGCCCCTGCTCCACAGGTTTGGTCAGCGGAATGACGTCCCCTACGGTGAGGTTAAGAAATTCCTTCACTGAAATTTCGGAATGCCCCAGCTCGGCAATGATAGGGAGCTTAGCCTTGGTTACCCGCTGCTTCAGGGCGTCCGCCTCATCAGTTGACTTGGATTTCTTGTGGGTTACGAACATGTGATGTACAGACAATCTAGGCATGACAGGCTCGATTACTACGTGCGGTATACACAAGTTAATCATGCCGGTCGTATCCCCAATCTTCGTGCTTAAGGAAATCAGGGCGATCGTGTCGTTAGCGGAAGCGATTTGCATAAACTGCGGATTTGTCTCCAGAGCCTCCAGCCGCGGATACAAATCAGACACCGTTTTCCACGCCTCCTGCAATGTATCTAATGCGCGGCTGAAAATCCGTTCCATAATAATGGTTTCGATTTCAGTCAAGGCATTGATTTTCGAAGGGGAAATGCCTGTCCCACCCAACAGGCGGTCAAGCATGGCAAAAGCGACGTTGGGATGTACCTCCAAAACCATGCGACCTTCCAACGGCTCCGCTTCAAAAATGTTCAGAATTGTCATTTTGGGAATGGAGCGGATAAATTCATCGTAAGGCAGCTGCTCCACCTGCACCACACTGATTTGCACAAACGTGCGAAGCTGTGTGGAAAAATAGGTGGTCAACAGCCTTGCGAAGTTCTCATGAATCCGGGTGAGGCTCCGCAGATGGTCCTTGGAGAACCGCGTGGCGCGTTTAAAATCATATGCCCGCACCTTTTTCTGCGTATCTTCCTTCTTCAGCTCCTCCGCATCCATTTCCCCTGAAGACAATGCCGCCAGCAAGGCGTCGATCTCATTTTGCGAAAGTACGTCTACCATATCGTCACCTCCTCGGGTACTTACTGTCCATGTTCATCGGCTACTCCACATAATAATCCGTAAGAGAGATGGAAACCACTTTGCCTTCCACAAGCAATTCGTTGATTTTGTTCATCAGGGTGGAGATCAGGAATTCCTGTCCCTTGCTGCCTTGAATCTGATCGGCTTTCATATCCGCCAATGTTTGAATGACGATGCTTTTTACCTGAAATACAATCGTTTCAAATTCTTCCTTACTCTTTTTGTTGTCGAGAGTAAATGCAAAGCTGGCTTTTACCACGCGGCCTTTTTCAGCAAGGTTGGTCAGTACGTTCTCCATAAAAACGGTTTGCGCCTTGACCTGGGCCGGAGTCAGCTTTTTGCCTGACACTTGGCTTACAGAAGCCTTGGCGGCCTCCTGTGGATCTGCCGGCTGGCTGTTCTTGTCCATTACGGTCCACAAGGTGAAGAATGCCACCAAAATCAGGGTAATCACAACGAGCATGGCAATAATGATCATAAACAGCTTGTTTTTAAACACCTTAAGACCCCTCCAACTCCGAGCTCATGATCGTTCCCCGTACTCCGCCAATAGCCGACAAAAAGTTCTCTACCATGCGGATCACATCTGGAACCCCGTCGAGAACCATAAACTTCTTCCCTGTCGTCAAGGTAATGACTGTATCCGGGGTGTCCTCAATCGTCTCGATCAATAGAGCGTTTATGGTAATAGGCTTTCCGTTTAACCGTCTAACTGTGATCATGCCATCCCTCCTGAGGACTTTCCGGCAGGAAAGCCTACATCATAAGCATAAACTTCATGCACCGGAGGGCTTTACGCCCCCCGGCGCTTAAACATTCAGCTTACCTTACCGCTTCAGGTTAACCACTTCCTGGAGAATTTCGTCCGAGGTGGTAATAATCCGGGAGTTCGCCTGGAAGCCGCGCTGGGCGACGATCATCTCAGTGAATTCCCCGGTCAGATCCACGTTGGACATTTCCAGTTGGCCGGATACGATAGCACCGGTTCCTTGTTCGGCATTGTTGGGTATTGTGGCTTCCCCGAACTCCAGTTGTCCCTCCGGATTAGCATTGGGTGTAACCCTGTACAGGTTACCCCCGATTTTTTCCAGACCGCCTGGGTTGGCCACCTTGGCTACAGCAATCTGAATACCAGCGGGAGCGGAGGTTCCATCCGCTTGGACGGCTATAATATTGCCGTCATTGGCAATTGAGAAGGCGGTCACCTCGTCCGGAATGATGATAGCCGCACCTTCGATATCGAGAACCTGCAGTCCATCTGCATTGACCAAGTTCCGGTTGGTATCTACGGTAAAGTTGCCGGCACGGGTTAAGTAATTGGTTCCTTCCCCTGCACTGACCACGAAAAAGCCGTCGCCGTCGATCCGCAGATCAGTAGGCACATTGGTGGTCATGGCACTGCCCGGGGTATGGATGGTATCAATGGAGCTCAAGGCTACGCCCAAGCCGATTTGCTTGGCATTGACACCTCCGGATTCGTTTCCGTCCGGTGCTGTTACGCCGGAAACCGTCTGGCTGAGAATATCCTTGAACATAACGCGGCCGCCCTTGAACCCCACTGTGTTGACATTGGCAATGTTATTACCGATGACGTCCAGCTTGGTTTGAAAGCCACGCATACCGGAAACGCCGGAATACAAAGATCTAAGCATAAATTCTTTTCCTCCCCGAGTGCTTCATTTTGCGATTTTTTAGGTGACAGGCTGTTTGCTTCCTTCGATCCGCAAATCAGGCTTCCTGTTCGGGCCGGCCTTTTCCTGTCAAGATACAACCACGGCGCTGTCAATATGAGTAAAAACATTGTCCCGTAAGCTTTCGCCGTCCATGGCAGTAACGATGGTCCTGTTGCGCACATTGGCAATGAGTGCAAGATCATTCATGATCAATAAGGAGTCCTTGGCGCCCTTCGCTGCTGCTTTATCCAGCGCGGATCCGATCTTCCTTAACTGCTCCGGCTCCAATTGAATGCCCCGCTGCTTCAGCCGGAGTTCGGCATGATGGCTGAATTTCAGGGTTTCCTCCGAAAGCACCTGTTGAAAGTTTTTCTCGGAAGAGGCGGCACCGGTTTTTGAACCGATTCTTACATTACCGGGAGGGAGAGTGGCGGGATACAATTGACCGATTTTCATATGATCTGTCATGATGAGGTCTCCGCGTTCTCGATTTTTGTGATTTTTTCCAGAGAGACTTCCACGCCATCCACATTGGCATACTGGGAGCCATTCTTGAAGGTGATTGCCTGAACGATGCCGCTATCCTCGGTTTCATTACCGCCGGAATCCTTGCGCGTCCAAGTGATGGTTTTACCGATTAGCCCGGATGCCATCCCCAACGACTCTCGCAATGCTTTCATTTCCGTCGCCATATTGGTTAGCTGCTCGACTGAGGAGAATTGCGCCATTTGAGCAATAAATTCCTTATCCTGCAAAGGCTGCGTCGGGTCCTGATTCTTTAATTGAGCAATCAGGATTTTAAGGAACTGATCCTTCCCCAATTCACTGTTGCTTGTACCGCTTTTTACTGCCTTGCTGACATTGGAGGAAGAATAGTTAGGCCACACATTTTGGGTGGATATAGGGGAATCCGCCATTGTTTACACCTCCTTTTCACAGATTGCGCTCCGGCTAGGAATTAGGCAATGACATCAAAGCCTTCTTCATCAGAAGCCTCTTTGCGCAGAATGGCGGCGGCTTCAACAGCATACTCTTCATTGCCGTCCCTTGGCTGTTCTCTGCCGCGGGAGCCAGACTGGCGGGATTGCTGTTGCCCACGCGGATCCTGGAACATACTGGATTGCAAGGAGGGGCTTTGGGCTACCTCGATTTTTTCCACTTGAATCCCTTGGGTTTGCAGCATATTGCGCAGCTGAGCCAATTGGGATTCCAGTGCATCCTTGCCCATTGCGGTCTGAGCAGCGAATTGAGCTACCAATTGACCGTTATGAAGGGTGAGTCTCACATCCACATGCCCTAATGCTTCAGGGGTCAAGGAAAGTCTGGCTTCAGTTATCCCGTTGCCTGTTTGAACACGAAGCTTGCCAAGCATTAGCTTGCTGATATCCTCTGCCAGCTGTCCTGCCCGTACCGGGAAGGTTTCAACAGGAGCAGGCGCTCTATCCAAAGCGTGGCGACCATTGACTGTTCCTGCACTGAACGGTCCCTCCTGGCTCTCGCCAGATTGCGGGCCTGATTCAGATTGCTCCTGAGGCAATGTTTGTGTGTCCTTACTGCCTCCAGTCAACTGGATAGGTGCAGTCTTGGCTGCCAGCATCTCCAGCCGGGAAGCAGCTGTTGTGGTCTGTACAGTAACCGTTACTTCTGCGGACTTATTCCCACTGGCTGTACCTGCGTCATTAGCTTGGACAGGCAGTGCCAGCTCAGGCTGATTCCGTTTCGTCAGAATGGCGGCAAGCTTGTCCTGAAGCTGGTTCAGAAAAATCTCATCCGGATGCTGATTAAGGGCTTGGGCAAACTGCTTCAGAACAATTTGTGCCTGCTGGGCATTCATCGCCGGTGCGGAAGCGGATTCTCCACCTGTTTGTTCGACGAGTGAGGACGCGGCATCCTCCGTATTCAAGACGGCTGCCGGCAATAGCTGCATCCCCTGCAGAAGAAGTGCTGCCTGGGCCAGCCAAGCCTGCATATCCTCATCGCCAAGATGCTGCTCCAAAAGCTCCGGATTGTCCGCCAGCTGTTCCAGCAGCTTCACCATTACTTCCGATCCGGGTCCCTCCAGCATGGCTGCAGATTCCTCAGAGCTCATACCAGCCAGCAGCCCTTCCAGCAAAGCAGCAAGATTCGGAAGACTGCTTGTCTGGGCTTGAGTGTTGGTACCGCCGATGACCTGTACCAGCATTTGGCCGAAGGCATTTCCTCCTGCAGCTGCAGTACCGGTTGCGCTTCCTTGTGCTGCCGCGGTGCTGCCGGGCATGGTCATAACCAATGAATTTATCGTTGTCATATTCTTTTTCACCTCCTTTCAATGACGTGTTCTAATTTCGCTTAGGGGGCAAGCTTGGAGGCAATGACCGGAGCCACTTCCTTATAATTATCGGACAGGTAGGTCATAATTTTGGAGCGCGCCGTCACTTCCACACTGTTCAGGATCTCAATAACCTTGGCGGAATCGGTTTTATTCATTTCCACAAGCAGCTCGGCAGCACTTTTGGGCGTCATGTTGGCAAAGGTTTGCCCCAGCTCCTGCTTCGTCATGCCGCTTTGCTGAGTGGCGGTTTCCGTTTTGTTCAAATTAAGACGCTCCTGCAGAGCAGCGATCTGCTTATCCTTGGCAGGGACAGCATCCTTCAGATAAATGGAGGCTTCGGCTGCTTTTTTGGCATCCATTTTCTCCAAGATGCGGACCCGGTCGTCAGTTTTCATTTCGGACAACAGCAGCACTTGCTCCTTCAGTGTTAAATTCTGCATGATGGGAGCCGCCTTGCTGGGTGACATCTTGGCGTACATGGAGGCCGTTTCAGTGATCAACGCTTGATATTCCTCGTCGCTTTTGGCCTGGCTTGCCTTTTGGGCCTCCAGCGCAGCAATTTTGGCCTGCAGATCTTTAATGGTTTGATCCTTATCCTTCAATGTCTGGGTGCTCCCCGCCAGCTCTGCTGTCTGAGCCTCCAGCTGCTTCTGCAGAGCCACCAGTTGGGCGGATGCCTCGGCTGCTGCTGCTTCAGGAGGAGCGTTCTCCCCGTTCGCCGCTCCGGCAGACACAGGGGTTTGTACTGCCTTGACATCACTCTTGGGGTCGGGAAGGACGGCGGATAATCCCGGCACTTTATTGCCGATTTTCAACAGCTCATCCTTTACATTGTAGTCAAACAAGGATAAGAGTGCGCCGATCAGCACCATCGTGAACACAATGGGGATAAAAAACCAGTACAGGAATCGTTCAAACGCACTAAATGTCGGCTTTTCCGCCTCCATCTCCATCATTTATGCACTTCCTTTTTTGTCCGAGATCTGTTATCCATGGCTTGTCTTATGCCGCATAGTGGCCATTTCATCCAGGACCTCCTGCTCCTTCTTCAACACAGTTGCTTGGTGGGTCAGATATGCCTTGTTGCGGGCTTGATCCCAAACCTTCTCCTCCACCATTTTGGAGGAGAGAATTCCGCGCTTCTCCACCACATTTTTCTCAGCCAGCCGGACATCCGCCGTTTTACATCTGATTCTGTTGTTCAGATGATCCAGATAGTATTGATAGTTCATGAGCTCCGAAGCAGTGGTACTCCGGGCAGCTGTAGTCAGCTCCGTTTCAACATTGCTTTTCTCGGAAAACAAGGTAGAAAGACTCTCTTCCTCTTCCCTGAGATGGCCGATTGCACCGGATAAGACCCATTCTGCCTGAGTTTTTTCGTTGGATTTCAGATCCACAATCTTCTGAAAGGTGTATTTAAACCGCATCCTGTGCCTCAACCTCCGCTGAATTCGGATAACAAACGCTCCTGAACCTCGGTGAATGTCACTTTTTCATTAACTTTTTGCCTGGTGAACTCATTAATGGCCTGTATATATTTCAAGGACATATCAATTTCCGGATTTGATCCGCGCTGGTATGCCCCAATATTGATCAGATCTTCCGAATCCTTATAAGTAGAAAGCAGCTGATTCAAAAATTGGGCGGCCTCCTGATGCTCGGGAGGCACAATTTCCTTCATTACGCGGCTGACGCTGGCCAGAATGTCAATGGCCGGGAAATGTCCTTTATTGGCAAGATTACGGTTCAGTACGATGTGTCCGTCAAGAATCCCCCGGACTGCATCGGCAATGGGCTCATTCATATCATCGCCGTCCACCAGTACGGTATAAAAGGCGGTGATCGAGCCCTTGGGATTTGTCCCTGAGCGTTCCAGAAGCTTCGGCAGCATAGCGAACACGGAAGGCGTGTATCCTCTTGTCGCAGGAGGTTCGCCGACAGCCAGCCCAACTTCCCGCTGGGCCATGGCAAAACGCGTAACGGAATCCATCATCAGCATAACGTTCAATCCGCGGTCTCTGAAAAACTCGGCAATACTGGTGGCAATCAGTGCTCCCTTGATCCGGATCAATGCCGGCTGATCTGAGGTTGCCACAATGACAACGGAGCGTGCAAGGCCTTCCGGCCCCAGATCCCGCTCAATAAAATCCAATACCTCCCGGCCCCGTTCACCGATAAGGGCAATCACATTGACATCGGCTGCGGTGTTTCGGGCGATCATGCCCATTAAGGTGCTCTTGCCTACGCCGGAACCGGCGAAAATACCCACCCGCTGGCCGTTGCCCACTGTAAGCAGTCCGTCTATAGCCCGGATGCCTACGCTGATGGGCTCCAGTACCCGTGGACGCTTCAACGGATTACTGGGCATATTATGGGTGGAATAGTGAGTCATGCGGCTTGGGAGAAAGCTTCCGTCCAAGGGCTGGCCGAGGCCGTCAAGAATCTTGCCCAGAAGCTCGTAGCCAACCTGCACGGATAGAGGTTTGCCGGTGCCCACCACCTCACAGCCGGGGCCAATGGAATGCAAATCTCCAAGCGGCATCAGGATAACCTTATTGTCACGGAATCCAACAACCTCCGCCTTCAGCGGTTTGGAGGATTTATAGGGATAGATATAACAGACATCACCTACACTGGCGTCAGGGCCCTCGGACTCCACAGTTAATCCGATAACCTGGGTCACTTTTCCATTTACCAGCACAGGGTCGATATGACGAAGATGTTCGATATACCGTGAAGCCTGGGGCACGTTCATGCTTCCTCTTCTCCCTCCGTCATTTCCATTGACAATTGCTGCAGGGCCAGCTTGATTTCTTTTAATTGCGTATCCACACGGGCATCAATGCTGCCAAAGGCAGTGCGAACCACACACCCAAAATCATCAATT
>JAQSYT010000482.1 GCA_029256065.1 Paenibacillaceae bacterium
TGGATCATCACCGCCGGAATACGGAGACTGCCGATCCGGCCAACTAAATCGAACCTCCCCGCATTCGCCTCCAGATCCTCCAGAATGATCCGGTCGAGAGGCATCTGCTGCTTGGTCCGGGCGTTCGCCGTAAAGGCACGGCCTTCCTCCCGCATCAACCGTTTCTCTTCTTCGGAATAGAGGTCGAAGCTGGCGATCCCGTTCCAGCTGATCACCCCGTCTACCAGCTCCGGATGATCCAGCCCGAACAATAAGGCAGCCCCGCCGCCTTTGCTGTGACCAAACACATAAAGAGGCTCCGCCACCGGTTGTCCCCCGTCCCCAGCTGGCAAAGCACCTCCGGCAACAGCCTTAACCAGAACAAGCAGATCCTCCTGCTCCAGTGAACAGGTATTGCGGGCGAATTTCTCCAGCTCCGTAAACTCTGTCAGATCTTCTCCCACACCGTTATGGCTGAAATTAAAGACAATCACATCAAAACTCTCCGACAGCAACTCCCCGATCCGGGGGAACATCCCGTAATTTTTGAAGCCCTTGTAGCCGTGGGCAACCAGAACAGTCCCCCGGGCAGCAGCGTCCGCCGGACGGTACCAATCCGCCCGGATAATCCGGTCAGCGGATGGCGTTAATTGAAAGGACATGAAATATGGCATGGGTGCACCTCCATTTTAGATACATCATTATACCGGTTTTACCATATCCGCTGTCCTCCCGCAAATCCTCTGCCTGCATTGGACAAGCTGTTTACGGATAATATAGTTGCCAATAAAATTCCCCATTGATTATTTAATGGAAAATGTTCACAATAGGGAATATATGTTCTTCCTATTTTCCAGTATAAGGAGTTTACTATGAACAAACAAGGTGGGGTTTTCCACAATAATCGCTTCATCCTGAAGCTGGTTTACCGCATCTGCCCGGGCCGGATTGCAGCGGAATTCCTGATGAAGGCCATTGGCTATGCCGCATGGGTGTTTTATGGTATTGTGCTGGTCAAATATGTGCTTCATGCCATGGAGACCGGCCAAAGCTTTGGGCAGCTGGCTATCTTCATTATGGGAAGCGCTCTGTTCTTCGGCGTCTGCAACTGGTTTGAGCAGTGGGCGGAGACCAGCTACAAGCCGAAAACCGACGCATTGATTTTTGAGAAGCTGAACGGGCAGCTCTATGACAAGGCGGCGCAGGTGGAGCTATCCTGCTACGAGGACG
This sequence comes from Paenibacillaceae bacterium, assembly GCA_029256065.1. GTDB lineage: Bacteria > Bacillota > Bacilli > Paenibacillales > NBRC-103111 > Paenibacillus_AR. Next base: position 1,210 of record JAQSYT010000482.1, read on the forward strand.
CAGAATTTTATAACCGCTATACGATGGCTGTCAAGGAAACGGAAGCCCGGGTTTCCTCCGTACTGGAGACCACAGCCGATACCGTCTGTGCCGTTCTAGCCGGCATCGGGGTAATGGTCAACATGTATATGATCGACCATTGGGTGATTCTTTTTGTGCTGTCCCCTTTTGCAGGCAAGTTTCTGTTTGGCAAATGGCATAACCGCCTGCTTTATGCGCGTGACCAGGAAAGCGTTTCCCACCGGCGGAAGCTGGATTACGTGAACCGCGTGGTCTATCTGCAGGACTATGCCAAGGAAATCCGCATGTCAGGCATTTTCCGCGTGCTGAAGAAGACTTATGAGGAGGGGTATTCCGGCATCAATACCGTTGTCCGGCGGTTTGCCCCACGTGTGGCCGGCGTCCACTTTTGGCAGAACATCTTCACGTTCCTGGTGATCTTCCAGGGTGTGCTCCTGTACAGCCTCTACCGGACCATGGTGTCCCACACCTTGGAGGTTAGTGAATTCGCCGTCCTCACCAGCGCCATGGTCAGCGCAAGCTGGATTCTGATCGGCCTGTCGGAAAGTCTGATCAAGGTATTCCAGAACAGCCTGTATATTGAAAATTTGCGGGGCTTCCTCACCTATGAAATCGGGATGAAGGATGATCCGGATGCACCTGTTCCCGGTAAGCCTGTCCAATCGTTGGAGCTCAAGCAGGTGAGCTTCACCTATCCCGGCGCAAGCAGCCCTGTGCTGCAGGATATCAGTATTCGTATAGAAGGCACCGAAAAAATCGCCTTGGTCGGGCACAACGGTGCAGGTAAAACCACATTGGTCAAGCTGCTGATGCGGCTGTATGATCCCAGTGAAGGCCAACTGCTGCTTAACGGAGAAGATATCCGCGAGTACCGCTTAAGCTCCTACCGCACGCTGTTCGGGACGGCCTTCCAGGACTTCAGAATTTTTGCCATGACGGTGGCCGAAAATGTGCTGATGCGCCAACCCGTAACGGCAGCGGACTACCATAGAGTGCGGGATGCGCTTATAAAAAGCGGCGTCTACGAAAAAGTAGCTTCTCTGCCGAAGGGGATGGATACGGTACTCACCAGGGAGTTTGACGAAGACGGAGCCGTTCTCTCCGGAGGAGAATACCAGAAAATCGCCGTAGCCCGGGCCTTCGCCAAGGACTTCGATATCGCTGTATTCGATGAGCCCTCCAGCGCTCTTGACCCGGTAGCGGAATATGGGATTTATCAAAGCATGCTGGCGGCCTGCCAGGGCAAACCGGTATTTTTTATCTCCCACCGCTTGTCTATGGCGACCTTGGCAGACCGGATTTATATGCTGGAGAACGGGGCCGTCATCGAAACCGGCACCCATGAACAGCTGATGACGCTAAACGGGAAATATGCGGACATGTTCCGCAAGCAGGCGGAGCACTATGCAGAGGAGGTGGGGGCATGAAGCATAAACCGGGACATGTGGTATCCAATCATCTGTATATGCTGCGGCTGGCATTCCGGCATACGCCGGGATATGTAATCAATATTTGCCTGCTGGCCGTCTATTCCTCTGTGGAGGTATTCTTCGAATTCGCCTACTCCACCAAATACATGATCGACCTGATCCAATACAATGGGGAGTTTTCCGATGCTTTGCGGTATATGGCCTTTATTTCGGCGGCAATTGTGGTGAAGCTGCTTTGGGTGGCGGTAAATGATGCCTATTTCGTCCCACTTGCCAAGGAAAAGCTATACCGGGCCATGCA
>JAQSYT010000113.1 GCA_029256065.1 Paenibacillaceae bacterium
GCCAAAACCAGTCCAGCCGCTTCCACTGCCAAGGCCAGAACGGCTGCCGTTGCAGCAAGCCGCTTCACCCGGTTGGTGAAAACCAGCTTCTTCTTATCCTTTTCCTTGGGACGCAGCAGAATGAGCAGCAGGTAGACGGCGGTTAAAGCAATGAAGGCCGCCTCTTCCCAGCCGAAAAGGGCCGGAACTGCCGCAGCCAGCGGAAACCATTCCCGGACCGGCAGAGTGGTGCTCCAATTGTTCTTGTTCCAGGTCCAATAACGGGAGTTGCGGTACGAGTTGAGCTGCAGCATGTGGATGCCCCGGCGGATGCGCAAGGCGGCGTATCCCAGCCAGGCCAATCCGGCCAGCAGCGCGAATGTGAAAGTCATGGGGAAAGGCTCCTCCTCGTTTATTTATCCTTGTCGCTCTCCAGAAAGTTGTTCAGAATAATCACAGTCTCCCGGGGACGCTGGGCGTAAACCCAATGGCCGCCTCCTTTTAATGTCACCAGTCCTGCATTGGGGATCAGCTTCTCCATCAATTTACCGTGCGTGAGAGGGGTTGCCGTGTCCAGCTCGCCCCAAATCAGCAGCGTGGGAGACTGAATTTTCGGCAGATATGCCTTCAGGTCCTCGTTGACCAGCTTCACCAGCGTTTGGCGCATCAGCGGCGTGGCTTGTTTGTAGTCCTCCGAGCCGGTGGACTTGCGGAAGCGCTCCAAAATCTGCTCACGCTTGTGCCGGAGGCCGGGGAGCTTCAGCAGATGCTTCGCCGTTTTGTAGGAATAAACACGGATATAATAGGAAAGCTTGCGTTTAGGCTTAATGCCTGCGCTGTCTACCAGGATCAGCTTATGCACCGGATTCCGTGAGGCATACCGGATGGCCGTCCGCCCGCCGTGGGAGTGGCCCATGATAATGGGGTTCTTAATGTCAAGCGCCGCATTGAACTTCTCCACGAAGGAGCAGTACTCCTCCACTCCCCAGGGTACGGGCGGTTCGCCGCTTGCTCCAAAGCCGGGGAAATCCAAGGAGACGACCCGGAAGTGCTTCTCTAAGCTCTCCGCCACAAAGGAAAAGCTCTCCTTGTTGGCTCCCCACCCGTGAAGCAGCAGCACCGTCAGCCCGCTCCCCGAGTCGGTGTATTCGATATCGATTCCATCGATCTTTATTCTCAACGCCCATCAGCATCCTTTGCTCTGTTCATCATAACCATTATACATAAAAAGGCCAAAAGTATTCCCGCCACGGGAAGACGCATTGGCCCCTGTCTATTAAACTATAGCGATTTAAGCCGGTTCCGCCAACCAAATTATCATAACAGAATCGCCCAGGGGTGACAACACGCAATGAAAAAGTAAGATTATTTTAAGCTGAAATTAATCTTTTTCTTTTATAATAGAGATCAAAGATTCCAATCAGGTAGGTGATCCAGCATGCCAATGCTCATTCAATTCCAAAATAAGGTCATTCCCGTTTACATCAAGAGCAGCAAATCCTCCAAAAAAGCCATCGACCTCTTGGTAAGTGCACTGGAGATTAAAGTGATGTATGGAAAAGCCACCATCAAAAAATGTCTTGAATCCCTGATCAGTGTGGAAATCGACGGCAGTGAAGCTTTTCTGCACAGCTTCAACGAACGGGACTCGCTGGCTCTTTCTCTTTATTAGACGCACATTAATCCGAATGCGAAGCGCATGTGAACAGCCCCTGCTATTGGGGCTGTTTTTTTATGTATATGCGGAGATGCCCATTTTGTTGACTGGTGATTTTTTTTGCGGAAAGCACCCGGATACATGTTTTCCCGTTGATTATTCCGGGTAAGTTCTATATAAGAGGAGTTTTCATATATATGGCAGTAGTCCAAGTCAGTAATGTACATAATCGGCTCCCCAATCCAAAAAATGAGGTGATCGGTCATGCAGCCTTACCCTTCCCAGGATAACGGGTTCGATCCGTCGGACATTGAAGCCAATAAGGGAATGGCAATTATTGCCTATATTCTGTTTTTTGTGCCGTTGATCGCAGCGAAGAACTCCCGGTTTGCCATGTATCACGCTAATCAGGGGCTGACACTGTTTTTGGCTTTTGCTGTGAGCAATGTGGTGCTGGGCATTCTGCCTGTCATCGGCTGGATTTTGCTGCCGCTGGTCAATCTGGCGCTGCTCATCCTGATGGTGCTGGGCATTGTTAATGCGGCCCAGGGGCAGGCTAAGCCGCTGCCGGTGATCGGCGCGTATACCCTCATTAAGTGACTATATAATGGGAAGATGCGCGAGAGTGCACAAAAAAATCCGGCAGCGTCATACTGCCGGATTTTCTCCATATTTTATGAAGGCTTTTATTCCGTTACGCCGGAAGCTGCCTTCGCTTTGGCGGTTTCCTCCAGCAGCTTGTGCAGTGAGAACACGGCATGCTCCGAAGGGTCCCGGTTCATCTGATACATCGTCATGAAATACTGCAGCGGAATCGCGCAGGTATTGGGACCATCCGTGATTGTCGGGAAGCCCAGTTCCAGCACGGGGCCTAATTGCTCATTCACCTCAAGATCCACGTAAACCTGATTTTCCTCGGTAAACTCCTCCTGCACACCCTTCATAACCAGCGGCAGCACCACTTCCTGGAGCACCTTATTGGCCTCTTCATCGGTTTCCGGCGGATTGGGGAAGCCGCGGCTCTCCCCGGCCTGAATCATATCATAGAAGAAGGAGGACAGCCAAAGCGGCGGATTGGCATTGTTCTTATAGACCTGGATCAATTCGGTGAGCATAAAGCCGCAGGTATAGAATTTGCCGTCCTTTTGGAGCCGGAAAGCAAATAAATGGCCGAATCCCGGGTGAAGGGCAACCTGCCCGTCCACCTCATAGTCCTTATATTCATCCGCAAGGATATTGCGAGTCAGCTCAAACCAGGCTTTAACCTGCTGCTCCATCTCCTGTTGTTCCTTCGTCGCTTCCTCTGCCGGTGTATTCGTCTCGTTATCACTCATTGTAAAAAAGGATCCCCCCTTCAATTCCATCCCTTCTATCTTACCATACTTTCGGAGGAAATAGAAAAGCTCATTTCTGCTGGAAGGTATATGTATTGGCGTGGTTAATCTCCAGCCTGACATGGACTTCTTTCAGCTTAAACCGGGGGAGGAGCGGCTCCCCGGAATCCCTGGCCTGCTTCCATACCGCATTCCTCTTCCGGTAAAGCTCCTCCTCCAGCCCGAAAAGATCCATGTTTTCGTTTTGGGATTGCTCAAAGGAGGCACGAATCTCCTCCTCGATTTTTTTGGTGCCGGCCTCGATGATAGTTTGGAAGCTCACATTCTCGTCCGTATTTTTTTCAATCATATTCGCCCGGGTGATCATGTTGATGGAAACCTGAAGCTCCTCCCCCTCCGGTTTGATTTCCAAAGAGGTGCGGGGATTGCGGATGAGAAGCAGGACACTTCCGCTGTCCCGGAAATTCACGATCATGGGATAGCGGAACACCCGGTAAAACTTCACAAAACGGGTCCCGCGGATTTTGGACTCCGGCACATAACCCTGCAGTGAATTTTTGCTGACGACAAATATACCATCTGTCCGTGAAAGGGGAGGCTGCTTCCCTTGATTGATCCATATCCTGTTTTTGCTGGTAATGGAAGGCACCAGAACAGTTGAGGCTGGCTCCCTGACGGCATTGAGCAGCCGCTGCAAATGTACGGGCTCCACATCGGAGCTTTGCCGGTAAATAGAGGTGGGCTCGAACATGACCGTGGTCTGGGCGGACAGGTTCAGGATTGTCATAGAGGATAACAGATTGTACATAGAATCGCGGGTACCATACACCCAGGGAGTATACCTCATTTCCCGGGAGCGCAAAATGCTGGAAAACACCTCATCCATCTTGGATTTCATCACGGATTCCGAGAGAATGATGGCCTTCACATGGGTCCAGACGGTTTGCTGCTGGGAGGAATCATAAATGTGATTGAGGGCGGCCACCACGCTTTTCCCCTCGCCTTTGCCAACCCAAATGGCCTTGCCGCCGCCTCCGGTTTGGGATTCGCTGCTCTCCCGCTTGGCGATGCTGGTGAAATCAATAATCTGGGCATACACCACGTAATGGTCCTGGATGTAATCTACTCCAAGCGCTGTAATGAAGTTGGTATTCTGGGCCTCTCTCATATCCCAGCACCCGGATAACATCAGCATAATCCCTGCAATTACCGCTGCTTTGGCCTGTTTCATGACCTATTCTTATCCTTTCCCGAGGTTTTGTCCACAGGATCCAGTACGTCTGGCCTGTGGACTCTGTTCATGCTGGGCCTCATCAGGATACCGGCCAGAAAATCCTTCGGGTTAAAGGGGGAAACCGGTGAGAGATACGGAACCCCGAAATGCTCCAGCGAGGACAGGTGAACCAGCAGCAGCAAAAACGCCATCATAAAACCGAATAGCCCGAAAAACGACGCACATGCCAAAATTAAAAACCGGACCTGGGCCACCGTACCGTTCAGGATAGGGTCCACCAAGGTATAGGAGGAAATAATCGCAATGGAAATCATAACGATAACCGTAGGCGAGGTGACACCCGCCCTGATGGAGGCATCTCCGATAATAATGCCCCCCACTACGGTGACGGTCTGGCCGATGGCCCGCGGCAGACGCCTTCCCGCCTCCGCGAAGATATCGAACATCACCAGCATCAGAAAGGATTCCAGACCAACGGGCATGGGAAGCCCCTGACGTGTATTGGCTATGGTGGCCAGCAGGGGCAGCGGCACCTGGTCCAGATTGTAGCTGGTCAGCCCCACGAAAAAACCGGGAAGAAACAAGGAAACCAATAGTCCTATATAGCGCAAAATCCGCTGCATGCTGACAATATGAAAGGGCATGTTCTCGTCCTCGGAGGACTTCAGCAGACCGAACAGGGTTACCGGGGCAATCGTGGCCATGGGAGACCCGTCCGACATGAGCACGAAGCGGCCATTCAGGAGAGAATCGGCCACATAATCCGCCCGCCCCGTTGTATCCGAGACAGGAAACAGGGATTTCAGGCGCCTGCCGATGACCATCCGTTCCACCATAGAGGTGCCAATCACGGCGTCCTGGTCCACAAGCTCGATATAGCCGCGGATCTCGTTTAGAATTTCGGGGTTGATAATATCCTGCATATACAGGAGTGCCAGCTTATTTTGACCCCGCTTGCCCTTAGTGAACAGCTCTACACAAAAGGATTGGGTACGCAGCCGTTTGCGGATGAGGGCAATATTCAAGTCAAGATTTTCTGTAAACCCGTCCCGCGGCCCCTTAATGGAGGGCTCCATGGCCGACTCCTCCGGACTGCGGCCCGGCATATCCGAAATATCCATGGTATATACGGCGTTTTGCCGCAGATGGGCCACAATCAGCTGTCCGCTGAATACCAATCTGGTCGTAATGGTCAGCCAATCGTCCTCATTCTCTACCGGGGACAAGGGAAGAGCAGTCAGGGCGGCGAGATGCCCCTCCGGGCTGGCCGCAAGCTCGCCGCGGATTTGCTCCAGACGCGGAATTACGAACTGGGGAAGCTGTTTCTGATCCACCATAGCGCCGCAATAAATCAGCACCAGGGCGAAGCGGGGCTCCTCCCCGTAACGGAGCGTGTGGAGTACCACATCACCGCATTGGCGGAAATAATCATAATAGAACTGCTCATCTGCTGCTGCAACGGGAATGCGGCTCCCAACTGTTGAGCCGGTATCATGAGTTTTCTCGAGGCTGCTGCTGTGGCTGCTGGCGTTGTTGTCCAGATTGTCCACGGGAATCCCCCCTCCTTCCGGCCTTGGCGGCAATCACTCCCAATCCTGCCGCCGCCAGCGCAAGCAGCACCAGATTGGACGGATAAAGCCAGTCCACTGTGATTTGATGCATGTACACGTCGCTGATGGGCGCCAAGCCGATTAACACCAGTACCACACAAATCAATAAAAGGGCGGTGTTTTTCTTTTGCTCGGTTTTAATTTGCCACATTTCAACCGTTACATACAAAAGGAGGCATATCCGCAGGAAAGAGCCGGCCAGCCATTGAAAGATGGATAGAAAATCCGTCTGAGAGAGAAATTTCCCCACTGTTGCCAACCGCCATTCCTCATATGCGGGAAACCGCAGGTGAATCGCCTCGAAGGGATTGAATTCCACAATGGCGCCGATCACCGGTCCGAAGGTGATACCCAGGATAGAGAAGCCCAGGATCAGCAGGCACTTGAGACTGATCTTGCTCCGCAGGCCGGATTGAAGCACCAGAAACAGCAGGAGTTCGAAGGAGCCGGCCAAAACATAGACTGTTCCGTTCACCACCGGCCAGATGCCATGCTCCATCATGGGCAGCAGCTGGTTATAGTCCTTGTACTTCACGTTAATGAACGCAATGGTGAAGCCAAACAGGCAAACCAAGGGCAAGAGAATACCTGCCGTATTGGCAATTGCACGCAGCCCCTTGCTGGTGGCCCTGTAACAGATCAGCATCAGAAACAGACTGGTTACCCCCATCGGTGTGTTCAACAGAAAGTTGATCCTGGTCCAAAGCATGGTTTCATACATGGTCGAAAAAATATTAACAACGGCATAAAGGGTAAATAAGACCCGGAATACAACCGCTACCGGGTTGCCTGCATGACGGGATATCCAACCGACGAGAGTTTCATCCCCCAGCTTATTGGCGATAAACCGCATGGTCAATAACAGCAGCAGCATAGCAGGGGCGGCGCAAATGATGCATAACCATGCATCCCGCCCGGAGGTGCGGAGTAAAGCCGGAATGATAAAGACGTGATTGGTCATGCCCACAGCCATCATCATGATCATGGCACCCTGGAGCAGAGTAGGCAGGGGAGATTTCATCGGCTTCACTCCTTGCCCTTCTTTTGTTGTCATTTTTCTCCAAGGAGGGCAATGGTATGCATGAAAGAGTGCAAATGTCCAACCGGGACTGTAGAATCCCCTTTTTTAAAAAGCATAAAAAAGAGCCTCCGCCCGGCGGAAGCTCTCTTAATTAAACGGGCAAAAAGCCCGGTTTGGTTTCTTACAGCCGTTCCCGCATCATCTGCTGCCATACGGTTCCCTGGGCTTCGGTGTTGCTGGTGATCCGCTCAATCGCCAACCGGACCTGGAGCCGGATTTCAAATTCGGAATCCTCCTTGGCCTTCTCCAGAGCCTCCAATGATGATTCTCCTGCCGCTTCGTACAGGAAACGGGCCGCTCTCCAGCGCACCAGCTTGCTGGGGTCGGATAATGCCCCCTCCATGGCGGGTACTGCCGCCGGATCGCCTCTATCGGATATACTGTCCCCGGCAGTTCTGCGTATCACTGGAGATGTATCCTTCATCGCGCTGATCAACAAAGACAGGGGCTCCTCCCCCTCCACACCTCCGGCCAGCACCACAGCAAGCCGGCGGACAGATATATTCCGGTCGTGCAGGGCTATTTTAAGAAGCGGCAATGTCCCGGTGTCCGCCTTGATCCGGGAGAGGGTGGCATAACGCACCTGCCAGTCGGAATCATTCAGAAGTCTTTCAAGCTCTTGTACAACTGCTGTGGGAAGCCCCTCCGACTTCGGGCTTCCTCCGGTTTCGGGAGCCTGGTAGGTATGGCCGGCCTGGACAGACTGGCTGACGAGGGCCTCCAGCCGTCCTGCGTTAAATTCCGCCTCCAGCTCACTTACTACCTGGCTCAAGACCTCCTCCAGCTCTCCATACCGGACACCCCGCTCCTCCAGCTTCCGCTCCATGATCAAATTAGGAGAGGCCAGCCCCGCTTCCGTGGCGGCCCTCTGGAAGCGTTCCGGTAGAGCTGCCCGCTTCTCCGAATTGGCGGAGCTGACCCGAACCTGCATGGGAATGCCGCGGAAGGTCTGCACCCGCACGGTAAGCTCGCCGTAGCCGCTCTCCTGCTGTATCCCGGAGCCCGGAGCGCCGGAGGAAGGTGCTGTTTGCCCGGCGGCGGTGCCTAGAACAGCTTCGGCTTCTGCCAGTATAGCCGCCCAATCCCCCCGCGGATGACGCTCCAGAGCAAGAAAGTCCGCCGTCTGGAAAACCTCCTTCACCCCTTCAATGGATAACAGCTTGCGGATATAAGCAGGCGCCAAGTCATCCCGGCCCCGTTGGACTTCCAGCCTGACCCCAGGGTTCAGCCGGGTATCCAACGTCAATTTCATGGAATTGGGGCTGGGTGTCGGTTCAATTTTGACAATTTTCATGAGTCCGTCCCTCCATGTGCTGTGGAATAGTCCACCGGTATTTCATTCGTCTCACATCACACTGCCATTATAGCACATACTAATTTTAGCCTGAAAATGACCCCCGGATAGATCCGCAACCTGCTCTAAAACAGTGCAAAAAGACCCAAAAACCCTTGCATTCAAAATAAAAACAAAAACAAAACAAAATTTCTTCACAAATTTCTCTAAATTGGGGCTTCATTTTTGGGCTGGACTGGCTTAAAATAAAAACATGTAGAGCCAATCAAAGATATTCAAAACCTGCATCTGCTCCCACACTACGGATTTCCAAGGAGGAAACAGTTTTATGCAATTCGAATATTTGCACCCGGCCGACCAGATTATTATGATGATCCAGCGTATTTACGGCTACGGCATGACCACTACGTCAGGCGGTAATCTCTCCATCCTCGACGACAACGGGGACATCTGGATTACCCCTGCGAGCATCGATAAAGGCAACCTGAACCGCGGAGACATTGTTTGCGTGAAGGCTGACGGCACTATTGTCGGCAAGCACAAGCCCTCCAGCGAGTTCCCTTTCCACCAAATGGTATTCCGCACCCGTCCCGACCTGAAGGCGATTGTCCATGCCCACCCTCCCGCACTGGTTGCATTCAGCATCGTGCGCAAGGCGCCTGACATGCATATGCTTCCCTTCGACCACGCTCTGGTGGGTGAAGTTAGAATCGCTGAGTACGGCCTGCCGGGCAGCGCAGAGCTGGCGGACAAGGTTGCCGCTGTGTTTGCACAAGGCTATGACTCCGTTATGCTGGAAAACCACGGCGTTGTTGTAGGCGGCAAAAACCTGTTTGACGCCTTCAAGTCCTTCGAAACTCTTGAGTTCATGGCCCGCATCGAAATCAACGCCCGCCGCATCGGTACTCCGGTATCCCTGACTGACGAGCAGTTGGAAAAGGCCAAGAGCCGCAAGCCGCTGGAAATGACCGACTATACACCGGAGCGCTTCAGCTCCGAGGAACGGGAAGCCCGCCGCGAAATGTGCCGCCTGATCCAACGTTCCTATGACCAAGGCTTGTTCACCAGCGGCCAAGGCTCCTTCTCCCAACGTTTGTCCGACGGTTCCTTCATCATCACGCCTTTCGGTCTGGACCGCAAGTATCTGGAGCCGGGCGATCTGGTAGTCGTGAAGGACGGCGCCAAGGAAGCAGGCAAAACCCCTAGCCGCGCAGTGGCTTTGCACCAAGAAATCTATAAGGCCCAGCCTCATGTGCAATCGGTGATCATCGCTCATCCGCCTTACAGCATGGCCTTTGCCGTGACCAGCGCAAGCTTTGACTCCCGGACGATTCCGGAGAGCTACATCCTCTTGCGCAGAACCCCCCGCCTTCCTTTCGGCGCCGCTTTCCTGGAGCCGAAACAAACAGCGGAAGTATTCACCAAGGACAAGCCGATTGTCATCTGCGAAAACGACTGCATCATCGCTACAGGCAACTCCCTGCTTAATGCATTTGACCGTCTGGAAGTTTGCGAGTTCAGTGCGCAAGCCATCATCTCTGCAGGAGTTCTGGGCGATATCGTCCACATCGACGAGAAGCAAGTGCATGACCTGGAAGTAGCCTTCAACCTGCTGTAATCCGCAGGAAACATCAGTATCTAGCGCACCTCCCCTCCCCGGAAGCGGAATGATTCATCTGCCGCTTCCGGGGAGGCCGGCGCGTAAAGATAGTATTATTTTGCACTAGCATGTGATTTTTTTCGCAAACACTAAAAAATTAAACCTATTCTATGGAGGATGATCTCTATGTTGGCTGTTCGCAGACTGTATTGGCCCGCTATTAACCTGATTGGCCCCGGCTGTGTCAAGGAAATCGGGCAGGAAGTTATCAACCTGGGCAAAACCAAGGCCTTGTTCGTAACCGATAAAGTATTGAACCAGCTTGGTGTTGTAAAACAAGTTACCGACGTTCTGGACGCCAGCGGCATCACCTATGTGATCTATGACGACGTTAAGCCTAACCCGACTACCCAAAACGTAAACGACGGTCTGGCTCTGTATAAGGAAGCCGGCTGCGACTTCATCATCTCCCTGGGCGGCGGCTCCCCGCAGGATGCGGCTAAGGCAATCGGCATCCTGTCCACCAACGGCGGCAACATTGTGGACTATGAAGGAATCGGCAAGTCCAAGAACAAATCCGCTCCGATCATCGCCATCAACACCACTGCCGGAACCGCTTCCGAAGTAACCGTAAACTATGTTATCACCGACGAGCACCGCAAAATCAAGATGGTTATCGTTGACCCCAACTCCCTGGCAACCGTGGCTGTTAACGATCCTGAGCTGATGGTGAAGAAGCCCAAGGGTCTGACTGCAGCTACCGGCATGGACGCTTTGACCCACGCTATCGAAGCGTATGTAACTGCAGGCGCTTTCCCGCTGTCCGATGCAATCGCTCTGCAAGCCATCAAGTTCATCTCCAACTCCCTGGAGAAAGCCGTTAACAACGGTGCAGACGTGGAAGCCCGCTCCGAAATGGCATGGGGCTCCTTCACTGCAGGCCTGTCCTTCTCCAACTGCGGTTTGGGCATCGTACACAGCATGGCCCACCAACTGGGCTCCGAATATGATCTGCCCCACGGCGTAGCCAATGCCATCCTGCTGCCGTACATCATGGAATTCAACCTGGATTCCGCACCGAAGAAATTCGCCGAAATCGCTGTAGCTATGGGCGAAGACACCTCCAAGGCTGCTAATGAGCTGGAAGCAGCCAAGCTGGCGCTGGAAGCTGTACGCAAGCTGTCCAAGGCTGTAGGTATCCCGGCCCTGAAGGAAACCTCCTTCAACCCGAACGATGCCGCCAAGCTGGCTGGCCAAGCCATGAACGATGTATGTACCGGCGGCAACCCGAAGCCGGTTACTACCGAAGACATGGTCGCCCTGTACCTGAAGGCGTACAACGGTTAATTCTCCGCAAGCGTAAGACATTGAATATCCCGGGAGCACTTGTCCCGGCGCAGCAATCCCTGTTGCGGCTGCTATTGCAGCCCGCGGCAGGGATTTTTGTTATGTAGGGAATGTGCCTGTGCTGCGCTCCCGCATATTTCCAGGGTTCGGGCTGCATACTGGTAGTTGAGGAAAACGAGGCTCCCGGCCAGAGTATGTGGCAGCCTTTTGTTGCAGTTTGGCCTGTGTTGGGATTTGGGATGATGACACTGGAAGGCTAACGGAAGTGAGGGCCGTTATTTGGCCCTGGAACGAGCTTTTGAAATTCTAACGGCGGCCACAGACGTTATTTCGCGCAATGAAGCTTGTTTTCTGTGAAAAAGCAGCAAATAAGAGCTCTCACTTCCGTTAGAATCTGAGAAGCCTTGTTTTCAGCGATATAGCGTCTGTCACTTCCGTTAGATTTTCGGTGAGCTAAAAAATATGCTATGAGGAGTGTGCACCAATGCCCCAATGGTTTGAAATTATATGGAGAACCTTACTGGCTGTAGTGGTCCTATTCTTGATGACCAAGCTGTTGGGTAAACGGCAGGTGTCCCAGCTGTCCTTATTCGAATATATCACCGGCATCACCATCGGCAGTATTGCCGCCTATGTGTCACTGGATGCAGAAACCGAGTGGCTGCTGGGCCTGGTTTCCCTGACCGTATGGGTAGCCTGCTCGTATTGTATTGAATTTTTGCAAATCAAGAGCAAAAAAATGCGCGACTTTATTGACAGCAAAGGCTCCGTTCTCATCGAACACGGCAGAGTGCTGGAGAAAAACTTGAAGAAGGAGCGTCTGACCACCGATGAACTCATGGAGCAGCTCCGTAAAAAATCCGCCTTCAACCTGGCGGATGTAGAGTTTGCCATTATGGAGCCCAGCGGCGACATTAACGTGTTATTGAAGCGGGAAAACCAGCCGCTCACACCCAAAGACCTGGGACTTCCCGTCCAGCCGGAGAAAGAGCCGCAAACGGTTATTATGGACGGCAAAATTATGGAGGAAGCCCTGCAAAAGTCAGGGCGGGATCTGAATTGGCTCAACAAAAAGCTGGCCGAGGTGAAAGCCACCGTCCCGGATGTTTTCCTGGGTCAAATCGACGGTAAAGGCGAGCTGTACGCCGACTTCTACGACGACCGGCACAAGCAGCCGAAGCAGCAAAAAAACGCCGGCCTGCTGACGGCTCTGAAGGAATGCGAAACCAAGCTGGCCCTGGCCGGCGTAACCGAAACAGAACCAGCCGCCAAGCAGGCGCTGCAGGATGCCTCCCAGGCGCTGGACAAGCTGTTCCGGGAGCTGCAGGGGAGGCTGCAAAGCGAATAAGGAGGAGCAAAGTTGACGTATACTTCCCGTTGCGCACAAGCGCCAATGAACCTTACCAGGACGAAAAATCGGTTAAGTCTTCTCCCCTCAGTGTTTGCCTCCTACCTTTCCCCTATTAATAAAAAACAGCTCTCCCGGGTGTTGGGGAGAGCTGTTTTATTAACCATATATCCGCTTAGCGGTGCAGCTATCCGGTTGATGCTGGCATTGAAGAAGTCCAGACCGATGTGGGTAGTGCTGTACAGGTCGTGGCGCTGCAGCTCACGGGCGATGTCCATCAGTTCGTCGTCCATGATGACCACGTGAACGCTGTCCCAACGGATCGAACGGCTAACGTGAAGCAGGATGCCGAGATAACGTTGCATATTGGAAACAAACAGCGCAACAGGTTACCATTCAGATGTTAGATATTCTGTTCCGGGGGCTACAGCCCAGACTTAAAGAAAACGACAAGGAAATAATAAGCTTGGTGGTGTGTTATACCAATCCATCTCTTCGAATATACCTTGAATCAAGTAAATAATTTCCAGTTTGCAAAAAGTTTCTGACCAGACTCTTAGAGTATTTATCCTTATGATTCAGTAACTTTGCCAGTAACCGCATTAACAAAAAATATTACTTTTTTTGAGCCACTAACTTCAACTTGCAATTCATTGGAAAAGGCTCTAATTATTATTTGTGAATTCATATTGATTTCATCATTCTCAGTTTGTTTTTTAATAATATTAAAAAGTTGATCAAAATTAACATTCCAATCGATTATATCAATTGGCTTCTCAAAAAGTTTTTCCCCACCATACACCCAGAATTTTTTTATAACTTTCTGATTAATATCTAGTTCTACATTACTTAAAACATTTGGAACGCCTAAATGACTTTTATTCTTTGTATGAAAAGTATATATAATCGTTCCTTTCTTTTGCTTATTCTCATCTTCTCCCTTAAATGTGAGTATTATCGATACCAATTGTGACCCTGTTCTCCACTTGTCTACTAAGCCTTGAGCAATGATCGAACCATCTACAAAAGTAGATAAGGGATGCTGTGATACATCAATAACTGAAACGTCTATTATTTTTTCTCTACTCCAGTGAGAACTATCATAAAAAAAGAAGAAAATTGCGACAAGCAAAAGAATTATACAGAAACCAAGTATAAGAATTATAAAATTCTTCTTCAAATCCACAGGGCACCTCATTTTTTTACTGAATAATACGCTTCAAATATCCTAACATACTTCATTGTGGCATCAGCATAGCTTTGTGAACCGTTATATGCTTTTAATATTCTGGAGTCTGGAACATCTGGGTCCAACCCTAGTTTTGTGGCTTCAGCCTTTAAAACTATACCTACATACATAATGTTAGTATCATCAGAAGTTAAAAGATCGAAATATTGCCTATCCGTTGTTGATGAAGCATGACCTAATATTATTTCATCACTTCTTCTTGCAGTATTGATGAATATTTGCCCTAATCCTAATGATGCATCTCCCCTTAAGGT
>JAQSYT010000483.1 GCA_029256065.1 Paenibacillaceae bacterium
GTATCCGTCCATAATTTTCATCTGCATTACCAGCATTCGCCTTGCCTACTATTGAAATCGAAATTAAGCCAGCAAGGTGAAGCTTCCGTTTTTGAACTCGTACACCCGTTGCGGGTTGGGAGAGTAATCGTCTACCGTTACCCGGGCTTCCTCCAGGTAAAAAATTTTGAACACAGGATTATCAGGTGTTTTGTAGATGTTGGCCAATTGCGGTTCGTGCTTGAACAGCGCTTCTTTGGCCTCCGGGGTCTCGTCGAAATGGACGGCGCCGCTGATTCTCACCCATACATTCTCAGGGGAGGTTTGAGAATATTCCACATAGGGCGCGGCCAGCAGCTGCTCGTAAACCGCTTTGGTGCTGGCGGTGCTGAAATACAGTCTGCCGGTTTCGGCATCCAGATGGGGAAGTCCCCACGGCCGCACTCTAGGCTTGCCTTCTTCCACTGTAGCAAGGTAGGCGGGAGTATAATGCTGGATTACGGACAAAATTTCCTGGCTCAATGAGATAACCTCCATTAATGAAGCAGCTGCCAAAGTTGCGCCGCTTGCCGGTATCAGTTCATCTCATCATAGCACCAGAAGGCTGTCCGATGTCAAGATCAGGAAACGCTGACTGATGTAATAGAAGATCAGTGGATGGTTGGAAGGCAGACGTTGGATGATGGTATAGCGGTGGGAGTTGGATGGTCTAGTACAGTCTAGTCTAGTTTAGTTGAGTTTGTTGGGTTTGTTGGGTTACTGCTTTATTTAGTTGGTAGTTAGTTGCTAGGATTCGTTGGTAATAGCCCGTTGGCAAAGGTTAGCCGGTAGAGGTAATCGTTAGTTAAAATGCAAAAGTGCAGGTAATTCCACCCGACTAGCCCTCTGACGGACCTCATCCTGCAAATATGCAGTTATTGGCTCCCTCAACCCTTCAATTCAGTGGATCAGGCAGAAAATAGATGCACTTTTGCAGGATAAGGCGGCAATTGGACTTGCCAGGCTAAAATCAGATGCACTTTTGCAGTTAGGCTTTGCCGCTTCCAATGTCGGGCACAACGATTGGAGTTCAATGCTCGGGATTCAGCGGTCGAGGATCAACGGACGGAGAAGAGTGTGCTCCCAAAGACAGCTAAGCTGCACCGTTGACCTCACCTATTGACCTTGCAACTGCTCTTGTCATCGGCCACGCTGTCAGCCTCTCAGTCAATCATCCCCCAGCCTGCGGGGTATTCCGGCGACAGGGTCACCGGCAGCCTGCCTAGGGCGGGGCGTAGTCCGGCAAGCACCTTGGCTGCCGCCTCCAGCATCAGTGGGCGGTTCTCGTAGCAGGCTACATAGGCCTGCACGCCTGCAAATGCCAACAAATCGTAAGGGCTGCGCAGCGCCACCGCCGTCACTTTGGCTCCGGGCAGCTCCAGCAGCTTCTGCACCAGCTTGGCCTGGCCCGGATTAAAGGCGGCATTGTAGGTGCCCGCCACAATCTGCAGACGGCCGGCGCGTGCAGCTGCCAAAACCGCCTCTGCCTGGGTCCCGGTTGGGGTCAGGCTAACCTCAAGCTCCTGCACATCGGCAAGATAAGCGGACAGGGCTTTGCCCAGGGTCATCCCTTGCAGGATGGCCTCATCCACATCGGTCCGGGTCTCCACCCGGGGCCAGATAACCAGTGTTGGCGCAGCCGTGTCCAAGGGCAGGATGCCCGGCTCTGCCTTGACCAGCGTAACCGCCAGTTCCACCGCCAGCTCCGCTACCTCCAGATGTGGCCGGCTGCCCACGCCTGGAAGCTCCTTCTCCCGGATCAACTGCTGCCAGCCCTCCTCCCGGCGGGTCTTGGCCTGCCGGATCCGCCGGGCCGAAGCTGTAATCCGCTCCTGCGGAAGCTCTCCCGACAGCACCGCCTGATACAAGCCCTCCAGCGCTTCAAGCTGGAGCTCGGGCGTGTGGCTGACCAGAACCAGATCTGCCCCTGCTTTTACTGCCAGCACAGCACCCCGGCCAACACCTACCGTCCCGGAAATGGCCTTCATCTCCAGGCAATCTGTGGCGATTACTCCGTCAAAGCCTAATTCGCTGCGGAGGAGCCCATCCAATACAGCAGGTGACAGGGTGGCGGGCAGCCCGCTGGAATCATAAGCGGGGAATTGCACATGGGCGGTCATCACCACATCCGCTCCCGCTGCAATAGCGCTCCGGAAGGGCGGCAGCTCCACCTGACGGAGACGGTCCAGCCCGTGTGGAACCACCGGCAGCTCCAGATGGGAATCTGCCGTTGTATCTCCATGGCCGGGAAAATGCTTGGGACAGGCGCTGATGCCAGCGTCCTGATAGCCCCGCACGGCCTGCGCTCCCATAACGCCCACCATCTGCGGATTTTCGCCGTAAGATCGGACCCCAATGACAGGGTTTGCCTTATTGTTGTTTACGTCCACACAGGGCGCAAAATTCAAAGTAATGCCCAAGCTCCGCAGCTCTAAGCCTGAAATCCGTGCCGTCTCATATACCAGCTTCGGGGAGCCGGCTGCGCCCAGGGCCATATTTCCCGGCATCAGCGCAACCTGGCGGTCAATTCTCGCCACCATTCCGCCTTCCTGGTCTACGGCGATCCATAGCGGGTCAGTCCCCGCCTCCAGAGCAGCCTCCTGAAGAGTGGCGGAGAGCGCACCCACCTCCTCCGGAGTCCCAATATTGTCCCGGAAATAAATGATACCGCCCAGCCGGTACTCCCGGATAAGCCGCAAAATCCATTCTGTAGGGGTTTTTCCGGAAAATCCGCACATGACCATCTGGCCGATTTGCTCCCGCAAAGCTGCATGGGTAAGCTGTTCCATTTCGGTTCCCCCTATTTTCATGTTATATTATATTACATAATAACCTCTAAAAATCGCAAAATGACGATTATGCATATTTGCCGTCATTATAGCACCAGCCTTTTCAAACAACAATATATTGATTGAAATTTTATTCCAAAATGATA
>JAQSYT010000114.1 GCA_029256065.1 Paenibacillaceae bacterium
AAACCCACATCCAGCGCACCGCACATGATGTAGCCCTTATCCGTGGCTACAGCCAAGAGTGTGGTTTTGGGCAGCTTGACCTCCACCCCCATCGCGACTTTCCCTTCTTCCACTGTAATGGGAACCATCTGCATCATTGCCATACACCCCTTTTCGCAAGCTCTCCCTTATCCATATGCGGAAAAGCTGCTGGGGGTGCTTTGGCGCCGTCCGATTCCATATACGGAAGCTTATACGCCCAGATTAATCTTCTTCTTCGCTGCGGCTCCTTTGCCTGCTATGCTCCGGGAAGCTGCGGGAACCGCAGAAAACTCAGCGCATTCCCGGAAGGCAAAGTGCTTGCACCCGGCGCAGCGCTCCTTGTCCAGATGCGTCAAGGCATAATCAATGGCATCTCCCGTATGCTCAAACAGGTGCTGCTCCCCCAGCTTGGCAAGCAAGCCTGTATTGGCCATCATCTCCAAGGGCTGCTTCTGAATGCCTGAAATCAGCACAGCACCTCCTGAAGCGGAGACATACCGGACCAAAGCGGACAAATTCCGTTCCCCCGTAATGTCCATAAAAGGAACCTTTTTCATCAGGATAATCATAACCTTGGGCTTGCGGTGCATGGTTTGCATGATCGTATTCTCAAAATGCTTGGCAGCGCCGAAGAACAGCGCCCCCTCCACTGTAAACATGCTGATCTGGGGACAGTCATGGGAATCCGTAACCACATGGGGTCTTACCTTGGAATATTTATTGTCAGGATCGGGAAGCACCTTGGCTACGGTCAAAAGCTCACTCATCCGCTTCACGAAGAGGATAGCAGCCAGCGCAAGTCCGATCTCTACCGCCAGGGTCAAATCGGTGAATACGGTGAGCAGGAAGGTAATGACCAGCACCAGAGAATCCCCGGTTCTGGTCTTGAACACATGGGCGAATTCCTTACGCTCGCTCATATTCCAGGCCACCACCATCAGCACGGGAGCCATGCTGGCCAGGGGAATATGGGAGGCATAAGGAGCGAACAGCATTAGCACCAAAAGCACCGTCAGGCCGTGAAACACCCCCGACAAGGGAGAAACAGCACCGTTGCGGATGTTGGTTGCGGTCCGGGCAATAGCTCCGGTAGCGGGAATACCGCCGAACAGGGGCGTAACCATATTGGCGATACCCTGGCCGATCAGCTCCCGGTTGCTGTTATGACGGTCGCCGCCCATGCCGTCAGCCACCACGGCAGACAGCAGGGATTCGATGCCGCCCAGCATGGCAATGATCAAGGCCGGCTGCCACAGGCTGAGCATATTATCCAGGCTGAAATCCGGCAGCTTCAACGCAGGCAGCGAGCTGGGTATTGCTCCGTAGGTGGAGCCGATAGTCGCCACATCTCCGCTGAAGAAGAGAACACCGGCAATTGTGGACACCATAAGTCCCACCAGGGAGCCCGGCACCTTCGGGAAAAATTTGGGTGTAAGCAGAATTGCCGCCAAGCAAATGCCCGCCACGATAACTGCTGCCGGATTCCAGCTGGGCAGCCGCAGTCCGATTTCCTTCATGTTATCAATAAAATGCTCATGCTTGGCCACATCCTTGAGTCCCAGGAAGCTGGCGATCTGTCCGGCAAAAATAGTCACCGCAATCCCGGCGGTAAAGCCGATGGTCACCGAACGGGGGATGAATTTCATCAAGGCGCCTAAACGCAGCACCCCCATCAAGAGCAGCAGCACGCCGGCCATAAATCCGGCTACCAGAAGATTGTCGTAGCCGTATTGCATGACAATCGCGAACAGAATCGGAATAAAGGCTCCGGTAGGACCGCCGATTTGAAAGCGGGAACCGCCCAGAAGGGAGATCAGAATCCCTGACACAACCGTTGTGTAGATTCCGTACTCGGGCTTAACCCCCGATGCAATAGCAAAAGCCATCCCCAGGGGGATGGCGATAATTCCCACAATCAGGCCCGATATTAAGTCCTTGCGTAACGCATTGGTGTTATAACCGGCATATCTTCCTGACCATCTGATGTTCATGTAAGCGCCAACTCTCTCCCAAATAATGAGGTACGTGTTTCCATACCTCACTAATGTAGACCTCCCCGCCTCTGCCGTCAATGAACATTTGGTGGCAACTTCCTGTTTGGGCGGAAAATCGGGCCTCTGCCCGGAAGCTGCTGTTATGCTGGGAGAGGATGGGATTGCTTCAGCATTTTCTGCATTTCGGGAGCCGGCAGCGGCGGGCTGTACCAGTAGCCTTGGATCAGATTGCATTGATTATCCCGCAGGAAATGCATTTGCTCCCGAGTCTCCACCCCTTCGGCAATGACCAGCAGATTCAGATGGTGGGTCATGCTGATAATGGTCGCTACAATCGCCGCATCATTGGGATCGAACATCACATCGCGGACAAAGGAACGGTCAATTTTAAGCTTATCGATAGGGAATTTCTTCAGGAAATGCAGTGAGCTGTAACCCGTTCCGAAATCATCAATGCTGATTTGCAGCCCTAAGCTCTTCAATTCCTTCAGCGATTTGGTGGCAAATTCCACATCCATGGTCATGCTCTCCGTAATCTCCAGCTCCAGAAAATGCGCGGGAAGCTGGGTGTCCTCCAGTACGGCATGGATTTTGCCCTTGAGATCATGCTGCAGGAATTGGCGCATGGACAGATTGACGGACACGGGCACGGCAGGCAATCCGCCGTCCTGCCACAGCTTGTTCTGCCGGCATGCCTCCATGAGCACCCACTCTCCGATGGGTACAATCAGTCCCGTCTCCTCGGCGATAGGGATGAAATCCCCCGGAGAAACCATCCCCCGCACCGGGTGATTCCAGCGGATCAGCGCCTCCATACCCACCAGAGTGCCTTTTTCCAGATGGATCTGCGGCTGGTACACCAGCATAAATTCGTTATTGCGGATAGCCTGCCGCAGCTCGCTCTCCAGCGTCAGCTTGGTTAACGATATTTTGTTCATGTCGGTATTGAAAATCTGGTGGGTATTCTTCCCGGTTTCCTTGGCCCGGGATAAGGCGATATCGGCATATTTCATCATCAGATCCGGCGTCTCCCCCGGTTCCCGCAGGTAATGGGCGATGCCGATGGAAGCCGTAATGTGAATCTGGAACTGGCCGATTTGGAAAGGCTGCTCCAAGGAGTGATAAATCCCCTCTGCCAGCTGCTCAAGCCGCTCCTTGGCGGTTACACCGGCATAGAACATGGCAAACTCATCGCCTTCTGTCCGGGCCAGGAAGTCATCGTCTCCGATGCAGCGCACGAAACGCTCCGCCACCTGCATAAGCAGCATATCGCCGTAATCGTGGCCGAAGCTGTCGTTGACCAGCTTGAAGCGGTCAATATCCAGATACAGCACTGCGGCGCCACCGTTATGGGCGCGTGCAGCCGCCATAGCCTCCTCCAGCTTTTCCCGGAACAGCCTGCGGTTGGGCAAGCCGGTAAGATCGTCATAATACGCCATATGGCGGATGCGGTTCTCCATACGCTTGCGCTCCGTCAGGTCGCGGCCAATAGCCAGCAGCGCACGCTGCCCCTGCAGCCGGATCATCCGGATATTCACTTCCGCCGGAACCAGACGCCCGTCCTTGGTGCGGTATTGGATTTCCCGGTATTCAGCCTGTGTGCTGCCGGGAGAATACTTCCGTTTCATCTGCTCCACAACCTGGGACACATCGGCAATCATATCCGCTTCCACGCTCAGCAGCTCGTCATAGCTGTACCCCAGCCACACCGAGGCGGCCTGGTTGCATTCCAAGATCCGGTGGGGGCTTTTGGCACTGATAACGAGGATGGCATCATTAACCTGATCGATGAGCTCCCGGTAAACGGCGGCGAAGCTCCGCTCCTTGGCAAGATTGGCGGAATGCCGGAAGTGAGTGTACAGCAGCCAGGGAACCAGCAGCGCACAGCATGAAAGGAACACAACCATGGGAGGCGGCTGCAGATGGCGGATCACCTCAAAGAGACTGCCGCAGGCCGCTAATCCCACCAGCACCGGCGGGACCATTCTTTTCGGTTTTATTTCTCTTCCCAACTGATCCTCTGACGGCACCCGGCAACGACCCCTTTTTAGCTGCATCGACACGTTTTTGCTTCATTTTCCGTGCCGGACACTGGCTTATGTATCGGTAAACAAGACTTTATTCTGGGGAATTTCTACATTCCTCCTGCTTTTTCCTGCTTACCGTCAAAAAATCGTTATGCTCCTGCACAATCCGGTCCAGGCCATGGCCGGAGGGAGGGGGCGAATGCGTCGAATTGGGCGCAGGTAAAATTACTCCGGAGCTTTATACGAAAATGCCGCACCTTTGCGCTCCCCATTTCATGAATGGCGATGGCCGCTGGGCCATGGGCGATCTAACGGAAATGGGAGCCCTTATTTGGCGTAAAAACCGCCATCTCAAATTCTAACGGCGGTGAGCGCCTTTATTTGAGACAATTCGGGGCCAGTAAAGGCTTTTTGCGGGAAATAGCGTCTCTCACCGCCGTTAGAATCGCACATGACCCAGGCGGCATCATCAGCAAAGAAAATACCGGGTACAAGTTCGCCATTTTCGTATAAATTGCCTGTCTGCACCAACTCCCGCTGGACCTGCATCTTACGGCGTCTTATTCCATCTCCGTTCTTCTTCTGCTACGAGCTCCGCCGCAAGCTGCCCGGCTACCGCCTGTACTTCAGCGCCGTGGGCCAAAACACATACCGCGTCCTGTCCAGCTCTCCTCCCAGCCGCCGAAAATCCTCCTCAAGGCCGGATTCTGCCGCAGGCCTGCCATTCCAGCGCTCCACTGTAATTTTACTCAGATGATGCCTGGCAATGATCGTGCTGAACACCTCCGCCAGTATGCCGGTAAGACGCTCGTTTTCCCCTGGTGCGGCAGCCGGATGGCCGGGGAACACCGCGACGTGCTTGCCGAAGTTTTCCACCCATAGGCATAGCTCATTTCCTTCAAACACCAGAAAATTCCCCGGCTTGCGGGCAAACTGGACAGCCGGAAGCTCCGGCCACTCTACCCATGCCCCGTAAGGATTGGCCGGGTCTACTGCCGACAGCAGCACCAGCCTGCCGGTGTCCGCCGGCAGCGCAGCCTCCAGCTGCTCCACGGTTTCCCGCGTGGTGAATTGCATGGCGGCGATGTCCTTGACGAAAAAGCCCCGGACAGCCATGCCCCAATCCTCCAGCTTGCGCAGCACCCCTGACAGCTGCTCCCAGCCGTAAGGAGCCGCATAGGCCGCAGACCCCCGGGTCAAGAGGCCAAATTGGTTCATCCAGCGTTTGCTGTAGGACAAGGCGCAGGCCTCGGCATTTTCCTCTTCCCCGGGAAGCAGCGCATACCACCGGCCAAAGCCGGACTGGAACTCCCCCCGTTTGGTCCGGGCTCCGGATGCGGAGCCGGCGGCCAGGCGGAGAGGTGCGAACTGGTCGTTAGCCGCCCTGCCCTCCCATACCAGCTCCATCAGCCTGGGGAGCAGGCTTGAGGGGGGCTCCCCTGTTTCCCGGGAGAGCGCCGTCAGAAAGCTGGCCCCTCTGCTGACCAGCACCTCCAGAAGGGACTGCTGGGAGGATTCAGGCCCTTCAGCTGCCCTGCGGATAAAGGGCTCCGCTTCTCCCCGTTCGGCAGCAAGAAAGAAAGCGATCCGCCCCTCCTTCTCTCCCTCTTCTTTGCGCCCCATCCAGAAGAGCTCTCCCGACGTGCACAGCTGGTCCAGCCATTCCTTCCGGTATTCCTTCAGCCTTGCGGGGAACACAAGCTTCTCCCAATGCGCCACCGGAAGATAGATGCCCTGCAGCTGCCCGGCAATCCGGAGCAAGCCGTCCGGCCCCTCCAGGCGCCGCTCCGGGAGCAGGTGCTGGGTTTGGAGCAAATGGAGCACGTACCGGCTGGCCTCAATGGCCCCGTGCTTCACCCGGTAATCCGAGATGGACGTGCGAACCAGACGTTCGGCAATTTTGGCTGCCGTGTACAAGCCTGTTTCCTCCGGCTCCGCAAAAGGAGCGGACGTGACCGTACCATCCTCCAGCCAGCCTGCTGTCCATGCTTCAGCAAGCCCGGCCTCCACGCCAAAGCGCTCCTCCAGCTCCGAACGGCGGAAGGAAAGCACCCGCTCCACATACCGCTTGGCGATAAATGAAGCCTCCGGTGTATGGGGAAAGCCCGCATACCACTGCTCTTCGTCGCGGCTGAAGAACCGCTCTTCTCCCGCCAGGCGGATGCTTCTTACGCTGCCAGCCGCAAGCAGCTGGGGCAATATTTCCTCCACCGGCCGGGGCTGCTGGCCGTCTCCGGCTTGGGCTGCGCCGTTGTCTCCAACTCCGGCCGTATCCTCGCCCGCTGCCCACAACCGGGACAGCTCCTCCCGGGACAGGTCGCCGTATTCCTTCAATAAACGGATCAGGCTGCGCTTCTCCTCCTCTTCGCCATGTGCGGCGGATGCCAGCCAGGAGGGACGCGCCAGCCTGCGCTCTTCCTCCTCCAGAACCTGCCGGGAGATCAGTGTGCGTAAGCCCTCTCTGCCGAACCATTCCGCAGCCAGCTCGCGGTTGATGCCAAGAAGCCGCATATGGACGTCACGTCCAAGAGCATCCGATTCATACAAGGACGTCATGGCGAAATCATTCATGAAGCGCATAGCAAAAGGCGAAGGCGCAATGGAATCCACAGTCTGCAAATGGACAGCGCCTGTCCGGAGGTCATCCAGGAGTCGGTGCAGTCCGGGCACGTCCAGTTCCTCCTCCAGGCAGACGGCGTAGGCCTCCCGCAGGTACGGGTACTTGTCGGCGAAGGGAAGGGCCTGCTTCAGCAGCTCCTCGCTGCGGTAGCGCATGGTCCAAGAGGACTGGCGCTCATAGCCCCTGGCCAGGAGAAGCGAGGTTTCCGCCACCCGCCGGAAGGCTCTGCCGAACATGGCTGTGCCGGGCAGCGCTTCCCACAAGAGCTCCTCCAATTGAGAGCCGGACAGCCTTCCGGGCTCCAAGAGCCAGTCCGGGTTCCAGCCGGAAAAGACAAATTCCATACCATCGTCCTTGGCGATGGAGTAGACCTGGGTAGGGCTTAACGCGTCGAAGCGCATGCGCAGGGCCATCTCCCAGGTTCTGTGGATGCGGCGGCCCAAGAGGCTATGCACCACCAGATGATGCCGCTCCCCGTCATCCTTGTAATGCTCAGCCACGATGAGCGTGTCCGTCGGCACCAGCCCATGCTTGTCCTGGCTCCGTACATAGCCTACGAGCTCGGCGGCAGTGTCCTCATCCAGCCTGTATTCCTCCATGAGCCCGCGCGGCAGCTCACCCTCCTGCTCCCCATCCCCGCTAGCCCGGACGCTATCCCGGATGGAGGCCAGCATGCCGCCGATGCGCTTGCCGATCAGTGGGCTTCGTCCCCCCGCCTCGGCTTTCCAGAAGGGGATTTCACTGTAGCTGTGGTCGCTCTCCGTCACATAAACCCGGTCATGGCGGATGGAGCGGATCGTCCATGAGCTGGCTCCCAATTGAAAAGCATCCCCCGGTCGGCTTTCATACACATATTCCTCGTCCAGCTCGCCAAGATGCATCCGGGTTTCCGCATGATGCACCGGAAAAGCAGAGGTCTGGGGGATGGTCCCGCTCCCCATGGATGCGGCAATCGCCGAGCCGGGAAGCTTGAGCAGCTTGTCCGTTTCCCGGTCCCAAGCCAGAAGCGGCCGTGAGAAGGGATAGCGCCCGGACAGCACATCCAGCATGGCCTCATACCGCTCCCACGGGTATTCCCGGTAGCAATCGCTGCCGGATACCACCCGGTACCACGCTTCCGGCGACCACTCCTCTCCCGGTCCTGCTGCCGCCACGGCGGCTACCGTATGCTGGGAGAGCACATCCAGCTTATGGCGCGGAATCCGGATATCCTCGATATCCCGTTGGGCCACCGCCTTGGCCAGCACGGCCGCCTCCGGTAGATCCCCCCGGCTGCGGACGATAATGACACCGCGGCTTTCTCCGCCCACAGCATGGCCTGCCCGTCCGAACCGCTGGATGCCTGCAGCCGCCTCCTTGGGGGAATCAATTTGAAGCACCATATCAATTTCTCCCACGTCAATGCCCAGCTCCAGGGTTGCGGTGGCCACCAGACACCGCAGCTCTCCTGCCTTCAGAAGCGCCTCCACCTCCAGACGCCGCTCCCGGGACACACTGCCGTGATGGGACCGGGCCATTTCGTAGCCCACATGCTCGTTCAAGCGCAGGGTGAGCCGCTCACACAGCCGCCTGTTGTTAACGAAAATAAGCACAGACCTGGAGCTCTCCATACATTCCAGAATCCGCTGCACCAAAGGTCCCCAAACCGCTTCCTTGTCCATAGCCCGGATTCCCTTGGCAGGCATAGTGACAGAAACGGTAAGCCTGCGTTCCATGGCGCTCTCCACAATATGGACAGGTCTGGCAATCATGCCGCTGCTGCCCGCATCAGCAGGTTCCCCATCCTGCTCCCAGCCGCCCAGATATTGGGCCACCCTCTCCATCGGTTTTTGGGTAGCGGAAACCCCGATACGCTGGGGATTGCAGCCGCACAAGCTGGAGAGGCGCTCCAGCGACAAGGAAAGATGGACTCCCCTTTTGTCCGAGGCAAGATCATGAATTTCGTCTACGATGACCTGCCGGACCGTGCGCAGGATTTCCCTTGCTTTACCTGCAGTCAGCATCAAATAAAGCGACTCCGGGGTCGTAATGAGCATATCCGGAGGATTGCGGAGCATGGAGGCCCGTGTGCTTTGCGAGGTATCCCCCGTTCTCACTCCTACCGTAAACTCCGGCCAATCCAGCTTTTCCTTGGCTGACACTGCAGACATTTCTCTGGCAAACCGGAAAATATGATGATGAATATCATTGTTAAGCGCCTTCAGCGGAGTAATGTACAAGAGCTTCACTCCCCGCCGGGAATGGTCTGCCGGGAACTCCCCCGCTTCCCGGACGATCCGGTCCAGACAGGGCAAGAGAGCTGCCAGTGTTTTGCCTGAGCCGGTAGGGGCGGCGATAAGCGTGCTTTGCCCTGCAGCAATGCTCTCCCACGCCTCATGCTGCACGGGTGTCGGAGTGCCGAAGGATTGCTTGAACCAGGTTTCAATAACCGGATGAAAGGAAACGGACATTTCCGCAAAACCCCTCTCTTACGAACATACTTTCTCAATCATACCATGAATCCGCCCCTTTCTCCATATTTTGCCGGAGACGCTCAAACTGCATCAAACCGGCATAAATTCTATCATTTCTTTATAAACATTCTTATTTTCCAGTCATTATTCCGGAAAAGACGAACAATTTGTCATATTTTCAGAATAATCTTCGAATTTTCACTTATTTGTCTCATTCATTGTCATCCACTCCGCGGCCCCTATGTTACAATACTTAACATCAAAAACAGAATTTCATGGTCTATAACTGGGGGGAAGAGATATGTTTGACTGGCTCGGATTTCGGAAAGGGCTTCCACTGTGGTGGTCATGCAGGCTCAACAAGCATTTAAAAGAGGATATCGAGGAGATTTTCGAAGGCATTGCCAATACCCGCAAGGAGCTTCTGACAGAATGGGCAACAGACTGCTGGACCCATCTGGAGCGTTATTGTACGGAGGCTGCTTCCTCTGTGCAGGGCAGCGCCGTGTGGCAGGCCGAATCGGCGCCGGTATGGGGCCGGCTGTCTCAAGCAGTCCGCCAGCGGGCAGCGGATTTTTCCGAGCTGTTCGTGCTGAACGACAAGCTGGACGTGATTTTTTCCACCTATGCCCCGCATATGGGTCAAAGCGCTGCCGGCGCCCCGTTCCGCGAGGGTGTTTTCTATTCCTCCAAACATAAGGACGGGCGCTGCCTGTACGGTCCTTATGCCGACCCGCTGACCGTACAGATCGGACCCAGCACCTCCTCTTTTCACGATAAAATGACCCTGCTGTTCATCTATCCCATCATGAATGGCGGAACCTGGATGGGAGCGTTATGCGGGCGTGTGCCCAACGATGTGCTGGGCGATTTGATCCAGCGGGAATCGGGCCATGTCTACCCGGACTCGGGGGACAATTATCTGTTTATGGCCGCCCCGGCCCTGCGCAAGGAGATTGCACCGGGAACGGCTCTTTCCCGCAGCCGCTTCGAGGACCGGACCTTCACCCACGGGGAGAACCTGAAGGACGGCGTATCCACGGACTGGGGAACGGTCCGGGTGGGGGAGCATACGGAGCTCGAACTGATGTTCACCGATCCAGCTACCGGACAGCTGCACCCGGGAGTAGCCGGCACCATTGCCAAGGGCAGCAACCTGTTTGTGGAGTTCCCCGGTTATTCGGATTACCGGCATATTTCCGTAATCGGCAAAGGCGTTACCTTCCGCCTCCCCCATTGTCCGGATTTGTGGGGCATGATGTGCGAGGGGGATCTGGAGGAGGTGTACCGGCTGCGGAGCATTGATTTCAAAATCCGCCGGGTGCAGTTTCCGGTTGTGCTGTTGTTTGCAATAGCGGGGGCAGTGATGTGCGGCGTGACCGTGGCACGGGATGTGCCGGCCTTGTACGCCGCGCTGGCCATCGGGCTGCTCCAGCTTTTCGGCGGCTGGGCGGTAGCCCAAACCTCCCGGCACAGGGGAACCCTCCCTATTGCCGAGAGTCTAAGGCGGATCAACCGCTTCATCCGGATCAACGCGGAGGGCAAAGGGGATTTAACCCAGCGGCTGGATACCAATCAATTCGCAGGCGACGAAACCCGCGAGCTGGCCAAGTGGATCAACAATATGAATGACTCTCTTGAGGTTGTTATGCTGAAGGTGAAGCACGCCTCCGAGGATGTCCGTGCCAATCAGCGGGAGCTGGGCCAATCCACCGATGCCACGCTGACCGCCACGGAGCGGATGGGAGAGGAGATCCATTCCATGATCCGCAGTATCCGCAGCCAGCTGAAGGATATTGATATCGCCAAGGATGTGGCCTATGAGATGAAGGCGACACTGGCGGAGCTGGAGGCCAAGGCCTCGGAGCAGATTGCGGTGGCCCAGGGTGAGGTGGAGCGTATCGGCGGCAAAATGTCCCAAATCTCCGGCAAGGTGGCGGAGACCAATCAGACCATCCTCACCTTCATGGATACGGCCCGGCAAATTGGAGAGGTGTTGGAGGTTATCGGTCAAATCTCCTCCCAAACCAATCTGTTGGCCCTTAATGCTTCTATAGAAGCAGCCCGGGTAGGCGAGCACGGCAAGGGCTTTTCGGTGGTCGCCAGCGAAATCCGCAAGCTGGCCGACATGACCCACTCCTCCACCGGACAGATCCAGGAGACGGTGGAGCTGATTTACCGCAACGCACAGCTGGCGGTGGCCTCCATGGAGGAGGGCAGCCGGGTGGTGGAGGAGGGCAACCTGCTGGTTGCCGCGGCAACGGAGCTTTTGTACAGTGCCAATGCCGGAGACAGCCAGAAGAGCCAGGCTGTGGACGAGGTGGTGGAGCTGATGGAGAAAATCGCCGCCATCAGCATTGAAAACCGCCGGATATCCAGCCAGGTGGAAAACAAGGTGCAGGGGTTATTGTCGGACATGGGAAATGTCCGCTACAGCTCCAACCAGGTGGATGCCATCACCATGTTCCTGCAGCAGCTGGTGGGACAATTCCGCCTGCGGGAGGCTGGGCAGCGTAAGGGCTAGCAGCACCGGATTGATGCTTATGGCATATAAGCAAATGAAAGATACATATCCAAAACCGTTAGAGCGGTGAGGCTCTAGCGGTTTTTGCGTTGTCCTCCCTGCAGGGAGGCGGGGGAGCAAGGAGGCGGCGGCGGTTGGCGGGGGAGTTGGCTGGTGGTGGCGGTCTGGCAATTGGGAGGCTGGCAATTGGGAGGCTGGCAATGGCAGGATAGCGGAACCCGGGTTTCCGCTATTACCGTCGATTAGCCGGGACTGCACCATTAGCGGAAGGCGAACTTCCGCTATCTCACGCTACACCCAGCGCGAGCACGGCAAAACGACCCAATAGCGGAAAAACCGCTTCCGCTATTGCCCAGTTCAGGCCAGTTCGCACCAAATAGCGGAACCTCTCCTTCCTCTACCTGCAAACCAGAGGGCGGTTCCGCTCCCGCATTCGCGGAATATCCCCCACCACCCCGATTAGAGCAGCTGTTCCCGGTAAATAGCGTACCTCATTTACCGCTATCCGCCCCTTACCATGAGCCCATGACCCAATAGCGGAAGGCTTCTTCCGCTATTGGGCCCGGCGCCATGCTTCCGGCGGTTAATCCCGCAGCTTAGCGGAAGTTTCTTTCCGCTATTGCACCTTAAACCGCCCAACGGCAAGGCATAACGGAAAAACCCTTCCGTTATGCCCTTCACCTGGAGCTGGGCCTCGTCCCCGGTGACCCGGAAAGCAGCCCGCTTCACAAAATGACGCACCAAACGCAAAAAAGCCGCTCTCCCCGAGCGGCTCCTCTCTATGCTTATCCTGCTTCCCACACCGGCGTTACCGCCGCCTCAAACTACCCCTACGTCATGCTGCCCTACAATCAGCTTTACCGGCTCCAGGAAAACCCGGGTTTTTACATTGAAGTCGCCCAGCAGGTCTATCTCCATATCGGTGATTTTGGAACGCATGGTTTTGCCTTCACGATGATCATACACGACCTCGAATTGGCGCAGGCCCAGCTGATGCGTAATAACAGTGGCGCCCAATACCGGCTGCGGCGTATCCACCTCGGCATGCTCGAATACAACCTCGGTCAAAATTTCATCATTCATATCTACAATGCGGACCTGTTGGCAAAGTGTATATTTCATCCTTAAGCTCCCCCAATTTCTGATGAATTCCAGTCTGGTATCCAATTGAAGATGTCGCTATATCCCGAATCATACCACATTTTGGATAAGTTATCCTTTTATTTTTGAATAGGAGAAAATTTGCCAGCCTCCTGCCCCCATGCTACCATTAAGAAAATGAGCATGGAGGTGATTGCGTTGGATAATTATAATTCAACCAACGGCACGGTCCAGCATGACCAGGGGAACAGCAGCCGGCCTGCAGCCGATTCAGCAGCTCCCGTCCCTGCTTACAGTGGCTTTTCTCCGGTAGATACGTATGATGGGCAGCCTCTCCGCCGGAAGCAATCCGGTCTGGGCATCGCATCCTTTACCATTTTTGCCAGTATGGCGCTGATTTTCGCCATTATGCTGGGCAGTGTGGCCGTTAAGCTTACCGGACTGATTGACATGGAAACCGGTGTGTACGATAGTGCTGAAATAGAACGCCGGATGGCGGATATGCCGGAGCTTGCCCTAATGAGCCTTGCTCTTCTGGGAACCCTGTTCGGCAATCTGATCGGCTTGATCCTGGGCATCGTCGGACTTGTCCAGAAGGAGCGCAAAAAAGTGTTTGCCGTACTGGGTACCGTCCTGAACGGCATTGTTATTGTCGGGTTGGCTCTGTTAGTGCTGGTATCATTCGCGGCGGTTTCTGTCCTCTAGAGCGGAGTATTAGTCAGAATTCCAGAGACACCCGGTAGAGGTTCTGGTCCCATTTGACCTTGCCGCCCCAGCTTTCCACCACATACCGGACCGGCACATACAACCGGCCGTCCACAATGACAGGAGGCGTGTCCAACGCTTCCTTTTTGCCGTCTACAAGCACTTCCGGGCGGTCCGGAGTAAAGGTCAGGGTTTTGCCGTCCTTCACCACGGACAGATTGCCTGCTGCTTCATTCCACTTGAACTCTGCGCCTAAGGCCTGCAGCAGCGGACGAATGGGGACCAGAGACGTATCCTGGCGGATAAAACCCTGGAACTCGGGCCGGAACTGCCCGTTCACCTCCAGCTGTGTCCGGGGCTCCGCCAATCTGCGGACCACCAGGACATTGCTCAGATCTCGTCCGGGCCGGGTAAGCACGGTTCCATTGGCGTACAGCCCGGAGCTTGCGCCGCCGTC
>JAQSYT010000484.1 GCA_029256065.1 Paenibacillaceae bacterium
CGGTGACGTCACCGTCAAAGTGACATGCGATTACTGCAAGCAGGCTCTGGAGACACATCCCGAGCTGATGCTGGTTGCCAATCCGTTGCAATAGGCAATGCGTGTGAGCAAAGAGGCCTTGGTGGTTTAAGCCCAAGGCTTTTTTTACCGATACAGAAGGTTCCCTCTTAAGGATGGCTCCGCTTCTCCAAGGTGCTCCGGTAGACGCCTTTTATTCCACAAATGATCTGGTCAAAAAATCCGGTTATCCGGTAAAGAACGGCGTTCAATAAACGCCGTTAGTTGTGTATCCATCCCGCTGCCGATGCTATTGGGCATAGGTGGCTCCTGCATGGTGATAAGGAGTTGGTCCGGTGTTACAGGCTTTATTGAGTGCTTTTTCGCAAGATATGGATTTCCGGTCAGTAGTAGCCGGATTGGAAAACGGGCTGCATGAACAGATTATTTCCGGTCTGTCCGGCTCCGCCCGCCAAATGGCGATTGCCGCTCTCTCGGAGGAGATGAAGCGGCCAATTGTAG
Organism: Paenibacillaceae bacterium; assembly: GCA_029256065.1. Lineage (GTDB taxonomy): Bacteria > Bacillota > Bacilli > Paenibacillales > NBRC-103111 > Paenibacillus_AR. The sequence goes on from JAQSYT010000484.1 coordinate 520, forward strand.
TTTTAACCCATAATATGTATGCTGCCCAAAAAATCACCGAGGATCTGGCGGAATGCCTCTCCCCCGACCAGGTGGCGCTGTTCCCTGTCCAAGAGCTTCTTGTGGCGGAGATGGCCGCACAAAGTCCGGAGATGCTGGCCCGCCGTATTGACGCGCTGATGCGTCTTGCCTCAGGCTTCCGCGGCGTACTGGTGGTGCCTTATGCGGGACTGCGCAAGCTTCTTCCGCCCCAGTCTGTTTTTGCGGAAGCCCGGGTACACTTAAGGGTTGGCGACAAGATGCAGCTGGAAGGAATCCTGCAGCGGCTTTCCGCCATGGGCTACGAGCGCAATGATAAGGTGGAGAACAAAGGGGAAATGAGCGTACGGGGCGGTATTCTTGACTTCTTCCCGATGACAGCCCCGAATCCATACCGGGTGGAGTTCTTCGATGACGAGGTGGATTCCATCCGCACCTTCGATGCCACCGAGCAGCGGTCGCTGGAAAAGCTGGAGCATGTGGAGATTCTGCCGTGCCGTGAGATTCTGGCGGACAGTAAGCGGTTGCACGCTGCTTCACAGCATGCCTACGAGCTCCTGCAGGCGCAATTGGACAAAATGAATGACAAAAGTGCCAAGCAGAAGCTCAAGGAAGAGCTGATGCACGAAATCGAGCAGCTGCGCCAGGAGCAATTTTTCCCCGGGATTGCCAAGTATATCTCTCTCTTATACCCTGAGCGTGAAACACTTCTGGATCAGCTGCCTAAGGATACCATTCTGGTTGTGGACGAACCGGGCCGCATTGTGGAAACTGCCAAGCAGCTGGAGCGGGATGAGGCTGAATGGATGACCGGCATGCTGCAGGAGGGCAAGTGTCTGCCTGCTTTTGCCATGTCCAAACCCTATGACTCGCTCTTGTTCCGCAAACCCTTCCCCACCGTCTATCTGAGCTTGTTCCTGCGGCAGGTCCACGGCACACAGCCCCAGAATATCGTCAATCTGGTATGCCGCTCCATGCAGAGCTTCCACGGCCAGATGAATGTGCTGAAGTCCGAGATGGAACGCTGGAAAAAGACAGGAGCCAAGGTCATACTTCTGGCTCAGGGCCAGGAGCGTCTGGACCGGGTGCGCCGTGTCCTCCAGGACTACCATATCGAGGAGCCGCAGCTTCTGGACGGCAACCTTCAGGCAGGCTTTGAGCTGCCGGCGGTAAAGCTGGTGGTGATTACGGAGGGTGAGCTATTCACCCAAAAGCAGCGTAAGGTCCGCAAAATCGATAAAAAGATGGAGAATGCCGAGCGCATCAAGAGCTACCAGGAGCTGAAGGTCGGCGATTATGTTGTCCATGTCAATCACGGCATCGGCAAATATGTGGGCATTGGGACGCTGGAGATCAACGGGATTCACAAGGACTATATTCACATTTTATATGCCGGGGGCGACAAGCTATCCGTCCCCATTGAACAGATAGACCTGATCCAGAAATATATCGGCGCCGATGAAGGCAAGGAGCCTAAGATATACAAGCTGGGCGGCACGGATTGGAACAAGGTCAAAACCAAGGCCCGCTCCGCGATCCAGGATATTGCCGACGATCTGATTAAGCTGTATGCCGACCGTCAGGCCCGGCCGGGGTTCGGGTTCAGCAAGGATACACCGTACCAGAAGGACTTTGAGGGAATGTTCCCGTATGAAGAAACCCGGGATCAGGCCCGGGCCATCGATGAAATCAAGCTGGACATGGAGCGCAGCCGTCCTATGGACCGCCTTTTGTGCGGAGACGTGGGCTACGGAAAAACGGAAGTGGCTATCCGGGCGGCCTTCAAGGCGGCCATTGACGGCAAGCAGGTGGCGGTGCTGGTGCCTACCACGATTCTCGCCCAGCAGCATTACGAGACCTTCCGGGAGCGGTTTTCCGGTTTCCCCTTCAACATTCAGGTGCTTTCCCGCTTCCGCTCGAAAAAAGAGCAGAACGAGACCATTAAGGGCATCAAAAGCGGCAATGTGGATATCGTGATCGGCACTCACCGGCTGTTGTCCGCGGATATGATCTTCAAGGATTTGGGTCTCCTGATTGTGGACGAGGAGCAGCGCTTCGGTGTAGCCCACAAGGAAAAGCTGAAGCGGCTGAAATCCAATGTGGATGTGTTGACGCTGACGGCTACTCCTATTCCCCGGACGCTCCACATGTCCATGCTGGGTGTGCGCGATCTGTCGGTTATCGAGACGCCGCCGGAGAACCGCTTCCCTGTGCAGACCTATGTGGTGGAGCACAGCAATTCGCTTAGCCGGGAGGCTATTGAGCGGGAGCTGGCCCGGGAGGGTCAGGTGTATTATCTGTACAACCGGGTGCAGGGCATCCAGCAGATTGCCGACCAGATTACCATGCTGGTTCCGGACGCCCGGGTGGCGGTGGCCCACGGCCAGATGGGGGAGCAGGA
>JAQSYT010000115.1 GCA_029256065.1 Paenibacillaceae bacterium
TGCCTCATCTGCGGGAAAATGTTTGAGGCTGGAGAGGTTTTTCCGTTTGGTGAGCGGTTCTTTGAGGCTTCCAGGGCGGTACAGCTGCATATGCAGCAGGAACATGGTTCTATGCTGGATTTGCTTGTTGCCCAGAACAAGAAATATACCGGCATAACAGAGAATCAGAGGGATCTGATGATGATGATTCGCGACGGGCTGTCGGATCAGGACATTGCCAGAAAGCTGGGCGTGGCCGCAGCCACAATCCGCCACCAGCGCTTCGTATTCCGGGAAAAAGCGAAGCAAGCCAAGCTTTATCTGGCGATTTTCGAATTGGCTGACAGTGCGTCATCCGGCAATAAGGAACGGACTGCCGGCGATGAGCTGGTGAAGATTCACTCCGGCGCGAAAATGATTGACGACCGGTATTTTACAACAAAGCAAGAGGAGGAGACCGTCATCCGGTCCGCCTTTTCTTCATTGGAACCGCTTGTCCTGAGAGCATTCCCTCCCAAGGAAAAGAAAAAAATTGTCGTGCTCCGGAAAATCACCGAGCTGTTCTCTCCCGGCACCAAGTACTCTGAGGTGGAAATTAACCGGGTGTTAAAGCCTGTGTACGGAGACTTCGCCACCATCCGGCGGTATCTCATCGAATACGGCTTCCTCCAAAGAACGGACGACGGAAAGGAGTATTGGCTCAAATGAAGGCTTTGCTCAATCAATGGTATGATATCGGCCATATCCGGAGCATCATGCCCCTCCCCGGAGGATACGGCGGCTCCGTCTATTCAGTAGTGTCGGACAACGGAGAGTTTATTCTCAAGGATATCGACCAGAACGGCATGAATCACCCGGAGAATGAAGGCCGTATTCTGGAAACGCTCCGTCTGGCCGGGCTTCCGGTTGCCCGGATATGCCCCACAAAAGAAGGGGAGCCTGTGGTGAGGCAGGGAGGACATGTCTATCATCTCCAGACCCGCATCCAAGGAAACAGCTGTCAGCGCAATACTGCCCCCGAGTGGCTGTTATATGAGCTCGGACATACACTGGGCAAAATCCAGTTTCATATGGGCAGTCTTGATCCGCTGCCAACAGGGATGGGCCAGGGATTTTTCGATTATGTAACTCCCGAACGTGCTATCCGCAGCCACCAGGCTACCCTGGAGCAGGCACTAGCCTGTGGGCATACGGAAACGATCCGCGCCATTCAATATAAGATGCGGTTATTGGAGTCCTACCCTGATATAAAATTCGATCTAAGCCAACTCACCTGCTGCAACACCCACGGGGACTTCAAGCTGCAGCAGGTTATCAGCGGGGACAACAGGATCAACGGCATCATCGATTTTACCTCCGCCTGCTTTCACCCGATGTGCTGGGAGCTGATCCGCTCTTATCTCTCCGCTGATCCTGATTGTGCGGAGGGCAAGCTGCATATCGGGCATTTCCAGAGATATGTGTCCCGCTTTTTAGAATATGGCAGACTCAATTCCCTTGATATCAAACTTATGCCGCAGCTCTATTATTATCAGATTTTGACCTCAGACTACTTTGCCCAATACTACCGCACGGATAGCTCCAGTAAGTGTGAGCTTCTGGAGGATGCCTTCCTTACTTTTAAACAGTGCATATGGTTTGAGCAGAATATAACCCGGCTGGAGAATGTTTTGACAGCAAGCTTTTGAACAGGGAATTTCCAGGTAGGATTCCTTTATTTCACTACGGTCAGATGCTGCTCCTGCGGCCGCAACCACACTGGCAAAAAAGAGACGGAGGCCGTACAGACTCAGCTTGTGCCAAAGCACCGTCTTCTTCCGGCCCCCCTGCCCTGCTTCCGCTTTCCTCCGGCGTGGTATAATAGAAGGATACGGCTTTCCAAGTCCCCATATATTCCCCGGAAGGAGCGATTCTACCATGCATATCATTCCAACCATTACATTGAACGACGGGCTGACCATTCCCGCCATTGGCTTCGGGACCTATAGCTTGAAGGGCGAGGCCGGTGCCGCCGGCATAAAAAATGCCATTGAGCTGGGTTACCGGCTGTTGGATACCGCCTTTCGTTATGAGAACGAAGGGGTGGTGGGTGAAGCGGTCCGGCAGGCCTCCGTTCACAGGAACGAGCTGTTGATCTGTTCGAAGCTTCCCGGCAAGCACCATGCCTATCAGGAAGCGCTGGAAACCACTCAGGAGTCCCTGTACCGGGGCAGACTTGATTATTATGATCTGTACCTGATCCACTGGCCCAATCCCCGGATTAATCTCTACGTGGAAGCCTGGCAGGCGCTGATTGAGGCGAAAAAGCGGGGTTATGTGCGCTCCATTGGCGTCTGCAATTTCCTGCCGGAGCATATGGAGCGGCTGGTGGCCGAAACCGGCGTCAAGCCCAGTCTGAATCAAGTCGAACTGCACCCTTATTTTAACCAGGAGAAGCTGCGGGCCTGGCATAAGGATCAGCACATTGTAACGGAATCCTGGAGCCCCTTGGGAAGAGGCAACAGCATCACGGAGCAGCCGGAAATTACCGGGATTGCCCAACGCTACGGCAAATCTCCCTCCCAGGTGGTACTGCGCTGGCATATCCAGCTGGGCGCTCTGCCCATTCCCCGGGCGCGTTCTGCTGAGCATCAGCAGGAGAATCTGGCGGTGTTCGATTTTGAGCTGTCTCCAGAGGAAATGGAGCTGATCAACGGCTTAACCCGGGCCGACGGACGTCTGCAGGATCAGGACCCGGCAGTATATGAGGAATTCTAGGAGTGGGCAGCAAAAAGCCCCGTCCTCCTGCCGTATACAAACGGCGAGCGGATGGGGCTATTGTTTATGGAGCTAAGAAAGCTGGGGTGCCTGGGCCAGGCTGGACCTGGGAATGAAGGAGGAGGCAAGACGGATTTCCTCCACAGCCGCTGCTGATGATTCTACTTCGTCAGACTCCTCTTTTTTCCCTGATGCCCCGATGAGCCGCACCAGCAGCTCCATGGCCAGGTACGCCGCCTTTTCCCGGGGGTAATCCAGAGTGGCAATGGGTGGATGGGTTTCGCTGACCATCAGGATGTTCTCCGAGCTGACGATGGAAAGCCGCTCCGGCACCGCCCAGCCCCGCTCCCGGCATGCGGAGCAAGCCCCGATGGCGGTTAAGTCATTGGCGCAGACCAGCACAGTGAAACCGGATGCCTCAGGAAGCTCCAGCAGATGCTCCCGGGCCGGTTCATACCGCCCTCCCGCAGCCAGCCAATCGCAGCGGAGTGTCACACCCGCAGCTGCCTCCGCCTCCTGCACCGCTGCGGCAAACGCCTCCATCCGGGGATAAAGAGGGTCTGATGGACCGCCATGCCCCATATAGGCGATATGGCGGTGCCCCAGACGGATTAGCTCCGCTAGAACCTGCCGGTAAGCGGCGGCCCAATCCACATCCACCGTGTGGACAAGGGCACCGGCCTTACCGGGGGTCATGACGGAGACCACTGGAACGCCCTTCTTGCGGAAGGACGCCCGTGTCTCCTCTGCCAGGCTCTGCCCCAGCAGGACCACACCGTCCACCCGGCCGGCCAGTTGGGCCAGCAGTTCCGGCTCCCGGTCCGGATCATAGCTGCGGTAATTGATCATATACCCCTGCCGGCGGGCCGCCTCCTCCAAATGCAGGAGAATCCCCGCTTCGAAGGGGTTGCCGATAAAATTGGCCAGCACTGCCAGCTGGCCGCTCCTGCGGGTCTTCAGGCTGCGCGCCGTGAGGTTGGGCGTATAGCCCAGCTCCTCCATGGCCGCCAGGACCCTGCGGCGGGTCTCTTCCTTGACGAAGCTTTTATTGTTCAGCACATACGAGACGACGGCTACAGACACTCCTGCCAGCCGTGCCACATCATTGCGGGTTGCCATATCGCTTCTCCTTGACGTTCCAGGCTTTAACCCTAAGTCTATCTGTTTCCCACGAAAATGCAATGCCCGGCGCATCTATACGCCGGGCATGGACAAGACAGCTGCAGCTACGAGTAGCAGCGGATTTCGTAGATGGCGGCGGACGGATCACCGTTGGTGGAGTGGATCACCACGCGGAGCCTTGACGCCTGGATCGGCGCATCCAGACGATGCCTCCGGTGCCGATGGTAGTTGCCCTTCACCTGCAGAAGCTCACGGAAGCCATCCCCTTCATCCACCAGGATGCTGTAATCCTTGGCGCATTGAGGATCCCGATAGAAGGGTGGGTACATGTGATATTCCGCCAGCAGATGCCCCGGGAAGGTCAATTCGATTTCCCGGATGGCCACCTCCCGGCCCCAATCCAGCTCCAGCCACTGGGACAGGGGCTGGCGGGGGTCGGAACGCCAGAGATGAACAGATTCTCTGGGCCGGGTAACGCCGCTCAGCACATTGGCAGCGCCGTAGCAGGCCTGGGCCGGCTCCACCTTGAAGCTGTGGGCGTGGGCCTGGCCGCGCATCTGGCCGTTGCCCATATCCCAGGCCGACACATGCCCCGGCTCCACTCCCCCTGCCCTCACCCATTCCAAGGAAGGGTTGGTGCCCAAATCCAGACGGACATAACCGGGTGCCAGTCCTTCAATACCAACCTCCCACTCCACCCAATGCGGCCCGACCGGAGGCACCAAGAGCTCGGCAGCCGCAAGCACAGCTCCTGTATCACAGCGGTAATCCCACAAATGATCCACCGGAACAACCTTGGCTCCCACCTTCTGCTCAACATCCGAGGTGTTCAGAAGGCAGACCGACAGCTTGCGGACAGCTCCCGCCCCCACAGCGATCCATTGGCCCCGGCCGGTATTCAGACGGTCCCATCCCGTGGGCTTCGGGTCCAGGTCCAGCTTCTTGGGCTTCGTCTCTCCCCAGCCCTTCAACAGACTGGTTCCCGCATTCCGGAAGTCCGGCCCCATCCCGTAAAGCTCCGCTTCGCTGCTGGCGCTGACGCTGGCCCAACGGGCCAGGTCATCCGGGTCCTCGTTGCTGTTATTGGGCAGATAACAGCCGTCACGCAGAAGCACCTGCTTCAGCTCCGTGCTGCAGGAGGCGGCATATTCCTTCACCGCCAGCTTTTCCTGAAGCGCCAGCGCCGCCGCCGTTCCAACCGCCTGCCCCATCAGGGCGGTGGTGCCCATAACCCGCACCGTTCCCAGCGCGGCATGAGTCACGCTGACATTGCGGCCGGCCATCATCAGATTGTCCACGTCCTTGGACAAACAGATGCTAAGCGGAATGCCGTAAGGGCCGCAGTAGCTTTTTACATTGTAATCGCCCTCATAGCCTGCGGCAGAATTGGGCTCACTGGTGGGAGCCAGAAGCCCGCCCGGCGTGTGCAGGTCCAGGAACCAGCCGCCGAAGGCCACCTCATCATCAAACACCTTGCGGCTCATCACATCATGCTCGGTCATAAAATATTCGCCGATAATCCGGCGGGACTCCCGCTTGCCGGGCACCTGGCCGATCCAGTCCAGCGCATAATTGGCTGCCAGCTCGCGGGTTTCCGGGTCCTTGTTCTTGATCCAATCCCAGACGCCCAGCGTATGGCGGGTGAGCTCATGGCGGATGTCCTCGGCGTCATGGATGGTATCCCAGGGAACGCCGATTTCCAGCCACCAGTAGCCGCCGCGGATATCATAGGGGGGTCGCCCCTGCTTATAGAAGAAGTCCGGATTATCGTACTTCACTGCCCATTCGGGAGCTTCGAAGGGAACGGGATAGCCCATATTCTTCGCCTTGAAATGAATGGAGTTACCCATGGTATCCTTGCTGGCCTTCAAGGGCGCGTGGGGCTCGTTGAACTCGTCCCGCCCCTCTGAGCCCAACCTCCATTGGCAGCCGGCCAGATCGGCCACCACACCGTCGCCGGTACAGTCAATAAAGGTATCGGCGCTGACCACAAGCTCCGTTTCCGCATTGGCAATAAAGCCCGCTACTGCCCGGATCTGCCGTTTACCGTCCATCTCCACCCGGGACACGGGCGTGCTCACATGGAAGGTGAGATGAGGAGTTTTTACTGCCATATCATACATAACCATGTCCCACACGCTATTGGTCCAGCCGTTTTCCAGGATCAGCTCATGGTTGCGGGCTCTCTCTTCAATCAGCAGCTCGGAAATAATCCCCGTTTCCCGGGCGTAGGCATGAAAGCAAGCCGCACCGTGGGGCGTCACCCGGATTTCCGACGAGCTGTTGCCGCCGAATACCGGACGGTCTTGAATCAAACAGGTTTTGGCTCCATGCCGGGCCGCTGCCACTGCCGCACAAAAGCCGGCCAGACCGCCTCCAATGACGGCCACCTCATAATGCTCCTTCAGGGTTTTCATCTTCCTGATTACCTCCCGTATTTACTCGAGTAAAATTATCGCGAATGAGAGGGCCACCCGATTTCATGAACCGGCGGCCTCTTTATTTACTCGAGTAAATAGTATCATGATTAGAACTGCTCTGCAATCCGTAAATTCACCCGGAAAGTGGCCCTTTGCCTCTTTTTTACCGGATTATACGCTGGTGTGCTTACATCGAACTCCGGCATGCTGCGGCAATGCGGGAGTCCGCCGTTCTATTTGCCGTAGCCCAGATCATTCAGCTGCTTTTGTGCAGAATCCATCAGCGTCTTATAGTTCATCGTGGTTTCCAGCGACTTCAAGAAGGTATCATATTCACTGATAGGACGTTTTCCGTATGCAAATTTGGTGAATTCCTCTTCAATAAAACGGATAGCATCCGCATGGTTATAGCCATCGGGGGAGATCAGGAACCCGTTCAGCGCCTTGATCCGCTCCTGCTTGTTGGCGAAATCGATATAGCTGGATTGCGGCGCAAACTTCACCTGCAGATAGCTGAGCTCCGGACGGCCGGTAAACTGGTACAGCCAGGTATAGCCCGCTTCCTTGCCCATCAGCTCAGTGGGGACTACCTTCTCGCCCTCCAGGTTGAAGTGTTTACCCTTTTGCCCGAATTGCACCAGCTGGGAGCCTTCCTTGCCCGACACGTAATTTAACAGCTCGAATACCTTCTTCAGCTTGACCGGATTCTTCTCCAGCGTTTTCGGAAGGGCGAACAGCGCCCCGGCATTGCCGATGTCAATGGAGCCTTCTATCGCACCTGCCGGTCCCTTGGGGGGAGCAAGCTGAACCCATTGGGCGTTTGGATTGACCTTCTTGATTTGCTCCATGGGCTGGTCTTTAGCTATGCTGGCCCAATCGGTATAGATAATGCCTACTTGCCCCTTGATGGCCTTCTCCAAATGCTGGTTGCCGGTATTGGCCATCAATTCCGGGTCTACAGACCCGCTGGTGATGAATTTGTTAATCATCGTAAGGGCGTCCTTCATACCCGCCTCATAAAGGGAATTCACAATTTTCCCGTCCTTCACGTAGAACTCAGCGAAGTAGCCAACGCCATAACCGCCGAATAATGGAGCGAAGGTGCCCAGCTTGCCGCCGGTAAGACCGAAGGTGTCCTTTTTGCCATTGCCGTCGGGGTCCTGCTCGGTGAATGCCTTGGATACGGCCAGAAGCTCATCATAGGTGTTGGGGGTTTGCAGCTTCAGCTTATCCAGCCAGTCCTTGCGGATCCAGAAGGTCGAGTACGGGATGGTCGGCGCCTTGGCAATCGCGTATACCTTGCCGTCGAAGGTGGTTTTTTTGACGCTGTCGACACCGATAAAATCCTTAACGGGCTTTAATTCTTTGTCCATATAGGGGGTCAGGTCCAACAGCAGTCCCTGCTGGATATACTGCTTGATTGCCGCTTTGTCCACCCCGAATAAATCGGGGAAATTGCCGGAAGCCATGCGGACGTTCAGTTGGTTTTTGTAATCATCACCTGCAGCATAGGCGGTCATGTTCAGGTCCACATTCAGCGCTTTGTCCAGATCCTGCTTGATGAAATCCTTATCCGCTGCCGGCAGACCGCTGGCATTCTGGATAATTTCCAGCTTCACCGGTTTGGCCGGCTCTGCCGGAGCAGTGCTTGCCGATGCAGCAGGAGAGGCGCCTGCAGCGGGAGAATTGGCCGCCTGCTCGGTGCTGCTCCCACAGCCGGCGGCCAGTGTTCCCAGGATGGCGGCAGACAGCAAGGCGGGACCCCATTTATTTTGACCCATGTTTGAACCCCTTCTTTCGTTGGTTTGGGAGTGCATTATGTCAACACGCCGGCAGGCGGGGAAATCTGTAGGAGTATATTTCCCGCCGAAGCGCATTCAACCTTTGACGGATCCGAGCAGCATACCGCGGGTAAAGTGCTTCTGCAGAAAAGGGTACACCAGAATAATGGGAAGGCTGGCCATAACCACCGCTGCCATCTGGAGGGTCTCGGTGGGGGTAATATTCTCGGCGTTTTCCAGCGGCTGCTGGGTCTGCATGAGAATTTCCCGGACGATGACCTGCAGCGGGAAGAGCTTGCGGTTGGTTACATACATGATCGCCTGGAAGAACTCATTCCAGTGTCCCACCCCATAGAACAGCCCTACAGTGACCATCACCGGCAGGGACAGGGGAACCGCAATCTGCCAGAGAATCCGGAAATCGCTGGCGCCGTCGATTTTGGCCGATTCGAACAGCTCCTCCGGCAGCTGCTCCAAAAAGCTTTTGACAATCAGGATATTGAAGCTCCAAATCAGGTTCGGAATCATAAGCGCCCATATGGAATTCAGCAGCCCGGAGGACTTCACCACCAGATAGGTGGGAATAAGACCTCCGCCGAACAGCATGGTGAACACAACCATCAGCAGAAAGGCACTCCGCGCCGGCAAGCGCTTACGGCTCAGCGGATACGCCATCAGCACTGTAAAAATCATATTCAGGGCCGTTCCCAGCACCGTGATGAGGATGGTAATTCCCAGGGCGTCCATCATGCCTGATTCGTTAATGAGCTTGCTGTAGGCGGTGAAGGTAATCTCCTTGGGAATAAGCAGGAAGCCGCCGTTCTTCAACACCTCGCTGATCGGCGTAATGGATACGGAGACCACATACAGCATGGGGAACAGGGCAGCCGCTCCGCACAGCGCCAGAAGGACGATAATGATGCCGTTAAAGATGCGGTCCTGTATGCCTCTTACCATATTCCTTCCCCCCACCGTTTGGCAATTGAATTGGAGACCAGCACCAAAATCATGCCGATGCCTGACTTGAACAGGCCCACTGCCGACGCCAGGCTGAAATTCATCTGCTGCAGCCCTGTCCGGAATACCCACGTATCGAGAATATCTGCAACCGGATAAACATGCATATTGTACATCATGTAAATTTGCTCGAAGCCCGCGTCCAGAACCTGCCCCAGCCGCAGAATGAACAGCATGATGAAGACGCTGCGGATGCCGGGCAGTGTGATGTGATAGATCATCCGGAGCCTGCCCGCTCCATCGATGGAGGCCGCCTCATACAAGGTCGGGTCAATACCTGCCATCGCAGCCAGATAAATAATGGCGCCCCACCCGAAATTCTGCCAGATATCCGATGCAACAAGTACCGACCGGAAGGTTTCCGTGGAGGTGAGGAAAGCGATTGGGGTGCCGCCCAAGGTGGCGATCCACTTATTCACCAGACCCGACGATTGGGAGAAAAGGGCCAGCATCATGCCGTAAATAATCACCCATGAGAGAAAATGGGGCATATACGTTAAGGTTTGCACCACGGACTTGAACCATTTCACCCGGCCTTCATTCAGCATCAGGGCAAACAGAATAGGCGGAAATATGCCAAATACCAGCTTATAGAGACTGATGAGGAGGGTATTGCCGAATAGCTGGGAGAAATAGGGGGATTCAAAAAAAGCGAGAAAATGCTTGTTCCACGGGTCCGCCCATGGACTGCGGAGAATGCCATCCAGGATGCTGAAATCCTTGAATGCAATGACCACTCCATACATGGGAATATACTTGAACCAAATGTAATAGACCACGCCGGGGAGGAGCATCAGATACAAGGCCTTGAACTGCCAGGCCCGTTTCAGAACCCGGGCCACTGAGCCCGGCCGGATGGCGGCTTGCTGCTGAATGGGAATATGCTGGTCCATTTGCTGTCACCTCTTCTTCCAGGTTAGCTCTGCCGTTTAGCAGTCCCTCCTACGGACGCTTGATTTGGCTACGCTTTCAAATCTGTATCCGTAGTATACCAACCGGGAAGCGTTTGCAATATACAGTGAACATGTCAAAATAGGCTGTAAACTTGCCTGGTTTTTGCTGCCCCGCTGTATGGCAAAAAGCCGCCTCCCCGCCGGGAGTACGGCTTGATGGGGAAGTGGCTTTGAGTCACATTGGCATTCAGTCCGGAACCGGCGGCCCGGTTACTTTAGACAAAGGATGGGTTGTTTTCACCGGTTCATCCCTCCTGCTCCTCCATCTCGTGCAATCGCGGCGCACTCTCCAGCACCATCCCTTCCGCCGGACGTACCGGCAGCCGGACCGCCACTACCGTCCCCATACCCGGAATGGTGCGGATACGCAGGCCCCACGGCTCCCCAAAGTGCAGCCGCAGCCGATCATGGACATTATTCACACCGATCCCGGTGAACCTGTCCGCCATGGGTTTGCCGTTCCGGGCCTCCCGGATCAGCCGGAGCTGCTCCCGCTCCATCCCCACGCCGTTATCACGGATGTAGAATACCAGCTTTCCGCCCTTTATCCGGCTGCGGATGTGGATTTCACCGGTCCGGCCCGAAGGGACGATGCCGTGGAAAATCGCATTTTCCACTAAAGGCTGCAGCGTCAGCTTCAGAATCGCCAGGTCCATAGTGTCCTTTTCCACCTGGTTGATGAAGATAAACTTGTCCCCATAACGCATACGCTGAATCTGCAAATAGCGGAGAAGCCCGTCCAGCTCCTCCTCCACCCGGACAAATTCGGTAGTGCGGTCGAAGGTAAGCTTCAATAACCCCACCAGAGACCGGATGGTTTCCTTCACGTCGCCAGTGCGCTGCTGGCGGGCCAGGCTGCCGATGCAGGCCAGCGTATTGTACAGGAAATGCGGGGCAATCTGGCTTTGCAGCACCTTCAGCTCCAGCTCCTGCTTGCGCCTGTCCATCTCCCGTGTTTCCTCCAGAAGCCCCCGAATCCGCTCCATCATAGCGTTGAAGCTGGCTGCCAGCCGCCCGATCTCATCGTTGCGCCGCATGTTTATGTTGGGAATGACCTCCATATCCTGAACCCGGTCCATCCGCGAGGCCAAAAGCCGGATCGGGCGGGTGAAGAAGCGGGACATGATGAATGCCGTTACGAAGAGCACCACCAGCGTAACCAGCGCCACCGCCTTGAAATCATCCAGAAGCACCGAGACATTCTGATAGAAGTAGCTTTCCTTGATAAAAAATATCAGGGACCAGCCCATCCGGTTTTGCCCCGATTTCAGTGTAACCAGCCTTCCTGCCGGACCGTCGTAGTGACTGGTCCCTGTAGGCAAGTCGTATATATCGCCAAGAAAGAACTCCGGCAGCACCGTTGCAAATTCCTCCGGCTTGGAGGGCAGCAGATCGGTCTGGTTGTCATATGCCACCACCTGGCCCTGGCTGGACATCAGCACGAAGGTCTGGTTCTCCGGCTTTACCTCGGAGACCTTGCGCATCAGCTTCTCCAGATCCAGCTCCACCACCGCCACCCCCGCCACCCCCGCGCTGCGGTTCATCTGGTCCAGCATCTGCCGGGCAATCGCCACCGTATAGCCCGATTGGGGCGAGCTGTAGGGCTGGCTGACAACAGAGGAGTAGCTCCCCTTGGCTTGTTCGTAGAGGGCGGGGAGCATAGGATTGCCCAGCACCTCATAATACACCTGGGCGTTGCTGTACACCCGGCCCTCACCGGTGACAATATACAAGGTCTTTACAATGGTGCTGTTATTTTCCGCCGCGGAACGCAGAAAGCCCTCCACCTGTCCGGCCTCCGGGGACTCCAGTAAACCGGTCTGGGAGGACAAAAGCAGGAGAATATTCTGGCCGTTATCCAGATACGTATCCAAGAACTGGTTGGTGCGCACCATCAGCGTCTGGGCGTCATCCACGATCTGATTCTTGAACAGCCGGGAGGCCCGCTGATAGTTCATTCCCGCCAGCAGCGCAAACATAAGAAAGGTGACCGCAAAGAAGAGCATAAATTGCTTCGTGGCCATGCTTCTGCCTGTCACCCAATGAAGGAGCCGTTGCAAGCGCATCATCCTTTTTTGTAAAAAGTGGGGGACATGCCCGTATACTGCCGGAAGGTTGCCGTGAAGTACCGGTAGCTGGGGATGCCTACAGCGTTCCCTACCTCGTACACCCGCATGGTCGTGTTCTGCAGGAGCCCGATGGCTTTTTCCATCCGCTGCCGTGTCACGTAGTCGTTGAAGGAGCTGCCCGACTCTATCCGGAACAGCCGGCTTAAATAATGCGAGCTTAACCCCACCTGCTTCGCCACGGAGACCAGGGTCAGAGACTGGTCCAGATGCTCCCGGATGTAGCGCTGGGCATCGGCAATCTCCTTGCGCAGCTTGCGATTGGCCCCCTTGTCGGCCTCTGCCGGCTTCAGCACATGGAGCAGAACAGCGGTGAGTTCATCGATGCTTCCCGCTTCGGCGCAAGCCTTCGCTGCATCATCCCATAGCCCCTCCGTCCCGTTCTCCCCGCGCCGCTGGCGGAGCTGATGGGAGGCCCAGCCTTGCAGGGCTGCAGGGTGGATGCGATTGGCAAACGCCCACTTGCCCAGCTCCTCCCGGATAAAGACGAGAAGCCGCTCCGTATCCGGAATAGTAGCTGCAAGCTTATCCAGCACCGCCATGGATTCTCCGGGGCCTTTGCCCTTATCCCCGCCTCCCGGAAAAATCCGCCGCTCCGGCTCATAGAAGGCATCCACCGGCTTCTCCAACAGCAGCCGGAACTGCTCCACTGTCTCTTCCTCTATCTCAGCCGGACCTGGAGCCGTCACCGCATAAATCCGCAGGGCGCCGTTCAAATAGCTGAGCTCATCCTCCAGGCGGTCTGCCAGCCGAATGACCCCCTCCGCTTCCCGCCCGGAATCCGCCGGCCCGCTTTCCTCCGCCGCCCTGGTCCCTGTGCCCGAAATCAGAAGGTAGATCCCTTCCCCAGCAGCAGCCCACCGGAGTGGAACCCCGCTCTGCTCCAGCTCCGCCAGACATTCCTCCACCTCCCGCAGCCCGGGGAGACGGAGCTCCCGCTTCAATTCCACATGCAGTGCACTTAAGCGCAAGGGCGTCTCCAAGCCGTACAGCCGCTTCAACATCGGCAGAAGCTCTGTTTTCTGCCCATCCTTGCCGGATGCACCTGCCCGGGCCAGGGTCTTGGCCAGCTCCCAGCGCTTCTCCTCCGCTTCCTTGGTGGAGAGCAGACGCTGCCGGTCGTGGGCCTCCCTTGCTTTGGAGAGCGCCCGGACAATGTCCGGGTCATCCATTTCCACCTTGACCAGATATTCCACAGCTCCAAGCTGAAGCGCCTCCCGGGCGTAGCCAAATTCAGAGTGGCAGGTGAGCAGAATCACCTGGGAGGCGATGCCCTCCTCCCGCAGCCTGCGGAATAAGGTAATGCCATCCATAATCGGCATAGTTATATCGGTTATGACCACATCCGGTGCCCGTTCCCGGCAAAAGCGCAGAGCCTTCTCCCCGTTGTCCGCCTCGCCGGCAAGCCGGAAGCCATGAGCCTCCCAATCGAACAGCCGCAGCTCCTCCCGGAGCGGGAGCTCATCATCGACAATCAGGACATCCAAGAGCCGCCCGCCAGTCACATCCGCCGCCTCCTTCGCGCCCCAATATAATGTAAGCGTTTTAATAAAATTATTGTAGCATATCCCCCTTGGATCGTTTATGCAGGAAACCGTAAATAGTATCCTCAAAACATGCTATATGCCCCATTCTATTCCGTTAGGCCACTTGCTGCACCTGAAC
>JAQSYT010000116.1 GCA_029256065.1 Paenibacillaceae bacterium
AAGTGGCCGATCCCGCTTTATTGGAGCGGCTCCAGTCGGACCATGCCGATATTGAGTGCAGGCTGGACCGGGCCGGGAGCCTGTCGGACTTGCGCGGATATCTGATGGAGCTGATGGGGCATATGGTGGAGACTCTCATTGAAAAGCGCAACTCCAAAACCAAGGCGGATGAGCTGGTCACCCGGATTAAGGCTTACATATCCTTGCATTACGGACATAGCGGGCTGTCGCTTAATCTGCTGTCCGAGGAATTTGCCATCAGCCCCAATCACTTGAGCAAGCTGTTCAAGCAAAGCACCGGCGTCAATTTTGTGGACTACCTGATTGCCGTACGGATGCAGGAGGCTAAGCGGCTGCTGCTGGCAAACCAGGCCACCGTCAACCAGATTGCCGAGCAGGTAGGGTATACCAATGTCACCAGCTTCATGCGGAGCTTCAAAAAATACAGCGGCATGACCCCGTCCGAATTCCGGCAGGCGGAGCGGGCGGACTGAATCATGGACTGGAACGGGTGTTTAAACGGGTGGATGCGCCGGGGAACGAAGGTTCTCCGGCTTATTTGCGTTGCTCTACGTTACATCGCGGGGCGGCGCTTACGCATAGCAGCATTCGATGGGCTGCTGGCAGTTATGTTTCGCCTAAATCGGCCGACTTCCACTTTTGCCGGTAATGCTGCGGGCTGAGGTGAAATTGCTTCTTGAATATGCGGCTGAATTCAGCAGGGTCCGGATAACCGGCCAGCTCGCCGATGGCGCTCACCGGAGCGGAGCCGGACAACAGCAGCTCCTGCGCCTTGCGGAGCCTTCTGTGCCGGGCATAATCCACCGGGGAAATGTGCAGGTCCTGGAGGAACAAGGTTCGCAAATAATTGGGGGACAGGTGAACGGAACTGGCTATGGTCGCAGCAGTAAGCTCTTCGTGAAGGTGGGCCTCGATATAGCGGCAGGCCCCGTCTACCCGGGGGTCAATTCTCGCTTGGGCCGCCAAGGGCTGCATGGGCAGCCTTCCCAGCAGCAGGCGGAGCCAGGCATACTGGAGAGACAGCATCTGCAGATGCTCCAGCACTTCCTCGCCGCCCTGTTCTGCGGTAAGCCGGCAGTTGAACTGGCGGATCAGGCTGCGCCAGGCTTTCCGCAGATCGGCGCAGCCGGTCAGTACCTGATGGGCCGGAAGCTGCAGCCAGGAGGCCAGGGAAGCGCCCAGCAGATCGGCTTCATAGCCGATGGACAGAAAGGCGATGGGCCTTTCACTTGTCCCCTGGATCTGGAGGGGCAAATAAGCCTCTGCGCAGAATAAGCTGCCAGGCTCCAGCGTATAGGCGTGCTGGTCATACACTACGTCCATCGTTCCATCCGTGACCAGCCAGAAAAAGGGATACCGGTTCACCCGCTCAAACCGCCAGTCCGGGGGCATTTTCCATTCATAGCCCCATTTCATATGGAACTGGAGATGATCGACAGCGCTGAAATGCAGCTTGTCTGCCATGGTGCAACCTCCCCGTCATCGTTGTTTTTTACAAGTATACCGTTATTTCTCCCCTAACCGCAACGGCTCCGGTTTTGCTAAGGTATAGTTGTAGCTGAGTCAATGCGAAGACGTGTAAGCGGATAAAAGAATGGTTGAAATTCACAAGTGGAGCGGGGCTTCGGAACGCTTTGCCCAACTATTCATTTCGCAGCGGTTCTTTATCTGATCAATTTTTTGAAAAAGGGGAGCTTGATATGAAAATAATTGTGGATGCAGCCAGGCACATACCGGTTATTGCCGAGCCGGATGTGCTTGTTGTCGGAGGCGGTCCTGCGGGGATCGGGGCAGCGGTTGCTGCGGCACGGACCGGAGCCAAAACCATGCTGATCGAGCGCTATGGCTTTGTCGGCGGTAATTTGACGGTGGCCATGGTCAATCCTCTATTTACCTTCCACGATGTTAACGGCAGGCAGGTCATCCGTGGTGTAGCCGGTGAGGTGGTGGAACGGCTGGTGAAGCTGGCGGCCTCCCCCGGACATGTCACCGATCTGACCTTCGACAATGCGTCCATGACCCCCTTTGATCCGGAAGGAATGAAGCTGGTCCTGTTTGATATGCTGGAGGAGGCCGGCGTGGAATTGCTGCTGCACACGATGTTCTCCGATGTGCTGGTGGAAAACGGCAGAATCACTGCCGTATTGGTCCAGAGCAAAAGCGGCCGCCAGGCCATTTGCCCCAAGGTTGTTATTGACTGCTCGGCGGATGCCGATGTGATTGCCTGCGCCGGAGCGCCGTTTGTGAAGGGGCGTGAATCGGATGGGGCGATGCAGCCGGTAACGCTTTTTTACCGGATCGGAGGCATTGACATTCCGGCGCTGAAAGCATGGATGAAGGCCAACCGCCATCTGCTTAAGGATTCTCCCACCGATGAAGAGATTGATGGGCAAAGCGCGCTGGCGTTTTTGGGAATGAAGGAGATCATTAAAGAGGCGATGGAAAAGGGCGGGTACCCGAAGGACGCCGCGCCGCGCATTCTCATGTATGAGCTGCCGAGGGAAGGGCAATTTGCGGTGAACTGCACCCGGCTGCAGGGGATCGACGGGACGGAGGTGCGCGATCTGACCCGGGCGGAGCTGGAGACGCGCCGTCAGGCGTGGGAGATAACGGAATTTCTGAAGCATCGGGTGGGCGGCTTCGGGCAATCGTACATCCTGGATACCGGTGTGCAGGTGGGGGTGCGGGAAACCCGCCATATTGCCGGGGATTATACCATGACGGAGGAGGATGTCCTGGCCAGCCGGGCCTTCGGGGACGGCATTGCCTGCGGCGCCTTCGCCATCGATATTCATCCGCCGGAGGGGGAACAGCAGATTTTTACGGGCTCGGGCAAGGCGGTATACGAGGTTCCCTACCGCAGCTTGCTGCCGCAGGGGCTGGATAATGTATGGGCGGCGGGACGCTCTATATCGGCAACGCATCACGCTTTCGGTTCGGTTCGCGTTATGGCTACCGCTATGGCTATCGGGCAAGGGGCGGGGACGGCGGCGGCGCTTGCGGCAGCAGAGGGTGTAACCAGCCGTCAAGTCGATGTCAAACGAGTGCGCGCGCTGCTTTTGGCGCAGGGGCAATATTTGCTGGGGGAGGAGCTTGATGAGGCTGGGGATGAAGGGTTGAGGCTTCACCGGCGGGGCGGGTCCGGCAGCAGCGCTTCCCATCATAATCCGTTTCAGACAAAACCCTGAAGGCACAGCTGACCCAAGGTTGACAGGGCCGCGCAGATTCACTATACTGGCTGTAGCATATCCAGTATGCGTGGAAAAAGCCCCAGTAGCCGCTTTGTCTCTGTTCCCAGCAAGCCGGGGGTGATGGAACCCGGTACACATGAAGCGCGCGAATTACAGCTTTGGAGCATCCCGGCTTGTCCGGGCGGAAGGGCGGACGTTATCCCGCTGTTGAGTGGCTTGAAGGTTTGTTTGGCGTGGTGTTATTGTGCGCGCGGCAGAGCTTCAGGCAAGATGGGTGGTACCACGGTTATGATAGCCGTCCCTGTGTCCGGTTACGGGCAGGGGCGGCTTTTTGGTTTTTCCATTATCCCAAAGGAGTGTTTAAACGCATGAATATTATCGATGAATTGCAGTGGCGGGACGCCATCAACCAGCAGACAGACGCGGAGGGCCTCCGCCAGCTTACGGAGGAGAAGGCGGTTTCCCTCTATTGCGGCGTTGACCCTACAGGCGACAGTATGCATATCGGCCACCTGATTCCCTTCATGGTGCTCAAGCGGTTCCAACTGGCCGGACACCGGCCGGTGATTCTGATCGGCGGCGCCACCGGCACTATCGGCGACCCCAGCGGCCGTCAATCAGAGCGCTCTTTGCAAACCCTGGAGCAGGTTCAGGAAAATGTGGACAAGCTCACCGCCCAGATGAAAAAGCTGTTCATCACCGATGGGGACAACCAAATCCGGATGGTCAACAACTATGACTGGACACACAAGATTAATGTCATCGAGTTCCTGCGGGATTTCGGCAAAAACTTCAGCATCAACGCCATGCTGGCTAAGGACGTTGTTGCCAGCCGTCTGGACAGCGGCATTTCCTTTACCGAGTTCTCCTACCAGATTCTCCAGTCTTTGGACTACCTGCACCTGTTCCAGCACGAGGATGTGCAGCTGCAAATCGGCGGCTCCGATCAATGGGGCAATATCACCAGCGGCCTGGACCTGATCCGCAAGAAGGAGGGCTCCGAGGCCAAAGCCTTTGGCCTGACCATTCCGCTGATGCTGAAGGCGGACGGCACCAAATTCGGTAAAACCGCAGGCGGCGCTGTTTGGCTGGACCCGGAGAAAACCACCCCCTACGAGTTCTACCAGTTCTGGGCTAACACCGATGACCGGGACGTGGTGAAATATCTGAAATACTTTACCTTCCTTAGCAAGGAAGAAATTGACGCATTGGCTGCCAAGGTTGAAAGCGAGCCCCACAAGCGGGAGGCCCAAAAGGCACTGGCCGAGGAAATGACCCGCTTCGTCCATGGGGAAGAGCTTTTGGCCCAGGCGCAGCGGATTACTGCCGCATTGTTCAACGGTGACATCAAATCCCTCTCTGCGGAGGAAATTGAGCTGGGCTTCAAGGAAATGCCCACCTTCGAAGGCGGCCGCGAGCCCAAAAATATTGTGGACTGGCTGGTGGAGCTTGGGCTGCAGCCCTCCAAACGGCAAGCCCGTGAGGATATAACCAAAGGAGCCGTTTCCCTGAACGGGGATAAGATCACCGATCCGGCTCTGGAGGTAACCGAGGATATGGCCATCGGAGGCCGGTTCATTATTGTCCGCAAGGGCAAGAAGAATTACAGCCTTGTGAAGCTGTCCTAGGAGCGGACGAATGAATGGGCCTATGATCGTCACCCTGACTACACTTGCCGCCGCTTCTGCACTGTTCATCTCCGGTAAAATCCGCGCCGATTTGGTTGCGGTAGCCGCTCTGATCGTACTGATGCTCGCCGGTGTCCTGAAGCCTGAAGAGGCATTAGCCGGGTTTTCCAATTCTGTGGTTGTGATGATGATCGGTCTGTTCGTGGTGGGCGGAGGTATCTTCCGCACCGGTCTGGCCAAGCAGGTAAGCAGGAAGCTGCTTCAGCTGGCCGGCACCAATGAAACCAAGCTGATGTTGATGGTCATGCTGGCTACGGCGTCCATCGGCGCATTTGTCAGCAATACCGGCACGGTTGCGGTGATGATGCCCATTGTGGTGAGCTTGGCGTACAGCGCGGAAACCACTCCGGGGCGGCTGCTTATGCCATTGGCCTTCGCCAGCAGCTTGGGCGGCATGCTAACCTCTATCGGAACACCGCCCAATTTGGTGATTCAAGAAGCCTTGAGGTCGGGTGGCTACGGGGAGCTGAAATTCTTTTCCTTCGCCCCTACAGGCGCCATCTGTCTGGTGACGGGGATTCTGGCGATGCTTTATCTGCGCCGCTTTCTCCCCAAAAACGAAGGTGTGGCGTCCTCCAAAGGACGCAAGCGGTCAACCGGCGAGCTTGAGCATGAGTATAGGCTGGCAGAGCATCTCCTCCGGGTTCAGGTGCTGAAGGATTCACCGCTTCTGGACAAAACGCTGCTGGAGCTGCGGATTCCCTCCCGGTTTCAACTCACGGTTATCGAGATCCGCCGGAAGATATCGCCGCGCAACCAATTTTTTAAGACTATTAACCAGGAGGTGGCCGGTCCCGAGAGCATCATCCAGGAGGAGGATATCCTGTATGTGCTTGGCCCGCGGGAGGATGTTTCGGCTTTCGCTGGGGAAAACGGTCTTGTCCTATTGGATTCCGGAGAGCAGGTAGTTACCCGAGAGAGTCAGAGAGGCGCCTACGCCACCAGTGATATGGGCTTGGCGGAATTGATGCTGACGCCCAAGTCAAGACTTATCGGCAAGCTGGTGAAGGAATCCGGCTTCCGGGAGAAATACCGACTGAACGTGCTGGGTATTCAACGCAAGGACCAGTATATCCTCCATCAGGTGAAGGAGGAGAAGATGCGCTTCGGCGACGCGCTGCTGGTGCAGGGCACCTGGGAGGATATTTCGCTTTTGGCGTCCACAGCCTCCGAAGTGATTGTTGTGGGCCAGCCTCTGGAGGAATCCCGCAAAATCACCATGGACCGCAAGGCGCCTATCGCCGCAGGTATTTTGCTCTTGCTCATCGTGCTGCTGGTGACGGAGTGGGTGCCTGCTGTGACGGCGGTTATGATTGCCGCGGTGCTGACTGTGGCCCTGGGATGCATCCGGGGTATGGAGGAGGCTTACCGGGCCATCAACTGGGAGAGTATCGTACTCATTGGCGGCATGATTCCCATGTCTACGGCCATCGAGAAAACTGGGGCGGCGGAGCTGTTGTCCAGCGGCTTGGTGAACAGTCTGGGCCAGTTCGGGCCTATGGCGCTGCTGGCGGGAGTGTACATTACTACCTCCATTTTGACCATGTTCATCAGCAATACGGCCTGCGCCGTACTTTTGGCGCCCATTGCCCTGGCAGCAGCCACCCAGTTTGGGGCGAATCCCCACGCATATCTGTTTGCCGTGTCCATCGGAGCCAGCATGTGCTTCGCTTCACCCTTCTCCACTCCACCCAACGCTCTGGTCATGTCAGCGGGCCGCTACAAGTTCAGCCACTACCTCAAGGTAGGACTGCCACTGCAAATTCTCATGGGCATCGTGATGATCATCGCGCTGCCTCTGATTTATCCGTTCTAGGCTGTGTATGCAACCCTAATCAGGCGTCCCTTCAGGGGCGTCTTTTTTGTGGCGGTTGAGAGGGAGTTGACAAGTGCTTTGAATGGAGCGTTTGGTTAGCGGCTTGGTGTAAGGTGTGGACGAATGTTTGATTGGAACGCCAGGTTGGTTTGGTGAAGGTATGATAAGAGGTTTGATTGGAGCAATTAGTGGAAAATTTTGTTGGATCAATAGGTTGGAGCAATAGGTGGGGGCATTTGATGAATTAGCAGTGGCTGATTGGCTGATTGGATGGTTTGGCGGATGTCCTGTATGTGCGCAAAATGCAAATGTGCAGTTATTTTAGCCGGAATGCGTCAAATGGAGGGGCTATCCTGCAAAAATGCAGTTAATTTGAGTAAAAAACGGTTTTGAGGCTGGTTTGGCGGGAAATAACTGCATTTTTGCATTTTGAGGGGCTGGAGGTCCGGGGAGCAGAGAAAATAACTGCACTTTTGCATTATGGCTTCAGCCGCCACCCACTTTTCCGTGCTGTTGCTTCATTATTTGCGCCATAAGCCGCACTTTCCGCACAAACGTCCCGCCACATACAGTCATCAACCGCACTTTCCGCACAAACGTCCCGACATACAGTCATCAACCGCATTTTCCCACTCGAATCCTCACCGCTCAACGTCCCCTCACCAACTCCTCCTCACCAACGCCCCCCACCATCCCCCTCACCCGTCCCCTCAGAAAAGACGATTACTATAGCAAATCGAACCATCACTACATTGTTGAAGCGCAGCGGCTGGCCTATAATGAATGAATCATCTGCCGAATTCGGACAATGGGAGGGGGTATTACGCATGAACGCCGGGGGCTGTGCAAGAAAAATCGGGCTCATCCTGATGCTGATCCTTTTCATGCTGGAGACAACCGCGTGTTTCACCGACCGCACCGACCGCTCCGGCAGCTCCGGCTCTGCCCTGTCTCCATCCTCACCGCCCACCCTGACTACCGGCGGCACAGCCTCAGACCCTGGCAACACAGCTGCTGCCCCTGGCAATTCCGCCGCGGCAGCCGGTACACCCATCCGCATGTTCATGTCCAACAACGCCCAGCAAATCCCTGCAGGCAGGGCCATGAACCTGCCCACTGTCCAATTCCTGGCCAAGCAGACGGGAACAGAGCTGGATATCACCTTCCTTCCTCATGAGAACTATATGGAGCAGCTGCGGCTCAAATTTGCCTCCGGGGATATTCCCGATGTGCATATGGTCTGGGGTGTGGAAAATTCGGAGCTGGTGGCAAACGGTCTGGCTCTGGACTTGAAGCCGTATATCGACGCATACGGTCCCAATCTGCGCCAATTTATCCCCCAATCCGCATGGGACGCCGTTACTCTGGACGGCAAAATTGTCGCCATTCCCCAGATTGCCCAAGGCAACGCCCCGGCCGAGCGGCTGCTGTTTGTCCGCAAGGATTGGCTGGATAAGCTGGGTCTGGAGGAGCCGAAGACATCCGGCGATTTCCTGGATATGCTCCGGGCTTTCCGGGACGGTGACCCCAACGGGAACGGGCTCTCGGATGAGATTCCTTTTTCCAGCCGCGAAAAAATGGAATGGGCCGACAACATCTTCGGCATGTTCGGCATTAATCCGGACTCCAACGTATTGTACCAGGGGGAGATCATTCCCGGTTTTGTCCATCCCAATATGAGGGAAGCCTTGGGCTTTATGCGCACTATGTACCAGGAGGGGCTGATGGATAAGGATTTTCTGACCAATTCCCGGGCGGTCTGGGATCAGAAAATCAAGTCGGACCTGGTCGGGGTGTGGAACCATGTGGTGTTCGGTGTGTA
Organism: Paenibacillaceae bacterium; assembly: GCA_029256065.1. GTDB lineage: Bacteria > Bacillota > Bacilli > Paenibacillales > NBRC-103111 > Paenibacillus_AR. Next base: position 8,539 of record JAQSYT010000116.1, read on the forward strand.
TGACCCGTGGCAGAAGGAGCTCAACAGCCTCCTTCCTGAGAAAAGGCCCAATGTGGAGGCCATCTCCACTCCCCGGGGAACCGGTTACGAAGGCAGTCTGGGGCGGGTGGAGAAGCCGGTGCTCAGGACCTTCATTGTTTACAAGGAAACCAAACACCCGGAGGCCGTTGTCCGGATGCTGGACTGGCTTATCTCGGAGGAGGGGCAGCTGTTTGCCGAGCTGGGGGTAGAGGGGCTGTCCTACACACGCCAAAATGGAGCTATCCGATACAACGCCAGGAATGACCGTGATCTCCGCTGGCGGTCTGCAGTGTTTATGCTGCACGGCTTCCGCGACCAGGCCCAGAAGGCGCTGATCAACAACGAGGAATCCTACCGGAAGCTGCTCCGGTCCATTGAAATTTCCCGCAAGGAGGGGATATCCAACCCTACCTCCGGCATGCCGCCTTCAGATACCATGACCAAGAAGCCGGATCTGACGTACAAGGGAACCTTTCAGGAGGCCGCCGCCCAAATTATTTTGGGAGAAAAGCCGTCCTCCAGCTTCGATGAATTTGTGATCGCATGGAAACTCCAAGGAGGGGAGGCTGCTATCCGGGAGATGACCGATTGGTATAACCGAAATCGAGCAAATAAATAACTGATTTTACAAATAAAGAAAGGGTGAATCATATGCGGATCTTCAAGAAAAAAGGGATGGCCCTTGTGCTGGCCGGACTGCTGGCTTGGTCGCCATTACAGAGCTTCAGCGCCTTCGCCGCCGTCAAAACGGAGGAGGAGCTGGCCCAGATGCCGGGCAGCGAGGTTGTGATAAACAGCCTGTTTAAGGAAGGGGCGGCACTGAACCCGGAAGCCCCTGCGTACGGCTCCATGGAGCGTGTTTCGGTGGAGGGACAGCCCTTTGCGGAAGCCATCCGTTTTACCACCTCCAAGGAGCCGGCCAGCACCTATTCGTTCCAGTATGTGCTTCCTGTGGAGAGTGCCATGGACAAGGATGATGTGCTGCTGGCGAGCTTTTACGCCCGGACCATCAGCTCCAGTCATGAAACGGCAGAGGGGAAAGCAACCCTGGTTATGGAGAAAAAGGAAGTTTGGAGCCAGTCGCTTAAAGAGGAGATTGCCATCCCCTCTGAATGGAAGCGTTTTCTGATTCCGGTCAAAGCTGCATTGGTTATGGAGGAAAACACGGCTCAGGTAACGGTCCGGATGGGCTACAAGCCCCAGGTGGTAGAGGTGGCTGACCTGAAGGTGATCAATTATAAGAAGGCATTGGCCTTCGATGAGCTGCCCAGCACGCCTGTCATCTATGACGGGATGGAGGAGGACGCCCCTTGGCGGGAGGAGGCTAACCGGCGTATCGAGCAGCTCCGCAAGGGCGATCTGGACGTGGTGGTCAAGGACCGGGACGGACAGCCTATTGCAGGGGCAGATGTGCGGGTCAGTATGACCAAGCATGATTTCAAATTCGGAACGGCGGTGAGCAGCGATATGCTTTTCGCCGCCACCCCGGAAGCGGAAATGTACCGGACCAAGCTCCAGGAAAATTTTAATGCCGCCGTTATGGAGAATGATATGAAGTGGCCCTGGTGGGAAAAGGACAAGGCCATGGCGGTGAAAAGCTATAATTGGCTTGGTGAAAAAGGCTTTGCCGTCAGAGGACATAATCTGATCTGGGAGGGGGCCACCCGCCTGCCGGAGGATATTCCCGGACTGATCTCCAATCCGGCTGCTCTCAACAAGCGGATCGAGGATCATTTTCATGAAACAGCGGGTGTTTTCCGGGGAAGGCTGCTGGATTGGGATGTGGTGAACGAGCCGGTTCTGAACAGCCTGATCCGCACGGGTACTGGCAACTACGCTGCTATGGCCGACTGGCTCAAATGGGCCAAGGAGGCGGACCCGTATGCCAAGCTTTATATTAACGAAACGCAGATTCTGGGTGTGGATGCGCCTGTCATTAAGAGTTTTTCCGACCTTCTCCAAGGTGTGAAGGACCGGGGAGCGCCTCTTGATGGTGTTGGTATTCAGGGGCATTTCGGCAGCACGCCGGTCAGTCCTATGGCGTTTTATAATCAGCTGACTCATTTTACCCAATATGCACCTGAGCTTGCCATTACGGAATTCGATATGAACTCACCCAAGGAAGACATCCAGGGCAAATTCACCCGGGATATCCTACTGGCTGCCTTCAGCCATCCTAATGTGGAGTCCTTTACCATGTGGGGCTTTTGGGACGGCAAGCACTGGCAGAATAATGCCCCGCTGTTCCGCAAGGATTGGTCCTTAAAGCCCTCCGGCGAGCAGTGGAGAAAGCTGGTGTATGGAGATTGGTGGACAGATGTGTCAGGACAAAGCGGCGGAGACGGGCATTTCCGTACCAGAGGCTTCTACGGAGATTATGATATCACCGTGACCCGGGATGGAATCAGCCAGACCGTCAAGGCCTCGCTGCTTAAAGGCCAGGAGAACAAGGTGACAGTGGTTTGGGGAGAGGAAGGCCCCGCCTCCGGCACAGCCTTCATACCTCTGCCGGTTCCTGCCCAGACGGGGGATATTACACCTCCCGTGTGGCCTTTCGGTGAAGCCTTCGCCGTATCAGAGACAACTCCCACCTCTGTTACCCTCCAGTGGCCTGCTGCCAAGGATAATGTGGCAGTGGACCACTATGTAGTCCGCATGAACGGCCAGGTGCTGACGGAGGCTGTATCCGGCTCGGTTACCCGTTATGATGTGACGAGGCTGGAGCCGGGTGCCGATTATGCCTTCAATGTTGAAGCGGTGCACGCCAAGGGCAACCGTTCGGCTGCAAGTCCTGAGCTTTCGGCAGCCACAGTTGCGGGCAGGGATAACACCCTGCCGGGTTGGACCAAGGGCTCTTATTTAACCCTAAGCGGGCTGGAGGAAACGGCAGCAGGCTTGTCCTGGCCGCCGGGAGTGGATAATGACGGCATTGCAGGTTACCGCATCTATGTCAACGGGCAGGCCGTGGGAGACACGGCGGATACCCGCTACCCATTGACCGGATTAACGGGAAATACGCTTTATACTGTCCGTGTAGAGGGACAAGACAGCGACGGCAATCTGTCCTTGGGCGGACCCATAGTGATCTTCAGAACCCCGGGTGCTTCGGATACGGCGCCGCCTGTCTGGCCTGCCGCTTCTGCGCTCAAGGCTGGGGATATAACTGCAGAGAACCTGCAGCTGCAATGGGACGGGGCTTTGGATAGTGTCGGCGTGGAGGCTTACCGGCTGTTCAAGGACGGTGTGGAGCTGGTCACCTTGCCCGCTTCCGCCAGTATCTATGAGGTCAGCGGGCTTTCGCCCCATACCACCTACAGCTTCAAGGTGGAGGCAGGAGACTTTAGCGGCAATTGGTCGGTTACAGGACCTGCATTCACAGCCACAACGAAGGTGACAGGCGATGCAGCCGCACCGGTGTGGCCGGAGGGTAGAGCCTTGACCTACCGTTCCCTTAGCGATCACTCCGTCAGTCTGGATTGGACAGCGGCCCAGGATGATACAGCGCTTGCCGCCTACAGACTGTACCGCAACGGCACTGTTCTGGAAACGGTGTATGGGGATGTGCTTCAATACACCGCTGCAGGCCTTGAGCCAGGCACACCCTATACCTTCCGGGTGGAGGCGGGGGATGCCTCCGGCAGCTGGACGGCGGACGGACCATCTGTAATGGTGCAAACCTTCTCCGGTGTGGTCCGCAAGGAGCAGCGGATTTATCCCAGCGATGATGCCTTTATTCAGGCCCCGGCAGTGTTTGGCGGGGACGGCACAACCCTCAACCTGGAATATCTGCGGTTTAAAAATGCAGCAGGTGTTTCCGGCAGCGAGACTAACAAGAATACAGGCAATAACCGGCGGGCGTATCTGAAGTTCCCGCTTCAGACGGTAACCGGGCAGGTTTACAAGGCATCACTTCATTTGTACATCTATGAAGTGCAGACGCCCAATTTGGATATCAGCATGGATTTGTATGCTGTCGGGGACAATTGGAGTGAAACGGCCATCAACTGGAGAAACAAACCAGAGGAAGGCACCAAACTGGGCTCCACGGTTGTCCGCAACGCGAAGTATTGGAAGGAGCTTGCAGTAGACGGTTATGTCGCCTCCAAGCTGGCGGCGGATTCCGCCGGTTCCGTAAGCTTTAAGCTCCAGGATGATGCCTGGAAGGATCAGAACGTGGACATGTATTCCAAGGAATCCACTGTATCCGGCGCCGTTTACCGCCCGTATCTGCTGGTTGGCACCGAGGAGATGCCGGTGGATGAAGCACCTCCTGAATGGAATGCAGCCCATCTTCAGGCAGACCGGCTAACCCCTCAATCCGTGACCCTTTCGTGGGCAGGGGCACAGGATGGGCAGGGTATCAACCGCTATGTGATTTACCAAAATGATGTGGAGATAGCCCAGGTTGGGTCGGATGTACGCTCCTATACCGTTCGGGGTTTGGCCTCTTCTACAGCTTATACCTTCCGGGTGGAGGCCAAGGATGCAGCTCAGGAATCCGCAACCGGACCGGTTCTTCTTCTGCAGACGCCCCAGGCGGATGGGCTTGCGCCTGTCTGGCCGACAGAGGCAAAGCTGACTGCAAGCGGGATAGACCGTCATACCGTGTCACTTGCCTGGACACCTGCAGAGGATCAGTATGGGGTGGCAGCTTATGAAATTTATCTGGAAGGGGAGCGGCTGGCGGATGTACCGGGAATGGCTACAGCTTACCGTGCAGAAGGGCTGGAGCCGGGCAAGGCTTACAGCTTCCGAATTTCCGCACTGGATGAAGCAGGTAATGCTGCCGACGGCCCTTCCCTCCAGGTGACTACATCTCCGGCGGATACGGTGCCGCCTCAATGGAAGGCAGGCAGTACCCTTGCCGCATCCGGCATCAGCGCCACCGGCGTCTGGCTGAGCTGGCCCGAAGCGCTGGACGATACTGGCGTAACGCAGTATAAGCTCTTTAACGGAGATGTACGGGTTGCCTTGTTAGAGCCGGGGGTCCGGGGTTATTATGCAGTTGGTCTTACACCTGGAACCTCCTGCCGCTTTGCTGTGACTGCTGTGGATGCAGCCGGCAACACCTCAGCTTTATTGGAGCTGGATGAACTGAAGACCTTGGAGCACGATACCATCACCCCGCAGTGGCCTACCGGCTCCAAGCTCACCGCCGTGCAGACCGGGGACAAAGTGACACTAACCTGGGACGCGGCTGTGGATAATGCAGGAATTCTCAGGTATGAGCTGTATCATAATGGTGTGTTG
>JAQSYT010000485.1 GCA_029256065.1 Paenibacillaceae bacterium
TGCTAATCATTTCCGCCAGGAAATGATGGAGATGTTCTTATCTGCCGCCGCGACGTTAAAAAAGGAGGAAGAATATGGAGCTGACTCTATATAAAGAAAGACCGCCGGAGCTGATCGAAGCCCTGGCGGAGGTGTGGCGGTGTTCGGTGGAGGCGACGCATGCTTTTCTTGGCAAGACGGATATCGAAGGGCTGGCTCCTCTGGTTAAAGCCGCACTCGGGGAAATCCCTGTACTGGTAGGGGCCGAGAAAAACGGCAACCCCACAGGATTTATGGGGATTGCCGACGGGAAAATCGAGATGCTGTTCCTGTCTCCGGACCATGCAGGCCAGGGATCCGGAAGAAGGCTGGTGGAGCTTGCCGTCCGGACCCATGGCGTCCGGTATGTGGATGTGAATGAGCAAAACCCCAAGGCGAAAAGCTTTTATGAGCATATGGGCTTTGAAGTGTTTGAACGTCTCGCCATGGATGACCAGGGCAATCCCTTCCCGATTCTGAAAATGCGGCTGCGCAGCTGAGCCAAACAGCTGGCCCGGCGGCTCCTGCCCGATCCGGCAGCCCTACGAGGACAGCGCCTCGCCCTGATCCGCGTCCTGGGGGCCGGCCCCATAACGGTCCAGTGCCTTGGTGGAGGCCTCCAGCATACGCCGCTTGAGATAATTCCCCTCCACCACGCGCACCCGTTTCCCCAGGAAACGGATTTTGGACAACAAATATTCCGCCTGATCCCCCATAACCGCCACCTTCACCCGGTATGTATCCGAATCCCCGTCATACATAACATCCTTCTCGAAGCTGGAGAAGGCGTACAGAATCCGCGACAGCTCCTCATTGTACATGGGGATAATCTCGATTAAAGCCTCGCTTTTGCGGGAGTCCAGCAGACTGCCGATTTTCTTCAGAATGGTGTCCGTCACCTTCGGGTCAACAAAACCGGACTCCAGAGAGAGGATGTTTTGCAGCCGTGTGCTCATAAACGCATGATTCCGCAGATGGAACCAGAGCAGATACCATTCCCGCTTGACCATGGAGTATTCCAGCTTGTAGGGATAGCCCTGCTGGCCGGTGTGCACCCGGCCGTCCTTCACCTTGTACGAAAGACAAACTCCGCTCTTCGCTTGGATATACCGCCGCAGCGTTCGAAGGAGAGGATGATAAACCTGCTTTTCCACACTCCGCGCTTTTTCCAGCAGGTAGCGGTGGGTATCCAGCGGTTCATCCTGCTCCAGAATAGCCTGCAGCTTCTCCAGCGTATCCGGGGTGAAGGCCTCCTTGGCGGCAGGATGCCCGAGCATCGTCTTCAGCCAGGACCGTTCATGGGCCGTGACCATAAAGGTCCCGGAATCCTCCAGCCGGGAGATGATCTGGTAGTTGAAGATTTTCTCAAACAGATTCATAGTAGGCCCGGATCTCCTTCCATTCTTCGATCATCTGCTGGCGGAGCTGCCGGGGCTCCAGCACCTCACAGCTGGAGCCGAAGCTGCGCAGCCACGGTTTGATCTCGGTGATCCCGTTGACTGTAATTTCATAGATGAAGGCTTGCTCCTCCTCCTGCACAATCTCTCCCCATTGCCCCTGCAGCAGCACCCGCTCCTTCACGAAGTTGGGCTCGGAGCCCTCCGGGTTGAAGAAACGGGCCCGCACCCGCATGGCCGGACCCGTATCGATGAGCCAGCTGTACCGGAGCTTTTCGCCCAGCTCAGTTTGCTTTTGCCCGAACCAGTCCTTTTCCACTGCTTCGCGTTCCACGATCTGGGTCAAACCCTCCATCCGGTACTTCCGGATGCCCTCTCTGCCATGGGCAAGCAGATACCACCTGCCGTATTGGTGATCGTAGACGATCCGCAGAGGTAGAGCCTGCACAGTCTTGCCCTCCGTATCCCGCTCGAACAGGGGGTTGGTGTTTTTGGAGGCATAGCTTTTTTCCGATTTGGGCGAGAAGTAGAGGAACTCCACCTTGCGGCAATGGCGGATGGCATGGAGCAGCGTAAACAGATGGGCTTCGTCCAGAATCCGCGAATGATAATGGTACTTGTATAAAAAAGGCTCCACCGCCAGCTCGCCGCCCTCCGTGCGCAGAAGCTGCTTCTTGAGTCCGTCCCGCAGGAGATATCCCTGTACGGACGGCACCTGGGTGTTGGCCATGACATCCACAAAATTGTACAGATCCACCAGCTCATTGTCTGACAAGCTCCTTACCAATTGATCCTGAATCCGGTAGCGGTAGGGGCGGGGGCCGGGCTCCCTGCGGATGACGCCTACCTCCTCCAGATACTTCAGGTCGGACCGGATGGTCTTTTCGTCAGGCATAGGCTGATTGGCCGGCATGGCTCCGCAGCAGGTATCCAGCAGCTCCATGGCGGTCAGCGCTTCACCCTGCAGCGCCCCCAGCAGAAGGGACAGCCGTTCGGTTTCCGATTCCTTCACCGACTTGGCCCGGAAGAGAAACAGCAGCAGCGGATCGGCGGAATCGTAATAGTTGAACCGGATGGTGTCCAGCAGCTCCTTCCCCTGCTCCTTGGGCAAATGCTGCTGCAGGGAGCTGACCACATCCTTTAGGCGGCGGAGGGTTTTGTCGAAGGTATGCACCGAAATCCCCAGCCGCTCCGCAAACTGCTGCCTGTTGAAGGCCCCGCTGGTCAGCACCAGCAGGCGCAGGAATTGGATTTCCTTATCGAAGCTCTCTTTGGCCATGATGATCCTCCGTTTCTTCTTGTTTTTATTGTAGCAGGGGTTTCGTTGGACGGAAATGGAAAAGATTTTTCGGTTGTAATACTTCCGCCATGTTCGGCGTGACCGGAATAAGGGAAAATACAAACATAAAGGCTGCGGCTATGCCGGGCACATCAGGAGAGGAGGAACAGGCATGACGGAAACGTTGGAAATGAAGGAAATGAAGGAACGCATCGCAAGGGAATTGGTCAG
>JAQSYT010000117.1 GCA_029256065.1 Paenibacillaceae bacterium
TTAAAGTCTCAGAAAGTATATTTCTTGAAGGACGCCGATAGGCGTTTATCCTCGCCGCAGCAACTCCGCCATATCATAGATAATTTCGGCAATTTCTTCAGGTGTTTGCTTCAGCCCGGTTTTCAACCAATGCTGGATGAGGCCGACACATCCCATCACTACGAACCGGAAGTAAAGCTCCGCCTTCTCCCCGCTGGTTTCCGCCATCGAATTGATTCCGCATTCCTGGTAGATCAGCGTCAGCAGCTCCTTCTGGAAATCCAAATCTCCCCGTTCACTCATTAACACTTGCAGATACTTGCTGTTTTGGGCAAAATAATGGCAGATGCCTTCCAACACCTTCTTGGTTTCATGCGCTTCCGTTTTTGCGATCAGCTCGGTGGCGGCTGCCTTGGCCCACGCCAGGGAATCGTCACCGATTTTTCGCAGGAGATCGTACTGGTCGGTATAATGCGCATAGAAGGTTGTCCGGTTGAGGTCTGCCTTTTCGCATAGCTCTTTAATCGTAATTTTGTTGATGGGCTTGTCTCTCATCAGCTCCATCAGGCTGTCCTGCAGCACCATGCGGGTGTAGCGGGTTTTCCGGTCCAGCTTCATTTCCTTCATTGCTTCTGTCCTCCTGGTCCAACATTTTTCTTGTGTATGTAGAGAAAACGACATTTACGGATTGTTGTGTTGGGAAACGGACGTTTTGTAGCCGTCTGCAGGTTGACAAACCAACACGGTGTTTATTACGATAGGGAATCAGCAAGAAAATGTCAAGGGAGAGAACCTGATGGCCTATATTGAATTTAACCAAGTGGGAAAGCAATACGCCTCCGAAGGGGTTGTCATCCGCGCCCTGGAGAATGCCAGCTTTTCGGTGGAGAAGGGAGAGCTGGCCGTCATTCTGGGCGCCTCCGGTGCCGGCAAGACTACAGCTCTCAATATATTAGGCGGGATGGATACGGCCACCTCCGGCGAAGTCGTTGTGGACGGAGAAGTGGTTTCCCGTTATTCCGATAAGCAGCTGGTGGGCTACCGCCGGACGGATATCGGGTTTGTATTCCAATTCTATAATCTGGTGCCCAATCTGACCGCGCTGGAAAATGTGGAGCTGGCCGCCCAGATCCGCCAAGACTCGCTGGACGCCTCCGATACCCTGGATAAAGTCGGGTTATCCGAACGCAAGAACAACTTCCCCGCCCAGCTCTCCGGCGGCGAGCAGCAGCGTGTATCCATCGCCCGCGCCATCGCCAAGAAGCCGAAGCTGCTGCTTTGCGACGAGCCTACGGGTGCGCTGGATTACAATACAGGCAAGCAAATCCTGCAGCTGCTTCAGGACATGTGCCGGCAGGAGAAAATTACGGTGCTGATTATCACCCATAACTCGGCTCTGGCGCCTATGGCAGACAAGATCATCCACTTCAAGAACGGCCAGGTGGTCAGGACGGTTCACAACGAACATCCGACTCCCATTGAGCAGATTGAGTGGTGACGGAATGAACAAGGCATATCACAACGATATTTGGCGTTCCATCCGCAAGGGGTGGAAGCGGTTTTTGTCCATTATGCTGATTACAGCGCTGGGTGTAGGAATGCTGACAGGCTTGTATGCCTCCTGCATGGATATGTATTATTCTGCGGACAAATTTTATGACCGCCAGAGCTTGTTTGATATCCGCATTATGTCACCGGCCGGGCTGACGGAGGACGATGTGAAGGCGGTCAGCCAGGTGAAGGGTGTGGAGACCGCGGAAGGGGCCTTCAGCCAAACCGTCCAGACCGATGTGGAGGGAGCAGGAAAGAGCGCGGAAATGAAGGTGCTCAGCGCCAAAGGGATTAACGCTCCCTACATCCTGGAGGGCACACTCCCTGTCCAGAGCAAGGAAATTGCCGTTACCCGCAAGTATATGGATGAAAGCGGAGCCTCCGTGGGCAGCACGTTAGCCACCGGCAATGACGCCTATACCATTACGGGGGTGGTGATGGACCCCTTGAATATTCAAGCCGGTGGCATGGCCAGTGTTTTCCGGGCCAATGTCACCACAGACTATACCTTTTTTGCAGCAGCAGAGGAGCGCAGCAGCCCCATTTTTACCGCCATTTATATGAAGGTGGCCGGAACGGAGGAGCTGGATACCTTTTCGGAGGAATATGAACGTATTGTGCAGGGGGTTATCAGAGAGGTTGAACGCCAGCATGGGAAAGCCGGCTCCAACGCCGCCGCACAATGGTACATCCAGGACCGCGCTTCTCTGGACAGTTACTCCAGCATGATCAATGATCTATCCTCTATTGAAGCGGTGGGCAAGGTGTTTCCGGTGATTTTCCTGCTGGTGGCCGTGCTTATGAGTCTGACCTCCATGACCCGGATGGTGGAGGAGGAACGCGGACTGATTGGCACCTTTAAGGCCTTGGGCTTCAGTAACGGAGCCATCTACCGCAAATATTTGTTGTTTGCTTTTATGGCCTGCCTGCTTGGAGGGCTTCTGGGTGACCTGTTCGGATTTATTTTTATGCCGCAATTTATTTCGTTGGTGCTGGAGGAGCTTTATACCGTTCCTCATTATGAGCTGCGGTTTGACATGCTCTACGGGGTGGGCGGCGTTCTCCTGTTTCTGGTTGCCATCCTGGGGGCAACGGCTCTGGCCTGCCGCAGCGAGCTCCGGCAAATGCCCGCCTCCCTCATGCGCCCCAAGTCGCCGCGGGCAGGCTCACGGGTATTCCTGGAGCGTATTCCGTTCATCTGGAACAAGCTTAAATTTCTGAATAAGGTGACGGTGCGCAATCTGTTCCGCTATAAGAAGCGGCTGTTTATGACGGTAGGGGGCATCATGGGCTGTACCGCTCTCATCCTATGCGGCTTCGCCATCAAGGATTCCATCGCCGATCTGGGCCCCCGGCAGTATGAGGCGGTTTACAACTATGATCTTATGGCCGTCGCCCAGGAGGGCAGGCTGGACAGCCTTACCCAACAGCTGACAGCAGACAGCAAGGTGAAGGATTCCGTGAATGTGCGGGCGGACAGTGTGAAGCTGATTAATGCGGACGGAAACGCGGAGAAGGTGCAGCTTATAGCGGTTCACGGCGGTGCAGGAATCGGGGACTATATCCGGCTGGAAAATCTGGACGGAGAGCTGATTCAACCTGCAGAAGAAGGTGTGCTGCTTACCCAAAACGCCGCCCGTATCCTGGGGCTGGAGCCGGGGGATGCCCTTACTCTGGAGGATATGGCGCTGAAGCAGCACGAGGTTGTGGTAGCCGATGTGGTGAAGAACTATCTGGGCAACAACGTCTATCTGTCTCAGAAGCAATATGAGGCCCTGTTCGGCGGATATGCCCCCAACGGTGTGCTGGCCCATCTGCCCGCATTGTCCAGTGAGGAACAGGCTGCGTATGCGGAGTCCCTATTGGACAATGACAATGTGCTGTCTGCGGTAAGCACCGCAGCACTGCTGGACCAATATGGCTTCGACCTGATGGATGCGGTGCTGCTCCTGATCATTGTGATGGCAGGCGGTCTGGCGTTTGTGGTGCTGTTCACCCTGTCCAACACCAATATTTCGGAGCGCAGCCGGGAGCTGGCCACCATCAAGGTGCTGGGCTTCTACGATAAGGAAGTGCACCAGTATGTCAACAAAGAAACGCTGCTGCTTACCGGGGCGGGCATTCTCATCGGGCTGCCTGTTGGACGGTTCATCAGCAGCTTCCTGACAGTGGCCCTCAACATGCCGTCCATCCACTTCGCAGTTCGTGTGGAGCCGCTCAGTTACCTGATTACGGCAGCCATCACCATCTGCTTCGCTGTTGCCGTCAACTGGATCACCAACCGGACGCTGAACCGCATCGTCATGGTGGAAGCGCTGAAAAGTGTGGAGTAGCCCGCCGACTCCGCTATTCCGCAACAAAACAATCCCCCAAAAGTGACGAGATGCTTCGAAGCAAATTCCGGGTACTTTTGGGGGAACCCCCGAATGAAAATGCCATAGTCGTGCATTTTCGTAAAAAAAAGCCGCTGGACAAGGGGTTTCCCCCGTGTTGGCGGCTTTTTAGTGTTTTGGCCCGGCTTCTTACCGTTCTCCGCAAAATTCGGCCAAGGATGCCAGCAGCGCCTTCACATAGCCGATTGAATAGGACCAGGCTACCCAGTCGAGACCCTCGTGCCCCTTTTGGCGGTATACCCGGTCCATCTCCAGATGTGTGATATGGTCGGGGTTGATGCAGCCGTTATAACCCACTTTATGGAGAGCCAGCAGGATTTTGGGCAAATTCATATGTCCGTCATCCAGCAAGGATTCCTCAAAAGCTCCGGCAGTCGCCAGGCTGCCCCGCACATTGCGCAGATGGACCAGAAAAATCCGGTTTTTGCGGCCGTATTGGTGGATTTCGTCCAGCACCAGCGGGGTGCCGCCCGCTTCGCCGCGGGTGCCCACACAATACACATATCCCACATTCCGGCTGGGGAAGGTGTCGATCACCCGGTGGAGGCCCGGGCCGGCAAAAGGCGTGTTGAAGTGGGGGGTATCGGAGGGATGCACCGCCAGATTCACGTTGTATTCCTCCGCTACCGGCACCAGTCTGCCGAAGGCCAGCTCGAACCGCTGCCACCAGGCCTCCATCTGCTGCATGGAAGGAGGAGCCGGGACGGGATTACGGACCAAGGCCTCTCCCCGTGCGGCAGCTCCGCCCCGGTGCGGGGCTGTATAGCAGTCAGCCAGGTTAGGGAACACATCTCCCGCCAGCCGCTGGCGGGCAAGAGACAGCCCCGCCTCCCCGAATACCTTCAGGGCCTGTACCGCATTGTCCAGTTCAAGCTCCGAACCCGGGGAGCCGGACATATAATCGGCGGACAGGTCAGGCAATGTCACCCGGTTAATCTCCATGCCGTAAGAACGGATTCTGCGCTTGAGCTGGAGGAGGCGGTCCAAATCCGGAAAGCCCTGCTCCTTTACCCCCGGAAGGGTATGTCCCAGCTTTAGATCAATACAATCCACTCCCAACTGGCTAAGCTGCTTCAAGTCGCTGTCCGGCAGATCACAGCTGCCCACCGCTATGGATACCTTCATCATGGTTTATCCCTCCCTTTGCTTTCTCTCATACCAATAGCCGGGAGCCTCCCGCTCCAGACGCATCAGCGCCTCCAGGTAGAAGTAATCTCCCCAGATGACGTAATCATCGGGAGACAGGTTTCCTCTGACATAATACGATCCGTGCTTCAGCAGCCCTTCCGCATGGGGAGTGTTGATAGTGGAATAATGTTGAACAAGGGAAGTCATGCACCGTTCTACCGCATCCCGAAGCAAGGACGTTTCCTCCTCACTGTTCTTCAAATAGTTCAACAGCTCCAGGATGCCGCAGCAGGCAATGGCTGTGGCCGAGCTGTCCCGGTAATGATCTGTCCCTTCTGGCAGATCGAAGTCCCAGAAGGTCACCGAATCCTCCGGCAGCCGGCTGATAAAATAATGGGCCATCCGCCGGGAGGTTTCCAGAAAACGGGCATCGCCCGTATATATATATGAAAGGATAAATCCGTAAATACCCCATGCCTGGCCGCGGGTCCAGGTGGAGCCGTTGGAATAGCCCTGATGGGTGCTGCCCCCAACAGGCTCGCCTGTCTGAATATCGAAGCTGAATGTATGGAAGGAGGAGTCATCTCCCCGGACCAGATATCTTCTGCTTTTTTGTGCATGTGCGTAAGCCGCGTCATGGTACCGGTTGTCTCCGGTTGCTTGCGAAGCCCAGTACAGAAGAGGAAGATTGAGCAGGCAGTCGATGATAATCCGTCCCCCGTTGACAGGGTCTCCGGCCTCACCCCAGGCTTGCAGATACTGCCCCTCAGCCCTCCAGCGCTCCATCAGGCAGTCTGCGGCACGCAGGCCAAGGGCTCTGGCGGATTCGTCGCCCTCAATGATCCATTGGGCTACGGCTGAGGGAAGATACAAAAATCCGATATCGTGGTGGTCAATTACCTTGCGCTCCGCCAGCCTGCGTTCAAAGCTGGCCACTGTCCGTACGGCAGCCTCCCGGTATTGGGGGTCCAGGGAATACTCATAGCACAGCCATAACAGACCCGACCAGAAGCCCTCCGTCCAGTCCTCATGGGTACTCCGTTTGTAATCTCCGCCGTTGACGCCGGTCCAGGGGAAAGCCTCCCCGAATTTGCCGATATTGGCTTTGGTCTTCGCCAGCGCATCCTGAATTGCTGCATTCCACATGGCATGATCACCTTTCGCTTCATAAGGTCGGTTGCATTCATTAGGATTATAGGCTCCTGGCCGGGGCGGCGGATATACTGATTTCCTCCAATGCCGGTGCGAAAACCGCCCGGCCGTTTATAAAATCTCCAATCCGATTGACAAAAGCTGCCGAAGGCCCGAACATGGCCAAGCTATTATTTACTTCCTGAAATGAATTGTGTCACAATAGGAGCACTCGAAGAGATCATACAGCGGGAGACAAAATGAAACGGGGGGGACGGAATGAATCTGGGGAAACTGTGGGGGCGGCGGAAAAGCGTCATCGTAGCTTGGTTCACTTCGTACATTGTAGTCGTGTTTTTTCCGATTCTGATGAGTGTGGTCATGTACCGGGAGGCCAACATCAATCTTAAAAGCGAAATCAACCGGGCCAACGATGCTCTGCTCAAACAAGCCAGAGGCACCATCGATTCCCAAATTGAACGGATGCTGCGGATGAACACGGAGATTACCTGGAATTTAAACGTGCAGGATTTATTCTATTCCAATAAAACAGATAATGAGGCCATGTATACCGCCTACCGGGTGGCCAAGGAATTCAGCATCACCCGCACCTCCTATACGTCTGTCGGTGATTTCTATGTGACATGGGACAAGGAGCAGAATGTCATTATTCCCGGCACAATCCAGGATTTTCACGTGGCATTCGATTCCCTCCACAATACCGGGGCGATGACCTATGAGGAGTGGGAGGAGAAGGTGGTCCGTGCAGAGAGCAAGCGCTTCATGGTGTTGCCGCGCAGCAGTGCGGATTCTTCCTACGAATCCCTGGCCCTGGTGACTCACCTGCCGGGAAGAATCGTGGGCAGCCCTCCGGGAACCGTGGTGATCATGTCCGATGTGTCCTGGTTTCAGAAAGCCATTGAGAGCATTCTCGGCTTCAGCGGCGGCCAAATGTTCATTCTGGACGAAACCAACAGCGTGCTGATATCCAATCCCGGGGGAGCTCCTTCGGAATATATTCTGAATATTCTTAATCAATTGGGCCAAACCGGCTCCAGCCGGCAATCCTCCACTGTGACAGCCGCTGATAAATCGGAAATTTTTTAACTTGAATCGGAGGTGTCCGGACTCAAGTATGCATCTGTCATTCCCAGTCAGATTTTTTGGCAGAAAGCGGAATACGTCCGCCGGTTTACCACCGTCTCCATTTTGTGCAGCATTGCCGGGGCGGGGCTGCTGACGCTTTTCTTTATGCGCCGGAACTATTCCCCCATCCGCCAGCTGGTGCAGGTTCTCTCCGGCGGCGGCAAGGAGCAGAAAGCCGCATCCAATGTCAACGAGCTGGGATTTATCCGGAACGCGGTGGTTCATGCTTTATCCGAAAAAGAGCAAGTCGAGCAGCAGCTGCAAAAGCAAAGCCTGATTGTGCGCTCCAATACCCTGAACCGGCTGCTGAAGGGGAAAGTGGACCCGCATATCCCTTTTGACGAGGCTCTTGTAAAATTTAATATTCATTTCAAGTCCGATGAGTTCGCCGTGATTCTGTTCTTTGCGGAGGAACCGGAGGAACCGGGGCCGGACGATTCGGAGCCGGACTCGCTGCCCGCTGATGAAAAGCCTCTCCAGCTAATCATGGCCGGCATAATCGAGGAGCTGCTGGCCTCCGGACACCATGCGGGCTATACCACTGAAATGGACGACATGTCCGCCTGTATTGTCAATTTCAGCCCTGACGGAGGCGAGCCGCATGAGGATGAGCTGCGGAGAATCGCCGGAGAAGCCAGGCGGCTTCTGCTGGAGAGGCATGGCATCCGGCTGGCCCTGTCCTGCAGCGGGATTCATCAAAGTCTGGAGGGAATTGCCCGGGCGTGCCAGGAGGCGCTGGACGCCATGGAATACAAGCTGGTGATGGGAAAACCGGAGATTACCTTCTTCGGCGAGATTCAAACAGACGGACAGGCGGAGGAGCAATTGGGTTATTATTATCCGCTGCAGGTCGAGCATCAGCTGATCAATTTCATCAAGGTGGGGGATTTCGGGAAAGCCAGTACGGTTCTGAATGAAATTGCCGACCGGAATTTCAACAAGCCCATGGCGTCCATCACTCTGGCGCGCTGCGTCATGTTCAATATGATCAGCACGATGATCAAGACGATGAATGAAATCGGCGGAACGGAAGAAAGCCTTCTTTTGAAGAATCCCCGCTGGATGGAGCAAATCGCCGCTTGCCGGACCATCAAGGAGATGTATGAGCAATTGCTTGCCCTGCTGAAGGAGGTATGTGATTATGCCTCCTCACAGATTGCCTCCCAGGTCACCCATGTGAAAGCGGAATCCATGCGGGAACTGGCAGCGGAGGTTATGGAATTCATCCACGGCCATTATCAGGATTACAATTTGAATGTGAATATGATCGGCAAGGAATTTGAGATAAAACCCAGCTATCTGTCGCAAATGTTCAAAAACATGACGGGGGAAGGTATGTTGGATTACATCGGCAGATACCGGGTGATGAAAGCGAAGGAGTTCATGCGCGCCGGCCAAGGGCTGTCTGTGGCCGAAGCGGCCAGGCTGGCGGGCTTTACGGAGACGGCCACCTTTATCCGTGTGTTCAAAAAGCATGAAGGGATCACTCCAGGGAAATACAAGGAGCTGAGCTGCTGAACGTGGAGGAGGAATAGCCTCACCGTGCTTGTGCGGGATTCGCGGGAGAATGCAATGGAATTGGAGGTTTCGTCAAGAGGCGTGAAGGAATGATCAACCCTTTTGGCGCTTTTCGACATATCCTTTTTGGGGGCCGCCGCGCATACTTGGACATGTAAACGATTTATAGCTGTCTTGGCGCAGAACAATTATGGGAGGGATTTTGACATGAAGAGTAAAATGAAAAAGGCGGCTTTCTCCATGATGTGCCTGTCCGTCGCCGGAGGGCTGGTCGCAGGCTGTGCCGGGGGCACGGATGACGCTTCCTCCGCCCCGCAGGAGTCGGCCGGCGCAACGGCCCCTGCTGCAAGCGGAAATGTATATCCTCTTAAGCTGGACAAAAAGCTGACCTATTGGGCCGAGCTCAACGCCAATGTGTCCAGCACCAAACCCACCTTCAGCCAGGTTCCCTTCTTCCAGGAGTGGCAGAAGCGCACAGGAGTGCAGCTGGAATTTATTCAGCCGCCCTCCAATCAAAGAACAGAGGCGCTGAACATGCTGCTGGCCTCCGGCGATCTCCCCGACATGATCGAATATTCCTGGTCCACCTTTCCCGGTGGCGGCGAAAAGGCTATCGCCGACGGGTACATTCTTAAGCTGAACGATGCCATTGAGAAATATGCTCCCAATTTCAAAAAATATCTGCAGGAGCATCCGGATGTGGACAAGCAGATCAAAACGGATGACGGCAGCTATTATGTATTCCCGTTCCTTAGAGGGGAGGGCACCTCAATGACGTACCAGGGCCCCATTATCCGCAAGGATTGGCTGGATGAGCTGGGGCTTCCGGTTCCCTCCACAATGGATGAATGGTATACCACGCTGAAGGCCTTTAAGGAAAAGAAGGGCGCCGCGGCTCCCTTGACCTTCCTGGGTACGCCTACGACTCTGTTCGGCCTGGAGGGCGGTGCCTTCATCGGCGCTTTCGGGGTAATCAAAAATTTCTACCAGTCCAATGGGGCAGTGAAATACGGTCCTTTGGAGCCGGGCTACAAGGAATTTCTGGCCACCTTCCGCAAGTGGTATGAGGAAGGACTTATCGACAAGAACATTGCCACCATCGATACGAAAACAATGGATTCCAATATGACCTCCGAACGCAGCGGAGCCAGTGTGTGGAACTCCGGATCGGGAATCAGCAAGTGGCAGCCGATTCTGAAGCAGAAGAATGAAAAGGCACAGCTTGCCGGAGCTCCGTACCCGGTTTTGAACAAGGGCGACAAGCCCATGTTCGGGCAGAAGGATTTCGCTTATGTCAATACCGGCGCTGTAGCCATTTCCGCAAAGTCGAAAAATGTAGAGGCGGCTGTCCGGCTGCTGGATTACGGCTACGGTGAAGAGGGGCATATGCTCTTTAACTTCGGTGTGGAAGGCACTACCTATACCCTGGAGAACAATTACCCCAAGCTTACCGACTTCGTGATGAATAACCCGGACAAGCTGGCTCCGGCCCAGGCCATCGCCCAATACGCACGCTCCTCCTATAACGGACCTTTTGTTACAGACAAGCGGTATGGCGAACAGATTACCAGCATGCAGGAGCAAAAGGACGCGCAAATCGCCTGGGAGCAAACAGATACGGAGAAATATATCCTCCCCCCCATTTCCATGAGCCCTGCCGAAAGTGCGGAATATTCCGCCATTATGAACGATGTAAATACATTGGTAGACGAAATGACGCTCAAGATTATTCTGGGAGCCGTTTCCCTGGATTCCTACGACAGCTACGTGACCAAGCTGAAATCCCTGAAAATCGACCGGGCCATCGAATTGAAAAAAGCCGCTTTGGACCGCTATAACAAACGGTGAGGAAGGGGGCGGAGAGGGGGTTCCTTCTCCGCCTATCATAAACGTAAAGGAGGGGCCTGTTCATGAACAGCAGCATACAGTCATCATGGGATGCACGCTCCGCAACTTCTGCCGTTTCTTTCCGCAGAAGAGTGGTCAGAGATTTTGTGCTGAACAAATATCTGTATTTGATGATTCTGCCTGTATTGGCATACTATATAATATTTCATTATTTTCCTGTATATGGGGCAATTATTGCCTTTAAGAACTACACGCCCATGAAGGGTATCCTGGGCAGTGACTGGGTGGGCTTTGCCCATTTCCAAAGCTTCTTCAGCTCCTATTACTTCTGGCGTATCCTGAAGAATACCGTCATCATCAGTCTGTACTCCCTGTGCTTCGAGTTTCCCATGCCGGTTATGCTGGCTCTGCTGCTTAACGAGGTTAAGAATAAAACCTTCAAAAAAGCTGCACAATCCATTACTTACATGCCCTACTTTATTTCCATGATCGTCATTTGCGGGATGATCAAGGACTTTACCAACAGCGGCGGTCTGATCAATACGCTGGTCATGCAGCTTTTCGGCACGGACGGCCAGGCCTTCCTGCAAAAGCCGGAGATGTTTCGGGCCATTTATGTCCTATCGGAAATCTGGCAGCGAATCGGCTGGGAATCGATTATTTATCTGGCTGCCCTGACGGGTATCGACCAGGAGCAATATGAAGCCGCCCGGATTGACGGTGCCTCGCGCCTGCAGCAGATGTGGTGCATTACCCTTCCCGGCATTATCCCGGTGATTGTGATCATGTTCATCCTGCGGGTAGGCAACCTGCTGAATGTGGGCTTTGAAAAGATTATCCTGCTGTATAACCCTGTTATCTACGAAACGGCCGATGTGATCTCCTCATTCGTATACCGGAAAGGCCTGCTGGAATTCAACTGGAGCTACAGCACCGCCGTGGGATTGTTCAACTCCCTGATCAATCTGGTCTTGCTTGTGGCCGCCAACCGGCTCAGCCGCAAGGTCACCGAAAGCAGCCTGTGGTAAAGGAAAGGGGAAGATAGGAATGGCCATTAAGCTTAAGCTGTCCGAGCGTTTGTTTGACGCCACTGTATATATTCTGTTGAGTTTGCTGATTATTATTACCCTCTATCCGCTTTTGTACGTAGCCTTTGCATCCCTTAGCGATGCGGACAGGATCGTGGCTCATCAGGGCATACTGCTGCGGCCTCTGGGTCTTAACTGGGAAGCGTACAAGCTGGTCTTCGCCAATTCCGCCATCATCAGCGGCTACACGAATACCCTGTTTATTCTTGCAGCGGGGGTCAGCGTCAATCTTTTTCTGACCTCCCTGGGGGCGTTTGTGCTTTCCCGCAAGGGTGTGCTGTGGAACCGGCTGATTATGTTTTTGATTCTCTTCACCATGTTTTTCAGCGGGGGACTGGTGCCGCTATTTCTCTTGGTCAAGGGAATCGGCTTGCTGGATTCGCTCTGGTCCGTCATTATTCCCTTTGCCATCAGCACCTTCAATTTGATCATTATGCGCACCTCGTTTATGTCGCTTCCGGATGAGCTGGAGGAATCGGCCAAAATCGACGGAGCCAATCATTTTGTCATTCTGTTCCGGATCGTTCTGCCGTTGTCGCTGCCGGTTATCGCTGTTGTGGCGCTTTATTATGCCGTGGACAAATGGAACGGATGGTTCTATGCCTCTCTGTTCATCAAGAACCGCGAGTTGTTTCCGCTTCAGGTTATTCTGCGGGAAATTCTGATCTCCAACTCTACGGACAGCATGTCCTCCGGGGGAGGGGACCAGTACCAGATCGGCGAAACTATTAAGTACGCGACCATTATGGTGGCCACTGTGCCGATTTTGCTGGTCTATCCGTTCGTGCAGCGGTATTTCGTCAAAGGCGCCCTGGTGGGTGCGGTTAAGGGGTAATGCAGAGACAAGGCAAGGAGGAGACGGATATGCTTGTGGAGCATATGGCGGGAAGAGCGTCTGAGCAGGTATTCAGCGGGGCGGCGGATTACCGGCCTTTCCCGTCCGTTCATGACCGGGAGGCCTGGCAGGGGCTGCCTGTGGAGGTAAAGGCCCGGCTTTTGCAGGAGGGCGAAGAGGCGCTGGATTATGCCTGGCCGACACTGCCGGCGACCCGCTTTCTGGACTTTAAGCGCAACGGCAACCGGACCCGGTTTCAGGAGCTTCACTTTGAACGCCGGAAAAAGCTGGTGAAGCTGGCTCTGGCCGAATGTGTGGAGCACCGGGGCAGGTTTACGGATGCTATCGTTAACGGGGTTTGGGCCTTATGCGAGGAGTCCAGCTGGGCTCTTCCCGCCCATCTTTATCTGTCCCGCCTGGCAAAGGATGACGGGCTGCCCGACATGTCGGAGCCGACCATTGATCTGATGGCGGCGGAGACAGCGGTTTTGGCCGCTGGCATCAGTTATTTGCTCGGGGATAAGCTGGATGAGGTGAGCACGGCGGTGCGCAAGCGGATTCGCCATGAGCTGCGTGTGCGCATTTTTGAGCCGTATATGGCCCGCAGCGATTTTTTCTGGATGGGACTGGCTTCGGACAAGCCGGTGAACAATTGGAACCCGTGGGTCAATTCAGGTGTTCTGTTCAGCTTTCTGCTGATGGAGGAGGAGCCGGAAGCGCGCTCCCGGGCTATCGGGAAAATTCTTGCCAGCCTGGACCGGTTTATCGCCTCTTATGCGGATGACGGAGGCTGCGACGAGGGACCTGCGTACTGGGACCGTGCGGCAGGATCATTGTTCGACTGTCTGGAAATGCTGCACACGGCCTCCCGTGGCCAATTTGATGTATATGGGGAGCCCTTGGTCCGGCAGATGGGTCTTTACATCTGCCGGATGTTCATCGACGGCCGCTCCTATGTGAATTTCGCCGATGCCCAGCCTCTGCTGGCGGTGGACGGCGGAGCTTTGTACCGGTACGGCCTTCGGGTGAAGGAGCCGGATATGATCAGACTTGGGAGGCATGCCTTGGCGTATATGGGGGAGAGGG
>JAQSYT010000118.1 GCA_029256065.1 Paenibacillaceae bacterium
TTATCCCCGGAACAATTTCATTTTACTGGGAATTGTGTAAGCGGTCGACTAGGAAATACAACCCGATTTTTTAAAATTACAACCTATTGGCACGGAAGCGGTACAAGGAGACGGCGGCGTTCCGGCCGTGGCAGGTTGGACTCCTGGCACTGCGCCGCGGCAACAAAAAAGAGGCAGCCGGAGCTGCCCCTTTCTGTGATCTTATGGGTTATTAATCCAAAATGGAGCCAATGAATGCCTCCAAGGAGGAAACATCGGTTATATTTTTGTTGCAGGCATGGCCGTTCATGCAGATGTAATTGCCGACGGACTTGTAGTAGTCCGGCTGTGCGTGAGCAGGCCTTTTTTTGGAGATGGCCGAAAACAGCGCCAGCTCCTCGAACCGGTTGCAGACGAAGCAGTAGCTTTTTTTGTTGGTGGGGGTAAATCTGCCCTCCACACCAACAAACTGTTCACCGTTGTGGTACACAACGAACATTTTGTTGGTGGAGATGTCTGTCCAGCTCAGATAACTCACATACCGCCAATCCACCTGGGTCAGGTCGGGCAGCCTCAGCTTCTTGTTCTTCGGGAAAAGCTTCTGGAGCTGCTTTTCGGTGATGCGGGGGAACTCCAGCATATACGGCTCCAGCGCCTGGATATAAACGTGGAAATCCTCTGCTGTTTTCAAGTCGGAAACAGACTCCAGCATGGCTTTGCGGCTGTCCCTCACATCAGGAAACAGCTCCTCCACCTTCGCCACCGCAGTCAGACGGACGGATTCCAGCACCTTCGGGTCTCCTACTGTCCGGATGGAGCGGAGCACCGTATCCGCTTGATTCTTGATTACGTTATATTGGGAGTTTCTAATAAATGGTTCGCACATGGAACTCAGCCCCTTATTTTAGTTTGTAAAGCAAATAAGGTGTGCAAAGCCAGTTAGAAAACGATCATTGCTTATTCTTTCAGGCGACATGTTACGCAGCCGGCCTACACATGCAAAGGTCGCCTTCTATCAGGCTTTGCATGAGGCTGTTGCAATCCGGCAATCTCTGATTGCCATGAGTATCACCTCCACGTCAGGAATAGAATTAGTATACCCGAGGGCAGCGGCAAAAGAAAGCTGAAATCCTCGCATAAGTTCCGGCTCCGGCGATCAAGCTATCCGGTAGCGCCAACTGGCGCCTTTATCAAGACGGGAGGTGACGATCATGGCAAAACCGGATAACCGTGCGGATAATGTGGAGCATCTGCAGCAAAGCATCCAGAACACCAAGCAGAATCTGGATGAAGCGGAGGATTATCTGAACGAGTTTTCCTCTGAGATCAGCGACGAGGAGCGCGCCCAAATCCAAAACAAGAACCAGCGCCGCAAGGAAAGCATTGCTGGCTTCCAAAGCGAGGTTAAGGACGAAGCCCAACACGCACAAGAATAGAACGCAGCAAAAACAAAACCCGCCAACAAGGTTGACGGGTTTTTTATATGAGATATTCCGTTATGGGTTTATTGCCGATCTTCTCAATCATTCTTTCAATGGAGCTGGACACTTCCTCATAAGCCAGTTCCTTCTGCGTCCGGTAATCCTTGGGGGACTTTTCAATGGGAGAAAAAATTAAGGCATGCTTGGGATACTGCTTCCCCTTCACCGCCTCCGTCACATCTCCGTTCACAGAAACGTAAGCTTTCCTTGCCATTCAAATCACCCCTTCCAAAATGGAAACCGCCGTATAAAAAAGCTCGCCATTTTTGTTCATTATACCACTTTCCACGTTGCTCTGATAGTCCAAATACAACGGGGTATTCCACTCTTCGCCACAGGGGAAATGGAAGGTCAGGACAAAGCCGTTGCCTTTCAGGCAAACATACAGGCTTTTATTGTCCTCCCGGAAGAAAATATTATCGCTGGCGCCTTTTTGGGTCAGGACCACATAGGAGGTGTCGTCATCCATGTTGAAATTTCTCGCTTTAATCTTTCCAGACGATTCCAGCAAGATCATTTGGTCCTGCTCCTGCTTATAGAGGGTCACCGCGGAGCAGCTGTGGACGTCGCCGATTTTGCGCTGCACATACCCAAAATCATTGACAATCACATTCCCTAAGGCGGCTTTCTTCAGCTCCGTTATCAATGCCGGCAGATCGGTTTTCAGTCCCAGCTTGACCAGCGGGACAATTTTGGAGGTAAATCTTTTATAATGCTGCAGTTCCTTGGCCTGGACCAGGGTCCGCACAATATCCTTTTTGTTCCGCAGCATTTCCACACCGTCCCGCAGCATGTCGCTTAACAAGGAATCCCACTCGATGGGCACACCGGGTATCAGATTCTCCACGAATATTTTTTCCTCCGCCATAATCTCGTGAAGGAAATACCACACGTAATCATCCACATGCTGCTGTTGGGAGGAAATGCGGGTTTTATGAAGACTGATATGCTGGACAATATCCGCCGGAGCAGGCTTCCCCATTTTGCTTGCCCGGAAGGTTGCAGTATATTCATCGATCAGAACCTTCACATTACCAAGATATTCAGACTTGATATCGATTTCCACAAATACCAGCACCGATTTTCCCTCCGCCAGTGCCTGTTCGAACTCCAGGTGGGTAACGGACCGCCCATACGGGGTAACGGAGCCTGCTCTTGCTCCCACGAACAGGATAAAAATGTCGCAGTCCGAAACCAGCTTGATGCACTTGGCGATAGAATCCTCCCCGTTATGCCAAGCACCAAAGTTGCGTTCGAACATTAAAGGATCATGTCCGAGAGCGCGGAGCTTGTCAAAGCTGGTGTTCCGGGTTGGGGTGAAGGAGGCCTGGGAGGCGGAGCTTAAGAAGATTTTGGTCTTTGGCAAGTTTGACACCTCTGAATCTGTAAGAGCTAGGGTGTGTTTGCAAACCCTAGCCCAATTATACTATGGATTTTCCAGAATACTACAGAAAATAAAACCGCACCCGGGACGGTAGAGTCCCAAGTGCGGCTGTTTGTGCCAAACGGCGGCTATTATACGCTGAAGGAGCTCTTCAGGGATACGGTCAAATTGAACACCGGCTTGTCCGGTGTGGAGGTTTGGGAATCCACGCAGAAGTAGCCGTGGCGGAAGAATTGGAACTTGTCCTCCGGCTGCACATCCTTAATGCCCGGATCGATAAAGCCCTGTACAATCTCCAGAGATTTGGGGTTGATGGCGGACAACAGATCATCTCCGCCCTCTCCCTCTTCCTCCTCGTCGGTCTTGTCGGCCACCAGTTGATCATATAAACGGAACTCCACCGGGACAGCGGAAGTGGCTTCCACCCAGTGAATGGTGCCCTTCACCTTGCGGCCGGTAAAGCCTGTGCCGGACTTGGTCTCCGGGTCATAGGTGCAGCGCAGCTCCACCACATTGCCGGCCTCGTCCTTGACCACTTCCTCGCATTTGATGAAGTAGGCATGCTTCAGCCGCACTTCATTGCCGGGGAACAAACGGTGATACTTGGGCACCGGATTCTCCATAAAGTCATCCTGCTCAATGTAGATTTCCCGGGAAAAGGGAATCTTGCGCATACCCATTTCCGGCACCTCGGCATTGACCTCGGCGTCCAGCATTTCCACCTGGCCCTCGGGGTAGTTGGTGATGACCACCTTCAGAGGCTTCAGCACGCCCATGGTCCGCGGCGCCTTCAGCTTCAGATCCTCACGGATGAAGTGCTCCAGCATCCGCGGGTCCACGGTGCCGTTGCTCTTGGACACACCCGCTTCGCGGATAAAGGACTTGATCCCCTCCGGGGTAAAGCCCCGGCGGCGCATACCGCTGATGGTGAAGACCCGGGGATCGTTCCAGCCGTCCAGCACGCCGGTTTCCACCAGGCGTTTGATATAGCGTTTGCCCATAATGGTGCCGGCAATTTTCAGCTTGCCGAACTCATATTGGCGGGACACATGGGGCATCTCTGTCTCCCGGATCACCCAGTCATAGAAGGGCCGCTGGTCCTCGAACTCCAGGGAGCACAGGGAATGGGTCACACCCTCGATGGAGTCCTCCAGCGGATGGGCAAAGGCATACATGGGATAGATACACCACTTGTCCCCCGTGTTATGGTGATGCGTATGGGAAATCCGGAAGATAACCGGGTCCCGCATATTGATGTTGGGAGAGGCCATATCGATCTTGGCCCGCAGCACCCGTTCCCCGTCCTTGAACTCGCCCGCCCGCATACGGGTGAACAGGTCCAGATTTTCCTCTATGGTACGGCTGCGGAAGGGGCTTTCCTTACCCGGCTGGGTCAGCGTGCCGCGGGTTTCCCGGATGGCGTCCGCCGACTGGTCGTCCACGTAAGCCAGGCCCTTTTTGATCAGGACCAAGGCCCGGTTGTACATCTCCTCGAAATAGTCCGAAGCAAAATAGAGCCCGTCCCATTCAAAGCCCAGCCACTTGATGTCCTCCTGAATGGACTTGACGAACTCCACATCCTCCTTCAGAGGGTTGGTGTCGTCAAAACGCAGGTTGGTTTTACCGCCGAACTCGTCGGCCAGCTCGAAATTGATGGTAATGGCCCGGGCATGTCCGATATGCAGATAGCCGTTGGGCTCAGGGGGAAAGCGGGTCATCACATTGGTGACACGGCCTTCCTTGAGGTCGTCCATCATAATGGTTTTGATAAAGTTGGATGCAGCACTTTTGTTCTCCATAGGAACCTCTTTTCATGCGGGTTAATATAGTCCAGATTGTGCAAATTCACGTTTGTTCTATTATACACAAATTTTTCAGGGAATATATAGAAGGGCACAGCCCTGTAACATATTGTTCCTGCCGCCCGTCTGGAAGTTAGGGGGTGTTTTCCATGAGGCTGCGGGGTTTTCTGATTATCGCTGTTTGCTTCCTTCTGGCCGGATGCGCCAGAACAGGGCGGGACAATATCCACGGCAACGCCGCAATTGATTGGGTGGATTTCGTTATGCTGGACGACCATTTATACAACATATTGTATAACGTCATTCCCGCCAATCCGGAGGATGTGACAGCCAAGGCAATAGGCAAGACCGAATTTAAGCTGGCGGGTATGGTGACCAATCCCGGCTACAAAACACAAAATGGAGACGCTGCTTATCTTCCCGTGGGAACGGAGCTGTATCCAATCAAGGGTTTTGAGCCGGCTCAGCTGATTGCAGTCCGCGACCCGGAGAAGGTGGGCGGATACCGGTTATACGCCGGGGAGGGGCCCTCCCAATTGCCTCAACAGTATTACGGGGGTATTCCTAAGGACAAGGTCGAGCGTATTGAACTTTACCGGAGCCAGGATACCAGGCCGCTCAGAACGCTGCAGGGCGCAGAGAAGGACCAGTTTATCCGCCTGCTGGAGATCGGCCAGGACGTGGAGCGCTACACACCGCAGAATAAGGGAAAGGATCCGGCATCCTATCAGATGGTATTTTATACAGGCGGCCCATTGGCGTTTTCCTTCCCCCTGCAGGATGACGGCGAGCGTGTTTACTTCTTCCCCCAGACCACCCGGCTGCTGGATCCGGCTGTCCGGGACCTTCTCCAGCCTTGAAGGCTTACTTGAAGGCCATGGCGGCCCGCACCGCCTTCTGCCAACCGGCGTACAGCTCCTCACGGCGGCCGGAGTCCACGGCCGGCTCATAGATTTCCCGCACCGCCCACAGGCGGGCCAGCTCCTCGCGGCCGGTCCAGAAGCCCACCGCCAGTCCGGCCAGGAAGGCCGCTCCCAGAGCGGTGGTTTCACGGACGGCGGAGCGTTCCACCGGAACGCCAAGCATGTCGCTTTGGAATTGCATGAGGAAGCGGTTCTCCACCGCACCCCCGTCCACCCGTAGCGCAGACAGCCGTATGCCGGAATCCGCCTCCATGGCGTCCAGTACATCCCTGGTCTGGTAGGCCAGGGACTCCAGCACCGCCCGGATAAAATGCTCCTTGGCCGTACCACGGGTCAGGCCGAATACGGCGCCCCGCACCTCACTGTCCCAGTAAGGGGTACCCAGCCCGACAAAAGCGGGCACCACATAGACTCCCTCGGTGGAGCCCACCCGCTGGGCGTACGCTTCACTATCGCCCGCGCGCTTGAACATACGCAGCCCGTCCCGCAGCCACTGGACGGCGGAGCCGGCTACGAATACGCTGCCCTCCAGGGCGTATTCGGTAACCCCATCCACCCGCCAGGCGATGGTGGTCAAGAGGCCCCTGGCCGATTCCACCGCCTGCTGCCCGGTGGACTTCAGCACGAAGCAGCCGGTGCCGTATGTATTCTTCGCCATACCCGGCGTAAAGCAGGCCTGGCCGAACAAGGCCGCCTGCTGGTCCCCCGCCACTCCGGCGATGGGCACCTCCCGGCCGAAAAGGTGGTACCCTGCCGTCACACCGTACACCTCTGAGGAGGAACGGACCTCAGGCAGCATGGACGCTGGAATCCCCAGAATATCCAATAGCTCTTCGTCCCAGCGTTCCTCGTGGATATTGTACAGCAGCGTCCTGGAGGCATTGGACGGATCGGTGACATGGACCTTGCCGCCGGTCAGCTTCCAGATCAGCCAGGTATCAATAGTCCCGAAGAGGAGCTCCCCCCGCTCCGCCTTCTCACGCACTCCCTCCACCTCATCCAGCAGCCACCTGATCTTGGTGCCGGAGAAATACGCATCCAACAGGAGGCCGGTCTTCCTCTTGAAGCGTTCCTCCAGCCCCTCTTCCTTCAGCCTGCGGCAAATCCCGGCCGACTGCCGGGACTGCCAGACGATGGCGTGATGCACCGGCATACCGGTGGCTTTATCCCATACTACAGTGGTTTCACGTTGGTTAGTAATCCCGATCGCCTCCACCCGGGAAGGTGCAATCCGGTTCTCCGTCAACACTGCGCCTACCGCAGCCAGCACGGAAATCCAGATTTCATCCGCATTCTGCTCCACCCAGCCCGGCTTCGGGAAATACTGGGGAAACTCTTTCTGCGCCGTATACGCCGCCCGCCCCTTCCGGTCGAACAGAATCGCCCTGGTGCTGGTTGTACCCTGATCAATGGCCAGAATATAATGCTCCTGCCCCTGCTTTGCCGCCATGTCCGCGTCCCTCCTCTTCAAGAAAGACCTGCCGTTGCCAGCAGGTCTTTTCCGTTCCCTTTATTTACAGAAGCTTCTCTATATCCGGTCCGATGTCCAGCGGGTCCACAGGGGACTCGTAGCGGGTGACCACCCGGCCTTGGCGGTCAATGAGGAACTTGGTGAAGTTCCATTTGATTTCGTCGTTGTGCAGCTCTTCCGGCATTTTCTCCGCAAACATATTATGCAGCAGCTTGCCGGTGGGCTGGGTTTGGTCGAAGCCCTGGAACGGGGCGGTCTTCGTCAGATAGGCAAACAGCGGATGTTTGTCCGGCCCCTTTACCTCCAGTTTCTCAAACAGCGGAAAGGTAACACCGTAGTTGATCTGGCAGAAGGTATGCACCTCCTCGTTCTCCCCCGGCTCCTGCTCGCCGAACTGGTTGCAGGGAAAGCCCAAAATCACGAAGCCGCGGTCATAATATGTCTCATAAAGCTTCTGCAGGTCGCTGTACTGCGGAGTAAAGCCGCAGCGGCTGGCCGTATTCACAATCAGCAGAACCTTGCCCTCGTAGCTCTCCAGAGGAACCTGGGCTCCCCGGATATTATTGGCGGAAAATAAATAGACACTCATTGCATGTTCACGCTCCTTTTGGAGTTGATGGCCCGGCTCAAAGCTTTACTATGGAATATTGTGCCACAGCCCAAGGAGGAGTACAAGCGGATGCCAAGGAAAGGGCCTCAGATGACGGGAAGGTACGTACAGAAGGCCTGCTGTACCTGAACCCGCCTGCCCGCTACAGCCGGACCTCTACCGGCTTGTCCAAAACCATGCTGTCCGGGGTAACCAGCGTATCATACGCCAGCACCTGCACCCCGGAGACGGCAGCCGTCCGCAGCGCTTGGGCAAATGCCGGATCCATTGCCGTATTAGGCTCAAACCGGCTGACACCGCTCATTTGAATGAGAAACATGATGTACCCCCGGTAGCCGGCCTTTACCGCCTCGGCCATCTCCAGCACATGGCGGGTGCCGCGCACTGTGGGGGCATCAGGGAAGCGGACAATGCCGTCCTGCTCCAGCGTCACACCTTTAATCTCCATAAAAGCCTTCGCTCCGCTGACGGTTTCCCAATACAGGTCAAAGCGGGAGCTGCCGAAGCGCATTTCCGGCCGCACCATTGCAAGAGGCTCTTCCGCCACATCCTCCAGCCGTCCGGACAATACCGCCTCCAGCATCACCCGGTTGGGGGCCTGGGAGTCCATATTGATCAGGAGCTCCCCCTTGTACACGGCGATCAGGGAGTAGGCGGTACGTCTCGGAGCGCCGGGCCCCGCCTGCTCCAGCACCACCCTCACACCGGGCAGCAGCAGCTCCGCACAACGTCCGGTATTCTTCACATGGACGGTCTCCTCAGAGCCGCCGATCTCCACGATGGCGATAAACCGGTTGGGCCTCCGGAGGAAACGTCCTTCTACTATTCGTGTGTACTGCATATTCACCGTTCCTTTTCATAACGAAAGCCCGGCGTTGGCGCTGGCGGCGCGGGACGCACGGACTTTGAAATAATTGTCTATTTGGGCTCCGGCACCGTAACAAGGGTATAGCCCTTCTTGCGGATGCCCTCAATAATACCCGGCAAAGCGGCAATGGTGGACGGATGATCATGCATCACAATGACACTTCCCGAACGAACCTCTGACAACACATTCTTCGTAATCTTCGCTGCATCTCCTGCCTCCCAGTCCTTGGGATCCTCATTCCACAGGATCATGCTCATGCCGTGCTCCTCGGTAATCAGCTTCGTGTCGTTATTGTAGCTGCCGTAGGGTGGGCGGAACAGCTTAACCGAGGTTTTGCTCCATTTCTCCAGCTTCTTAAGCCCTGTATCGAACTCCTTCAGCTGGCCTTCATAATTGAGCTTGGTCATCTGCGGATGCCCGTCAGAATGGTACCCGACCCCATGGCGCTCGTAAACCGCCTGGGTAACGGATTCATGGTATTTCTCCACATTCTGCCCCAGAAAAAAGAAGGTCACCTTGGCGTCGCAATCCTTCAGCACCTTCAACAGCTTGCCGGTATCCTTGGTGGGGCCGTCATCAATGGTGATGGCCACCTGGTTCTTGCCAACGGCATATACGGGCTTCAGGGTGGATTCCTTGCGGGCGGTTTTGCTGCTGTCCGGTTGAACCGTCTCTTCTGCCGGCTTGCCTGTTTCCGGAGAAGGGATAAGGGGCGATGGCTCCGCTGATGCAGCCGGTGGAAAGGGTGTTGCAGTGGAAATAACAGTGGGTAACGGGGTTATGGCCGCTTCCTGGGGTGCTGCCGCAGCCTGATTGCCGGACCGGCTGCATCCGCTCACAATGAGCAGAGCTCCGGCGGCACAGATCAGCACCACTTGCGCAAATCGCTTCATGTTAGTCTACCTGCCTTAAAGTTGGCTAGGCCGTGTCTGAAAACTCGTTGAGGGCATCTTTTACCGCCTTTTCGTCCCTTGCTGCGTTACTTTCGCTTGACGTACCCCCGGTACGCCTGCACAAAAGTGCCTTGCCATGAACTAAAATTCGCTAAAATCTGCTCCCCTCGGAGTTTTCAGACACGCCCTACAAAATCAGGGAGCGCCTCTTGGAACAGTTGTTGCAAGATGAAACGAACAGCCTGGTTTCTACCAGAATTAACTCTAGCATACTGGATAAAGGCTGGCCGGTCTATAGATTCATGATAGCGTAACAAATGTTTCGCTTCCTCCGCGCTTCCTGTATTTATTAGACGGAATAGCTTATTTTGAAGTTCACTTTTTTAGAATGCGGGCATGCAAAAAGTTTGACCCTCCCAGGCAAAAGGTGTATAAAGGGTACAGTTATGCATACCGTGAAATTTGAAAGGAGCCTGAACGTTATGACAGCTGAATTCCAGGCCTTGGAGGTTAATAAAGGCGAAGCATTTACTGTAGGCATCCGGTCTCTGACCGTGGATGATCTCCCCCAAGGAGAGGTACTGATCAAGGTAGCGTATTCCAGCGTCAACTATAAGGACGGACTGGCCTCCATACCGGACGGAAATATTGTACGGAGCTACCCGTTTATCCCCGGCATTGATTTATCCGGTTATGTGGTGTCCTCTACGGATGCGCGGTTCCAGGAGGGCCAGAAGGTGCTGGCCACAGGGTACGGCATCGGCGTCAGTCATTTTGGCGGCTACAGCGAATACGCCCGGCTGCCGGCGGAGTGGGTCGTGCCGCTGCCCGAGGGACTGTCCCTGCGGGAGGCCATGATTTACGGAACCGCAGGCTTTACCGCGGCGCTGTCCATTAAGCAGCTGGAGGAAAAGGGCGTCTCCCCTGAAAAGGGCAAGGTACTGGTGACGGGAGCCTCCGGCGGAGTAGGCGGCGCAGCCGTGGCGATGCTGGCGCAAAAGGGGTACACGGTTGCAGCCAGCACCGGACGGAGCGAAGAGGCCGGATATTTGCGGGAGTTGGGCGCAAGTGAGGTATTGTCCCGGGAGGACATCTATGCCGGGGGCAATGTGAAACCGCTTGACAAGCAGCTTTGGCAGGCGGCGGTGGACCCTGTCGGCGGCACACAGCTGGCTGCAGTGCTGAGCCGGATCGCATACCGTGGCGCAGTTGCTGTCAGCGGCCTTACCGGCGGCACTGCCGTGCCCGCCAGCGTATTGCCCTTCATTTTGCGGGGCGTAAGCCTCCTGGGCATCGACTCGGTGCTGTGCCCCGCCGCTGAGCGTGGGGAGCTGTGGAAGCTTATGGCAAGCAGCTGGAAGCCGGAGCAGCTGGATAAGCTGGTGAACCGTGAGGTTACCCTGACGGAGCTGCCCCAGGCGCTGTCGGATATTCTCCAGTCCGCAACCCGCGGCAGAGTGCTGGTCCGTGTGGCAGGAGAGTAAAATTTAACATGACGTATGGCCGCCTTCTTCGGAGGGCGGCTTTTTTTTTACGAAAAATGCATGACTGCAGCATATTCATTCGGGAGCTCCCCCAAAAGTAGCCGGAATTTGCTTCGAAGCAACTCGTCACATTTGGGGGATTGTTTTGTGCTGGGTTTCTTTAAGCGGACATTCAGCCAGGACTCAGGGCGGGTTAAGCCCCGGTACGTAGAATGGGTGGCAGACACCCTGGGAGGAGGAGCTTTTTTTGAAATCATTGACAGGCAAAAAAAGAGCGCTGCTGGCAGCCGTTTTCATAATCCTTATCATCGGAGCCGTGCTGTACAAGCTGGCAGACCGCTACCTGATTGAGCATGTGGAACTGCGGGTCACTGCCGCTCCGGAGCATCCTGCCACCAACGTTCAAAACAACGGAGTTGCCTCCGGCAGCACGGAGGGCAGCACACCGGCAGCAGCGGACGATAAGGTTGCTTCCGACGATTGGAGCTACCACAGCAGCGATATAGACATCAGCATCCGCCAGGTGGAGATCGGCCAAGGCAAACAAACGATCACCTATTACGTGGCGGATGTCCAATTGAACAACGGGGCAGGCTTGAGCTCCGCTTTTGCCAAAAACGCCTTCGGCCGCAATATTATCGAAAACACTTCCGTTATCGCTGCCAATAACAACGCCCTTTTTGCCATCAACGGGGATTATTACGGCTTCCGCAGCGACGGCGTCACCATCCGCAACGGTACACTGTACCGCGACGAACCAGCACGGACAGGGCTGGCCCTCTATGCTAACGGCACCATGAGGTCCTACGACGAAACCAAACAAACCGCCGCATCCCTCTTGGCAGACGGCGTCACCCAAACCTATTCCTTCGGCCCCGCCCTGGTGGTGGACGGCAAAGCAGCTGCTGATCTGGATCAGGTGAAGATCGACACCAACTTCGGCAACCGCTCCATTCAGGGAGCCAATCCCCGTACAGGGATCGGGATGATTGCCCCTAATCATTATCTCTTTGTAGTAGTGGATGGCCGCAAGGAGGGCTACAGCGCCGGCATGACACTGGAGCAGTTCGCCCAGCTGTTCGAGGAGCTGGGAGCAGCCGAGGCCTACAATCTGGACGGCGGCGGCTCGTCCACCATGTACTTTCAGGGCCGTGTGGTCAACAACCCCCTGGGCAAGGAAACCGAGCGGGGCGTCAGCGACATCCTCTACATTCCTGCTCCCTAAAGCAATCTGCCCGCTCCTTATGGAGCAGGACATCCCATCATGAATGGAGGCGGCACACATGCATGTGTTAATACCGGCTTATGAGCCTGACAAACGGCTTTTGGATTTAATCCGCCAGTTAAAAGCCTCCGGAGTTTCCAACATTCTGGTGGTGGACGACGGCAGCGGGGAAGACTATGGGCCTTTGTTCCACGCAGCGGAATCGGAGGGCTGCACCGTGCTGACCCACCCGGTAAACCGTGGCAAGGGCCGGGCTCTAAAAACTGGCTTCCGCCACCTGCTGGAAACAACCCGGATGGACATGGTGGTTTGCGCGGACAGTGATGGCCAGCATTTGCCCCAGGATATTTTGAAGGTGGCTCAAGCCGTCCGGGAGACTCCTGGCCGGATCGTGCTGGGCAGCCGCCAATTTACCGGGAAGGTGCCGTTGCGCAGCAGCTTCGGCAATACGGCCACCCGGAGAATCTATTCGCTTCTATCTGGCATCCCCTTACAGGATACGCAAACAGGGCTGCGGGGTTATTCCCGGGACATGCTGGAGTGGCTGTGCCAGGTGCCGGGAGAACGGTTCGAATACGAGATGAACCTGCTCTTGCAGGCCTCCAAGGCTGGTTACTCCTTCTACGAGCTGTCGATTGAAACCATCTATATCGACCACAACAGCTCCTCCCATTTCCGCCCTCTTGCAGATTCCTTGAAAATCTACTGGCCCATCGCTAAATTCGGCTCTGTCTCCCTGATCTCCGCCCTGCTGGACATTCTGTTGGTGCTGCTGATCCAATACGGCACCGGCAATCTGCTGATAGCCGTATGGGGAGCAAGGCTGTGCAGCTCCGTGTTCAACTATACAATGAACAAAACCTTCGTATTCAATAGCGGCAAGCCTACCCCATCCAAGCGGTCCATGCCCAGATATTTTGCGCTGGCCATCGTCATCCTGATCCTGAATTATGGACTGATGTTTGTCCTATTCGGGCAAATGGGCACTCCCCTACTGGCGGCCAAGCTGCTCACCGAGGCGATGCTCTTCGCATTCAGCTACTGGTGCCAGCAGCGCTTCGTATATGCTTAAAGGCAGCCTTTCGTACACTATCCCCATGGCTCAGGCAGAGGACCCCTTATAGCTCTTAACCATCACCTTGACTCGGGAGCAGAGCAGCCACGCCTCCCTTGCTTTCCCTGAGCTAAAGGGATAGTGGACGGAAAGGGGGACGCTGCACATCTGCCACGCTAGTTGAGTCAGCTCAACCGTAAGCTTGTCTTATGGATGGCGGCCAGATAGAGTGGGCTCCTTGTGGCTTTCGCAGCCCTTTCACACACTATCCCCTTAGCTCAGGCAGAGAATCTCTGTACCTCTAACTATTACCTTGACTCTGAGCAGAGTGCTAAACCCCTTAACTTTTCCTGAGCTAAAGGGATAGTGGACGGAAAGGGGGACGCTGCACAACTGCCACGCTAGTTGAATCAACTCAACCGTAAAATTGTCTTATGGATGGCGGCCAGATAGAGTGGGCTCGTAGTCGCTTTCGCTGCCCTTTCACACACTATCCCCTTAGCTCAGGCAGAGAATCT
>JAQSYT010000119.1 GCA_029256065.1 Paenibacillaceae bacterium
GGCATCTTTCACCGCCTTTTCGCCCCTTGCTTCGTTACTTCCGCTTGACGTACCCCCGGTACGCCTTCGCGAAAGTGCCTTGCCTGGAACGAAAATTCGTCAAAATCTGCTCCACTCGGAGTTTGCAAACACGCCCTAGTCCCGTGAAGCATAATAATGGTGAACTGCAGTTACGTCTCCCTCATCAACCTCCATAATCCCGTAGGAATAGAGAGGCTGGCGGCGTTTGTCTGTGGCGGAGCCGGGATTAAACAGAAGAATGCCCTCTTTGCGCTCCAGGTAGGGCACATGCGAATGGCCGAACACAACGGCATTTACGTCCTGTCCTTCAAAAGCATCAAAAGCACGGCGCTCTGTTGTTTTGCCGTAACCGTCGCCGTGAATCAGACCGATACGGACGCCCTCGGCCTCCACAATTCTTTTGTATCCAAAGCGGTTGATAATGTCCGGTCCGTCATTATTCCCCGCTATCCCTTCAACAGGGGCAAGCCGTTCCAGCTCTTCCGCCACCCGCGGGGATATCCAGTCTCCGGCGTGGAGAATCAGTTGTACCCCCGATAAACCGCGCAAAAGCTCTTGGGGAAGCCGGATTTCCCTGCGGTCGGACAGGTGGGTATCTGAAACAACGCCGATCTTCATTCCATCACCCCATACATTATGTGTTGTATATATGATTATGATAGATACGGAGTCTGATTTCAACTGTCTGGAGAAGTAATGGCGGGTACCTTCAGACGGAAAAGCCCGTCCTTCTGGGGACGGGCTTGCGAACTTGTCTCACAGCACCTTGCTGAGGAACTCACGGGTGCGGGCATGCTTAGGCTCGGCAAACACCTCTGCAGGCAATCCCTCTTCAGCGATGGTACCCTTATCCATGAATATTAGCCGGCTCCCCACTTCACGGGCGAAGCCCATCTCATGGGTGACCACTACCATGGTCATACCCTCTGCAGCCAGGCGCTTCATAACGTCCAGCACCTCACCAACCATTTCCGGATCAAGGGCGGAGGTGGGTTCGTCGAACAAAAGCACATCAGGCTGCATAGCCAGCGCACGGGCAATGGCAATCCGCTGCTTCTGTCCGCCTGACAGCTGGGCGGGATAGCTGTTGGCCTTATCCTCCAGACCGACAGTCCGAAGCAGCTCCATGGCCAGCTTGTCCGCATCCTGCTGGTTCAATCCCTTCAGCTTCCGTGGAGCCATAGTGATATTCCTTAGAACAGTCAAATGCGGGAACAGATTGAACTGCTGGAAGACCATCCCCATCTTCTGCCGGAGGATATTAATGTCTGTCTTCCTATCGGTAATATTCACACCTTCAAAAATAACCTCGCCGCTGGATGGCACCTCCAGGAGGTTCAGACAGCGCAGAAAGGTGCTTTTGCCCGACCCGGATGGACCGATAACTACCACGACCTCGCCTTTACCGATATGGATGTTCACATCGTTCAGCACATGGTTTTTGCCGAAGCTTTTGTGCAGCTGATTGACCTTGATCATTGGGCGGACAGCCTCCTTTCAACCAGACTGAGGACCTTGGAAAGCGGGAATGTCAATGTGAAGTAAATAACGGCGGCTACCAAGAGCGGCTCCATGGACAAGTATGTGGCGCCGCGGATCAGGTTGGCGCTGTACATTAGCTCGGTCATGCCGATAACCATCACCTGGGAAGACTCCTTGATGATGACGACAAATTCATTGCCCAGAGCCGGAAGAATGTTGCGGATGGCTTGCGGCAGAATGATATGAGTCATGGCCATACGTTTAGGCATACCCAAGGAACGGGCTGCTTCCATCTGACCCTTGTCCACTGCCTGAATACCCGCACGGAAAATCTCCGCCACATAAGCGGCGCTGTTGATGGACAATGCGATAATGCAGTAAGCGAAGTCCGGCAGCGCCAAGGCATCGCCCGGAAGGCCCACCTTAACCAACAGCCATTCCAGGCCGTTAGGCAGGCTGTAATATACAATAAGCAGCTGCACCAAAAGCGGGGTGCCGCGGATGATTTCAATGTAAGCGGATGCCAAAAAACGGACAAACCGGTTGGTGGATAAGCGCATCAAAGCAATAAACATGCCCAGAACGCCGCCGCAAATCACAGTGAAAAAGGCCAGCTTGATGGTAGTCCAGGCGCCTGTAAGATAATAGCTTCCATATTCGTTCATAAAAGAAAAATCCATTGCCAAAAATCCAGTGCTCATCTTATCCCTCCATATCCTCCCCGGCAGCATGCCGAAGGGGAAAACAGCGGAACAACCGCCGTCTTCCCCTGTTGTCATGCAATTGCATTATTTCTCAGACAATTGGAATGCTTCGTCTACCAGTTTGTCAATGGTCTTGTCTTTGATCATCTTGTCAAGAGACTTGTTGATTTCGGCAGTCAGGGTGTCATTCCCCTTCTTGATGGCAATGGCGGAGCCGGCTTCCTCGGCATCAGGCTTCACGCTGCTGATGACCAGATCCTTGTTCTTGTTCACATAACCGTTGGCAACAGGAGATTCCATAATAATGGCATCGATTTTCTTGTTCTTCAGTTCCAGGGCCAAATCAGTGATCTTGGCGATGGACTTGATCTTGGCGCCTTGCAGCTGTTCCTTGGCGATATCTTCCTGGATGGAAGCGGTTTGTACGCCGACGGAGGCTTTCTTCAGATCGTCCATAGACTTAAACTTATCCTTGTCATCGGTACGGACCATAATGACCTGTTGTGCAGTGTAGTAAATCTTGGAGAAGTCCACGCTCTTCAGGCGCTCTTCATTGGGGGTCATGCCGGAAATGACGAAGTCTACCTTGCCGGCGTTCAGAGCGGGCAGAAGACCGTCAAAACCGATGTCCTTAATCTCAAGCTTCACGCCCAGGTCCGCTGCGATGGCCTTGGCAATTTCGATATCGAAGCCCACGATAGTGTCCTTGCCGTCGACATTCTTGTGGAATTCGTACGGCGCGTAGTCTGCGCTGGTACCCATAACAACTGTACCGGCCTTCTTGATTTCAGCAAGCTTGTCGGCAGCGCCGGCCGCAGGAGCCGTCGGAGCGGTGGAAGCTGCTGCCGTAGCGGCTGCAGGAGCGGAAGCCCCTTGGGTTTTGTCGGTTTCCTTGTTCTTCTCGCCGCAGGCGGCCAGCATGGTCAGCAGCATGACCGCTGCCAGGAGAACTGTCAATTTCTTCATTCGGATATGCACCTCTTCTGTATATTCATTCACTAAGCGACTTGTATAGTATAAGAGGTATTAGAAGAATTGACAACCGGTTAAACGTGACACTTTTATGGAAATCGCCTATTCCGGGGGCAAAAGCACGATCCGCCCGTCTTCCACGGAAACCCGCACCTTGTTGTTAACTGTGCTGCTTAACCCAAGTGATTCCAGATAGCCCGAGGGAATTTGCAGCCTTCCCGCTTTGTCCAGCACCGCATACTCCACATGGGATTCCTCCTCTGCGGCAAGTCCTGCCTCCAGCTCATCCAGCTCCTCGGTGTAGGATTTGCGCCTCAGAATCTCAGACGAGGTTTTTCCGTCGCGGATCGCCACCACCCTGTCCACCTTACGTGCCAGCAGCGGGTCATGGGTTACAATCACAACGGTCAGCCCCAGATTCCGGTTCAACTGGCGGAACAAGTCCAGGATTTGAGCGGTCATCTTCGAATCCACCGACCCTGTAGGCTCATCCGCTAACAGGAGCTTGGGCTCGTTGGCCAGGGCAATGGCGATAGCAACCCGCTGCTGCTCCCCTCCCGACAGCTGCTGGAGGCGGTTATGCCTCCTGTCCGCCAGCCCCACTGCATCTAATAGCCCCAATGCCCGCTCCCGTCTGTGCCTGCCCCGGATGAGCATGGGCAGCTCCACATTTTCCAAGGCCGTTAAATATGGCACCAAATTCCGCGCATTATTCTGCCAGACGAAACCAACCGTCTCCCGTTTATAGCGGACCAGCTCACGTTCGTTCAGCTGCAGGAGATCGGTGCCGTTCACAACAAGCTTGCCGGCGGAGGGCCGGTCCAGGCCGCCCAGCATATTAAGAAGCGTGGATTTGCCGCTCCCGCTATTGCCGATAATGGCCATAAGCTCCCCTTCCGCTACATGCAAATCCAGACCCTGCAGAGCAATGACCTCCAGCTCCGCTGCTTTATAAATTTTGACCAGATTATCGCAATGAATCATGATGTCAATCCTCCCCCAATTTGACGGCCTGATGAATCCGGATACGGGAGAGCATGAATCCAAGGATGGCCAAGCCAAAGGCTACCATTGCCGAAACCACAGCATACAGCCTTAATTCGTCAATCGCCTTGAAAATCACCTGGAAGGGCAGCGCCTGGTCGGAGAAATTAAAGGAAAGCTGAAAGAACGGAACAAACAGCTTGCCGGTAACCAATCCGGCTGCTCCGCCAATCAGGATAGCCGCCCCCGAGGTCAGCAGAAGCTCCAAGGCGATCATGCCCACCAATTGGGGAAGTGTAATGCCCATCGCCCGGTATATGCCGAACTGCAGGGTTCGGCCGGAGAAGGATAAGAGCCAATACAGCAGGAAGCCGATCAGGCATACCCCTGCGGAAATGACAAAGCCCAACGTCATGGCACCGTTTAAAGCCAGCCGGAAAGGGTCCTTTCTGGAATCGCTGACATCCTGGGCAGTATTGACTACAGAAACAAGTGAAATTTTCTTCTCCTCAATACTCTTGTAAACCTCCTGCAGGGACGCCTCCGGCTTCAGCTTCAGCCAGACATTGTAAGGCTCCAGCGCCAGCGTGCTTTCCAGATAAGAGAGATTGCCCACCACCAGCTTGGGTTTTACAAGCTTATTACCATTGCCTGCCTGCGGAGCTTGGGTTTGGCCTGCGGCTTGCTGGGGGTTGGGGTTCCAGGTTGGCCAATAGTCCACGATCCCGTAAATCTGGACAGTGGAATAGGCGGTTCCGTCCCAGCGGATGGACAGGGCATCTCCAGGCTGCACCTTGAATTCTTCAGCAATAGAGCGGGAAATGAGAACCGCCGCCGGATCCTGCGCAATCAGGTTCAGATAATCGTAGAAATGGTGATCCATCAGGCGGTCCCGCATCCAGGATGTCTGGCCGAAGTCATCGGTTTCAATGCCCATAATGGTTACTTCGGCATTGGAGGACTTTTCAACCAAGTCCCCTTTCCGGCTGAATACCTTGGCTATGCTCTCGATACCTGGCAATTCCGTGAAGGGAATAAACGGCGGCTCGCTGTACTGGACCCGCTTGGAGGTGTTAAGCTCGTTGGATTTTTCCTCTCCGTCGGATTGGGGCGGCGCATCATTCTCCCATTTGGCCATCAGTACCAGGTCGGCTCCATTCTTATACCGGATCTGATCCTCCGCATTCTGGTTGATGGTCCGTGCAGCACTGGCCCCGAACAAGCCGGTGGCCATCGTCATGGCCAGGAACAGCATGATAAACTGGTAGCCTGTTGCAGAGCGCCCCACCTGGATCAAGGCGGAATACGCCGGCGGCGACCACCACTTGCGCCCGATCCGGTAAAGAAGCCGTATGGCCAAGGGATATACACGAAGCAGCAGCAAGCTGAAGCCAAGAATAAAAATAGCGGGAACCGCAAACAACAGCGGATCCACCTTGAAGTCCATGGAATTCAGGCCAAGAGCCTGCAAATCAGCAGTCCTTCTGCGGAAGGAGAATATGCCGTACACGGAAATACCCAGCAGAATGGCATCCAAACCGAATTTATGGGCCAGGCTGAAGGTTCTTACCCGCGCCAATTGAGTCTTGTGGCTGACAATGGTGGAGCGTGTGGCCAGAAACACCGGTACCAGCATCATCAGCACAGAGCAGACTGCGGCAACTCCGGCGTACCGGTAGGCTTCAGAGCTCAGTTCCGCATCCAGCTTAGCCCGCTGGACAAACTCCAGGAACCCGTTGGAGGCTCCCAGTGCCTTGGCGATAAACAGCCCCAGGAATGGTCCGACCCCCATGGCGATTGCCCCTAACAGCAATGCCTCAGCTGCAAAAACGCCCATAATCTGCATACGTCCCGCTCCGCGGCTGCGGAATACGGCGATTTCATTCTTTTGACGCCCCACCGTGAGATTGGCCACCAGCAGAAGATAGAAGCCCAGCATAATCAAAACCGGAACATTCAAGGACCATAGCATGAGCCGCAGCTTGCTTTCCTTGCCGCTGTAGGTTTTCAGAACCGGTTCGGCAGCCATGGACACATAACTGGTGCCAAAGGTGCCGGACAAGAGCTTGGTATGGCTCACTCTGATCTCCAGAGGCGCTTCCGCCTGGCTTATAGCCAGCTTCGTATAATCCAGATTGGCCCGCCAGATCAGGAACTGCACCCTCATAGCGCCTTCTTTAGTAAATTTCTCCTCGAACAGCTCATAAGGAATCAGAAATTGCTGTGCAAATTTATTCTCCTGAAAATTCCAGTATAATCCCTGATCATCCTTATATCGGATTACCCCTACAGGCAATACCCGAACCTCGCCTTTTATGCTTTGGTCCCGAAACACAAATTCCGTGCCGATTACCATCTTCAAGCCGGTCAAAGCATCCTCTGTCACAAGCGCCTCATAAACCCCATTCTTTATTTCCTTGGAAGGAAGACGCCCATCCACCAGCTCGATGTAGTTCTCCATGCCGGACAAGGCTGCTATGGAGGCGAGACGCTTTACATTGGGATCTGCTTTTTGCGGATCTGCCGGAACGATAGGCAGGGTAAGCGTTTCCCGCTGTGTGGTTTGGGTTTGAACAGGCATTCCCAGCCATGCCAGCACCTCTTCCTCCATGTAGCGGTCCGCTTCCTTCACCATCTGCGCCTGGTCCTCAGGCCGGTAGTTCAATATTGTGGCAGAAGCGGAATACGCCCCCGGATAGATGCCGTTCGCCGTTTGGGAAGCCTCCAGATCCTTCAGAAGCATCCGTTGCAGGATGGAACCTGTATAGATCGGCATGGAGCTGGCCAGCCCCACCGTGATCACAAGCCCAGTCAACAGACTCAGCTCCAGCCAGCGGTTTTTGGCCATTTTGCGCAATAACATGATGAATAGCGCCACAGGGCACCTCCTCTCGTTCCCAGTCCCTAATTGCTGATAATGATTTTTTGTCCTTCCTTCAGCCCCTGCCGGATTTCCACATCCGTTTGGGTCACAATGCCCTGCTCCACATCCACTTCCTTCCGGCTTTGGCCTTCCAGGATCTGGACATAGTTCCGTCCGCCATAAGAGCGCAAAGCGCCTCTTGGAACTACCAGGGCATTGTCCTTCATCTCCAAAGTCAATGTAAAGTAAACGCTGCTTCCCAGGGACGCATCCTCGGGAGGGTTCGGAATGGAGAAATAAATGGACTTGGCATTTTTCTCCTGAAGCGCCTTGTTTCCGGCGGCTGCATTGCCCATCGGCGCTGTAGCGGGCGTCTGCAGCACGGCACCCTTATACTCCTTCTCCCGGTAGTTGAAGGAAACCTCCATGCCTACCTCTACTCCGGCCAAATCGTTGCCGCTGGAGGATTCATAGACCAGATTCACTTTCTTGGGATTGGAAATGCCAACAACGGTGCTGTAAGCCTGGACGGAATCCCCAGCCTGCAGTGATGCGATGAAGGTAACGACACCTCCAATGGTGGATACCAGTGTTGTACGCTTCAGCTGCTCCTCCAGATTAGTAAGCTGCAGTTGGGCGCTTTCCAGATCAATGGTTTTCAACCGGATGGCTTTGGCATCCCCAGACTGCTGCTCGACTGTCTGCTCAAGCAGAATACGTGCTTTTTCCACCGTCAGCCGCTGCTGCTGGAGCCGAATCTCCAGATCTCCCGCCTCTATTTTTGCCACCGCATCTCCCGGC
Source organism: Paenibacillaceae bacterium (assembly GCA_029256065.1). Taxonomy (GTDB): domain Bacteria; phylum Bacillota; class Bacilli; order Paenibacillales; family NBRC-103111; genus Paenibacillus_AR. The sequence goes on from JAQSYT010000119.1 coordinate 7,828, forward strand.
TTAACGGTATCCCCCAAATTCACAATCAACTCCTTCAACCGTCCGCCGGATTCCTTAAAGGAGAGCTCCTGCCGCTCGGCAGGGGTAAAAACAGCGCTGCCCTTCAGCTGTCTGGCAATAGACCCGCGCTTCACCTCGTACAGCTCCAGGTTCTGCTGCACAGGCTTAACGAGAGGCGGCTTCAGCGCCTCCTCCTCCTTGGGCAGGAGGGAGCACCCGGAGGTGAAAACAGTAAGGCTCGCAGCAGCCAACAATGCTGTCATGGAAAGCCTTAGGCTGCGCGGTGCCTTCATTTTCTCAATTAGCCGGAACGCCCGGCGGTTACCCTTCATCGACAATTTGTCCATCCTCCAGTGTGTAAACGTGATCGACAATCTCCATAATGGCAGGATCATGGGTAGTCATAACAATGGTCATATTGCCTTGTGCCACCAAATCCTTAAACACCTTCATCACCTGAAGGCCCATACGTGAATCCAGCTCGGCAGTGGGCTCGTCAGCCAAAAGCAGCACCGGCCGGTGGGCAATGGCTCTGGCGATGGCCACCCGCTGCTGCTCCCCGCCGGATAATTCGAAGGGGCGGTGGCTCTTGCGGGGAGTCATCCCGACAAATTCAAGCGCCTCCTCCGCCCGCTCCCGGCGCAGAGTGGAAGGAACACCGGAGATACGCAGTCCGAACTCCACATTCTCGTAAGCGGACATCAACGGAACCAGGGCGAAGGATTGGAAAATAAGTCCTAGGCGGCTACGCCTCAGCAAGGTCCGGGCCTTGTCGGAGAGCCCTGTTATTTCTGTGCCCTCCAAGTAAATAGAGCCCTCTGAGGGTCTGTCCAAAGCACCCAGAAGATTAATCAGGGTGGTTTTACCGGAGCCGGAACGTCCCTTCAACGCCACCAACCGGCCATGAGGCACGGACAAGCTGGCCCCCTTCAGGGCGTGGACGGCCGAAGCGCCGCTGCCGAAGGTACGGGCTACGCCGAAGGCCTTTACTACCGGATTACGATTGGTAACGCTTTCTTTTGTTTCAGGCAGGGCCATGTTGATTCCTCCTGCTGGATGGTTGTGGGATATAGGCTCATCCCTCTATGATTCAGGATGGCATCTTCAATGTAACCCGCCGCAGAAAAAATAAAAAGACACCCTTGTCGGCAAAAGGTGTCTTTTTGTTGGTTCCGGGGATGATAGGCTGCATGGCAGCTCGGAAAATAGCCTTTCCGGAATATTACGCAGGATAGCGGAACGGTTATTTCCTCTATTTCGCCTCATCAGCAGTTGCGGAGCGGATAACGGAAGGTCTTTTTCCGCTATTGCTCATTTTTTCGGGATAAGCATGTAATCAAGCTGATAATAGCGGAAAACCAACTTCCGTTATTCGCTGATCTGCCGAGGTATTTACGGAATAACGGTAATTCCCTTGCCGCTACTCTAAGGAGTGTTTGCATAGCAGACCCAGATTAACACGGTTCAAGCATGGGTGGCTATTCTATCATTGGAACTTCTTCGGCGTTAGTCCGGTCATTCGCTTAAAGGCCTTGGTGAAGATTTTGGAATCGCTGTAGCCTGCCGCTTCAGCCACCTCGTACACCTTCAACCGCCCTTCCTTCAGCAGTTCCTTGGCTGCCTCCATGCGGATGCGCGACAGGGCATCACTGAGGGTCTCCCCCGTTTCCCGGCTGTAGAGTTCACTCAGATAACTCCGGTTCAGCTTCACATGCGCCGCAATCTCCGCTGTGCTGATATTGCGGGAATAGTTGTCCTGCATATACTGCCGGGCCATCCGGACGAAGGGATTGGCTGAGCTCTGACCGGCATCCCCTGCGCCGGGGTGGCAAAGCAGCTCTTCCACGGCCTGCTCCAGCCAAGCGAACAGCGCCTGGGCGCTTATGGCGGCGGAGGCGGACACCAGCAGCTCCGCCCGGCGCCGGGAATAGTCCTCTCCGGCGCCGGGTCGCAGGCTCTGCGTGTGGACGGCATCCTCCGCCATGGCCACGAGCTCCGCCGCAAAGGACAGGAGCTCGCCAGCCGGCGGCCGCGCCGCCTGCACTTGGGCCGCCACCCGCTCCAGCTGGTGGCGCACCCCGGCGGCGTTGCCGCCGGCCAGCGCGCGCAGAAGGTCGTGGCGCGCCTCATAGGGCAGGGGGGCTGCCGCAGCGGCCCCCGCACCAGGCAGTGCTGGCGGAGGCCATGCCTCCTCCGCCAGCACCGTTACCGGGCCCGGCGCCGGCGGGCCCGCAGCCGCAACCGTGCCGGGGACGGCTTCCCCGGCATAGAAGTGCCTGTGCAGCCGCTGCTCATGCCAGCCGGCCAAGGGCTTCAGGTCAGCCAGTCCGGCAGCCGCCGGACCTACGCTGACCAGCGCCCGGCAGCCGCCATCCAGGGCTGCACGCAGCTGCTTCGCCAGCGCCGTGGCGCATGCGGTGCGCCGGTCATGCAGCTCCTGGCGGGATGCGGTCCGCCGCAAGCTGTAGAGCACAAGCAGCTGCTCACGGCGGCGGACTACCGCCAGGCAGCCCGTTTCCACCGCCGCAGCTTCAGCGGCGGCCAGTACCATCTCCCCTGGCGGGCACAGCCTTACCATAAGGCAGGCCACGTTTCCCCCGGCGGCGAACAGCTCCTCCTCCAGCTCCGGATCACTGCTGCCGCCGGCAAAAAAATCCCCTGTCCGGCGGGATAAGCGCATAAGCTTGGTCTCCTCGTTCTCCCGCTGCCAGCGGAGAAGCCGCTCCTGCTCCTGTCGGGACCGGAGCAGCTCCGTCCGCATTTGGCCCAGCACCTCAAGGAGCTGCTCCGGCTCCATGGTGGGCTTCAGGAGATAATCGGCCGCCCCCAGCTTCATCGCTTCCTTCACACATGCGAAATCGTCCAGGCAGCTCAGCACAAGTATGCCAACGCTGGTCTGCGCTTCACGGATACGGCGGATCAGCTCCAGCCCGTCCATCCGGGGCATCAGCAGATCCGTCACCACCAGATCCACCTGATGGCCAGCCATATAGGCCAAGGCCTCCTCTCCGTCTGCGGCCTCCCCGGCCAGACGGAAACCGTGGCGCTCCCATTCCACCAGGGTGCGCAGACCCTGGCGGATGACCGGCTCATCATCCACAACCAACACATTCATGACGCTTCCTCCTCATTGCGGTGCACAGGCAAACAAAGGCGCACCGAGGTCCCCTCCATCGGCTTGGCCACAATGCTCATGGCGTAATCAGGCCCGTAGTACAGCCGGATTTTGTCGCGGATATGGCGCAGTCCGATTCCGCTCATCCGTTCCCGCAGCTTGCTGGTCGCAGCCGCTCCCGGTTGGCGCACTGCGTTTCTCGGAGACTGCGGCTCCACGTTTAAGGACCGGCAGGTCTCCTCTTCCATTCCGATCCCATTGTCGGCAACCTGGCAAAACAGCAGCTCCCTTTCCACCCAAATGCGCACCTGGATGACCCCCTCTCTGCGGAGAGGCTCGATGCCGTGAATAACCGCATTTTCCACAAGGGGCTGAAGCAGCAGCCGGGGAAGCAGACAATGCTCCGCAGAGGGATCAATTTGCACCTCTAACCGGATATTTTCCCCATATCGGAAGGATTGGATGGCCATATAGTCCTTGATCAGCCCCGCTTCTTCTCCTGCTGTGATAAAATCCCCCTTTTTGCCAAGGCTGGCCTGCAGCAGCCGGACCAAAGCACTGACCGCTTCGCTGATTTGCGGCGTTTTGTGGAGCTTAGCCACCCATTTGATAGTGTTTAAGGTGTTGTAGAGAAAATGGGGATTCAACTGATACTGGAGCGCTTCCATCTCGGCTTCCTTCTTCAAAGCCTCCTCCCGCTTCACCTGCCGTATCAAATCCTCTAACCGGTTAAGCATCTGGTTATAGCTCTCACCCAGCTCATTCATCTCCTGGCTGCCCCCGGACGTCCAATATGCCTTCAGATCTCCCTTTTCCGTACGCTTCATCAATGATTGGAGATGCCGGAACGGGCGGGCAACCCAATGAGACAACAATAAGGCTGCCAATGCCGCCAATATGAGAATAACAGCCCCGGAGATTCCCGCCACCCGGTTCAATGGTTCCGTTACTGCATTCAGGCCGTTACCATCCATAACCAGCCGTGAGGTCCAGTTCAATCCACCGTGGCGGAAGGGCAAAACAAACATTTTATCAGCCTCCGGCTTTGCAGACCGGCTCTCCATTTCCGGAGATGCATACAACAGGCTGCCCTCCCCATCCTCTAAGGAGTACCCTCCGTAGCCTTCTGCATGCGATCCGGTCCCGGCGACTTTGTCCAAGCCGGCGGTCACCATAACAGAGCCGGTTGGAGCAACCGACGCCAACCCGTTTACCTGGAGCAGATATTGGAGCTTACTCCGGTTTCCTGGTAAGGAATTGTTTCCCTGAAGCACACGGAACCTTCCTTGAACCTCTCCTCCAGCTGTTCCGGAGATCCCGCTGCTTCCGTTTATGGATTGACTGCTCTCTGCCGGGAGAAAAACCGTCTCTCCCCCCGCAGAGCCGCCGCGGCCATAACAATAAATCCTTCCCGCATTCTCCTGCCGGACACATATTTCCTCCGCTGCTGTTGTCCGCTCCAGCTCCCGCCTTAGGGCTAGGGACAGGTACTCCTGGTATTCTTTCGTTTCAGCAGCAGTTTTGAGAGAGCCCGGATCCAAAAACCGCTGAACCGCATAGTCCGCAGCAAGAGCATTGGCAGCCTGCTCCATCTCGTCTAAGCGAATGCGGGTCTCCTGCAAAATCCGGTTATGCTCGCGGGCAAGAGCATCTGCGAGCACCCCGTTGGTCAGCCCGGCAGCTTTACCGGATACCAGCACAAGCGCTACAACAAGGGGCACCACCCCCAGCAAAAGCAAACCTCCAAACAGCCTGACCCGCAGGCTATGCACAGTAAGCTTCGTGCGGTGCATGTGTGTACCTCCTCTGGGAATAACCTGGTCCGGGCCACCGGCGTGACAGGTTATGGACAGCCTCGCAATTGGCACAGCCAAGTTGAGGATGTCTTTAGCTTTTGTGCTTAGCGTGTGTGCAAACTTGAATCTACTTGGTACTATACCGAATCCTGCCAATTTGCGCCAGACCCTTCTCTTAAGCTGCCTAAACGCAAACAACCCCCTGTCCGATTATACGGATTGGGAGTTGATTGCGTTTAGGCGTATCTGAAAATCTGCTCCACTCGGGGTTGTCAGCCGTACCCTAGCGGAGCGGAAGCTCGCTGCCGGACAATACCGCCGGGCTGATGATGGAAACCTCCACCCGCCGGTTTTGGGCGCGTCCTTCTGCCGTATCGTTGCCGGCGATGGGCTTGAATTCGCCGAAGCCGGTGGAGCTGAACCGCTGCTGGTTCACATTGGCGTTGCGGAACAGCTCCTTCATAAAGCTCAAGGACCGGGCAGCGCTCAGATCCCAGTTGGAGCTGTATGTTCTGGTCGTAATGGGCACATTGTCCGTATGTCCGGAAACCGTTACCTGATAGTCCGGGTAATTGGTGAGAATGGCCGAAATGGCATCCGCCAGCTGCTTCGCCTCCGGCTTGACCTCCGCGCTTCCCGAGGCAAATATCGCCTGGTCGCGGATGGTAATCATTACGTAATGGGTGCCCAACGTGGTATCCAATTGGGTGTCGAGATTATTCTGGGAGATGAAGGAGTCCATTTGCTGCTTCATTTCATTGAGGCTTTTCTGTTCCTTCAGCGCTTCCTCTGCTTTGGCTGCCTCTTCCGCTTGCTTCTGGGCATCTTGGATGCTGTTGTCGCTTGCCGCGGCATTCTCTTCGTTCGACCGTTCAGGCTCCTTATAAGGACCGGAGGTATCCTGGTTGGTTGTATTCTT
>JAQSYT010000120.1 GCA_029256065.1 Paenibacillaceae bacterium
GATTACTCCCGGAAGTCCATACTCCTCCGCCAGAAAACCGAAGGAGCGGCTTCCAGTTACCATGGCCACATGTCCGGGAAGCAGAAAGCCGTCCAATTGCACCTCCTTCAGGTGCAGCAGATGCCGCAGCACCGGCTCCACCCGTTTGGCCGAAACCCGCATGCTGAAGTTGGTCAACCCCCGCTTTTCCGCCTCCATCAGCGCCGCTCCCAGGACAGGAAGGGTGGTTTCGAAGCCGATGCCCAGAAATATGACCTCCCGTTCAGGGTGGGCAGCCGCCAGCTCCACCGCATCCATAGGTGCATAGACCACCCGCACATCCTGACCCTCAGCCCGTGCCTTCAGAAGGGTGCCGCTTGCGCCGGGAACCCGCATCATGTCGCCGAAGGTGCAAACCGTGCGGTTATCCCCGCGGGAAACGGCGATCATGGCATCGATGTCCGATTGATCCGTCACGCATACGGGACAGCCGGGACCGGACAGGAGCCGGACATGGCCCTGGAGGCTTTTGCGCAAGCCGGACTTTGCCAGAGCCATGGTATGGGAGCCGCAGACCTCCATGATGACCGGCTGGCGGCCATGCTTGGCGGCGAAGGTGTCCGCAAGGGACAGGATACCCTGCAGCAGCCCTTCATGCAGGTTGCCTGCAGGGGGCTTCCTTCCGGCTGCCTTCACGCTGCCGCCTCCGGTATTCCCGGGCACAGGTTCACCCGGGAGAATCTGCCGCATCTCGCGCATCAATGATCCGCCTCCATTCCTGCAGACTTTCCTCTGCCGCCTGGCGGTCCACGATGCTCATGGCCTGACCGGCATGGACGATGACGAACTCACCAAGCGCAACCTCAGGTACGAAAATAATCCCTACCTTCATCCGGGTTCCCATACAATCCACAATGGCGGCATAGCCGTCCATTTCCACTATCTGAGCGGGTACACCCACACACATCGGTTTTCCCTCCTTGCCGCCGCCGGGCACAATGCTTCTTAAGATAGCAGCTCCGTCTATGAAGGCGGGCAGCTCCATTCCAGCGCTTTAATATGAGACGCCGGGGCTTCCGCTGACGTCCTCCATTGCATAAGCCGCAGCCATCAGCTGCCCCAATGCCAAACCTCCGTCCCCTGCGGGTACCTGGCGGTGCCGGTAAGGCTCCATCCCCCGCCTCTCCAGCAATGCAGGGATTCGCCGTAACAGATAGGGGTTATGGAAGGAGCCGCCGGAGAGCATTACCTTGGGAATACACGCTGCAGTCAGCCCCTCCTTTTCCAAGGACCGCTGCAAAAGCTCAACAGCAGCCTGGGCCACTGTTTCGTGAAAACGCAGGGCCAGGTCTTCCACTGGCGAGCCAGCCAGCCGCCCCTCCGTAACACCTCTCACAGCTTCAGCCAGATCCAGCTCAAGCCCGTGTCCTTCTCCCCTGTCACGGATGGCGTAGCCAAAGGTCTGGACACGGCCCCCTATGCGGGCGAATGCCGCCAGCTCGGACAGCCGGATGGCCGCTTCACCGTCATAACCGGAACCTGCAACCAAACCCAGGATGGCAGACACCGCGTCAAACAGCCTGCCGCAGGTGCCTGCCAAGGGACTGTTCATTCCCGTGGCAGCCATTCTGCCGATAACCTCCAGCTCCTTGCTCTTCCCAGGGAATAATTGCTCTCCCCAACCCGGGGCCAGCTCCGGAAATAACGCTGTGAGCATCCCGATGGCATTTCGCCATGGCTCCCGCACTGCCTTTTCCCCGCCGGGCAAGGGCGTATAGCGCAGATGTCCCAGCCGTCGCCAGCCGGACACGCTGCCGGCCAGAATCTCAAAGCCCCAAATACAGCCGTCCGGACCGTAGCCTGTTCCGTCCAGAATAATGCCATAGACCTCTTCCTCAGAGGACAGCCCATTGTCTGCCATACACGAAACCAGATGGGCGTGATGGTGCTGGAGCCGCAGTGCCTCCCTGCCCATTTCCCGGCTTAAGCGCCCGGTTTCATATCCGGGATGCAAATCCGCCGCTGTCCGCTGCGTTTCTGCCCCCAGCAGCCTGGCGAAGTGGTCCAGCTCTTTTTTCCAATACTCCTGGGTCTCCACACTGTCCATATCTCCGATATGGGGTCCCATAAAGAGCTGCTTGCCTCTGCCCAGGGCAAAGGTATTCTTTTGCTGCCCGCCCAATGCGGCTAATCCGCTCAAATCAACAGCAGCAGCCAGCGGATCAGGCGCGTAGCCTCTTGAACGGCGGAGTATATCCGTTTGCCCGTCCACCACCTGGACCACCGAGTCGTCCAGCGGGTGAAGAATTTCACGATCATGGGCAAGCACATAATCGGCGATGCCCGCCAAGTATCCGAAGGCCTCTTCATCCCGGTACAAAATGGGTAGACCGGAGGGATTGGCGCTGGTCATCACCAGAAAGGGCAGCTCCTCCATAAGCAGTACATGGAGCGGAGTGTAGGGCAGCATCAAGCCTATCGTAGCCATGCCCGGCGCCACGTTGTCCGCAAGCGCCCCAGCCGCCGCTTTGCGGGCGATGACGATGGGCGCCTCAGGCGACTGCAGCAGCCGCAGCTCTTGGCTGCCCAGCACTGCCGCTTGGCGGGCGGTCTCCGCATCCGCCGCCATTACCGCAAGCGGCCGCGTAGGCCGCCGCTTGCGCTGCCGCAGGCGCGCTACCGCCGCAACGCTCCCGGCGTCGCAGGCCAAATGATAGCCGCCGATGCCCTTCACGGCGACAATGGCGCCCTGGCGCAGCAGCTCGCCGCACCGCCGCACCGCCTCATCGCCCTCCGCCAGGGGGCTCCCCACTCCCGGCCGCCCGCTGCCAGCCTTGCCTTGGGCAGCCGATCCTGCTGCCGCCCCAGAGCCGCCTCCGGTTTGTGCAGCCGCCTCAGTTCCTGCCCTCCCCGCCGGCTTCCCCGGCGCCTCAGCCATAGCGTACAGCGCGAGCCGCGGGCCGCACTCCGGGCAGGCGATGGGCTGGGCATGGTGGCGGCGGTCCGCAATATCCCCATATTCCTCCAAGCAAGCCGCGCACATGGGAAACCCGCTCATGGAGGTATACGGTCTGTCGTAGGGCAGCTCCCGGATGATGGTGTAGCGGGGGCCGCATTGGGTGCAGGTGATAAACGGATACCGGTAGCGCCGGTTGGCCGGGTCCTTCAGCTCCGCCAGGCAATCGGGGCAAATCCCCGCATCCACAGGAATCACAAGGGAGGAGGTCCCCTCCCGGCTGCTCTCCACGATGCGGAAGCCCGAGTACCCTTTTACCGGCAGCGGCACAGCCCGGATTTCATCCACCCGGGCCAGCCGGGGAGCCTCCCGGCGTATCGCCGCCAGGAGCTCCTGAAGCGCCGGCTGCGCTCCCTCCGCCTCCATGCGGATGCCGTCCATATTGTTCTGGACGGTGCCGCTAACAGCATACCGCTCCGCCAGCCCGAACAGAAAAGGCCGGAACCCCACACCCTGGACTCTTCCCTTCACGGTAATGAGCAGCGCCGCTCTAGGACTGTGATCATTTCCGTCCGAAACAAACCCTTCCCTTACTGCCCCACCGCCGTTCTCCTCGGGGAAGCCGTTGGCTGCCCTGGCTGTTTCAGGCTCCGTCACAGCCGCTATCCCGGTCCCAAAGCCGCCCCCCATCTTCAGCCCGGCTGCTCCGCCACTGCCTCCGCCGGAACGCTCCTGATCTCCGCAAGCCTGGCCTCGATCCATGCCGTCCACAGCTCCATCCCTTCCCCGGTTCGGGCCGACAACGGAATCAGGGCCGAATCCGGGTTCATATGAAACAGATCCTCATGAGCCGCCTCCACGCTGAAATCCACATAAGGAAGAAGATCAATTTTGTTCAGGAGCACCAAACCCGTGCGCATAAACATGGTGGGATACTTGGGTATCTTGTCATTGCCCTCGGGAACGCTGAGCACCGCCACCTTATGGTTCTGCCCCAGGTCATAGCCGGACGGACAGACCAGATTGCCCACATTTTCAATAAACAGAATATCTGTCTCCTCCAGTTCGAAACGGGAGAGAATCTTGGTGACCATCCGCGCATCCAGGTGGCAGCCGCCGCCGGTGTTGATCTGCACCGCATTGACGCCCAAGGCGCGGATACGGTCCGCATCCTTCTCCGTAGCCAGGTCGCCTTCAATAACCCCTATCCCGTAACGCCCGCACAGCTGCCTGATGGTCGCCTCCAGCAGCGTGGTTTTGCCGGCGCCGGGGGAGCTCATCAGATTGATGGCCAGCACCTTGTGGCGCCCCAGCTGCTCCCGGATATACGCTGCTGCGGTATTGTTATCCTTCAGCACATCCTCATTCAACACAATTTCCATTGCCGGTACGGAACCTGCCCACAGAAGTCTGTCCGACGGAGTTGCTTAAGCGAATAAATATTCATCGGGTTTCATTCCTTACCGGGAAAGCAATGCCCTGGATGCTCAAACAGTTTTGTCGGCCTTGATTGATTGAATATATAAGGGTTCAAAGCCGCCAAAAAAACTCGCCCTCAAGTCATTCTTTCCCTCCCAGTCATTTCATCCTGAATATTTATTCGTTTGTTTCCTTCGTCGGCCTTCGACTCCCATCAGATTCCTACCTCCCTTCGTAGGATATTACCCTGAACTCCTCGCCTTCAGTGATCCGGCCGCCGGGAAAACGGCACACCGGGCACATAGCTGCGGCCGCATTGTGCTCCGGCTCGTAATCCAGTCCGCATAGCACACAGGCAGCCCGGGCAGGCCGGAGCTCCATCGTAAGCCTCGCATCAGCAGCAAGCATCGCCGTCCCCTCCGCCTTGTACATGTCGAAGGCCATCTCCAGCGCATCCGGCAGGGCATTGCTCAGAGCGCCAACCAATAGCCGCACCTGCGTGATCTCAGCGAAACCCCGGGTATCCGCATCCTGCTTTACCAGGTCAAGCACATCCCCCATTAATGAAAGCTCATGCATCAGTACCCCTCCCTTGCGGGCAGCCCCACCTGAAGAAGGGTATTGGCCCGCCTTACGGGGAGCAGGGTAAGCCGGGTGTCCTCGCCCAGACTGTAGTGAGTGTCGCAGGAAAAGCATTTCATCTCGCTTGCATAGGACAAATAATGCAAATGCTGCTTGCAGGACGGGCAGACCGCACTGTATGCCCTCCACTCTCCGGCTTCCCGGTTAAGGAGGAAGGGATAGCCTGCCGACTGCTCCATCACCGGCCACACCCGGGGCGGGGCAATGGTATGGTAAGCATACCCGCTCAGCTTGTCGGCAAGCTTGGTCAGCTTCTTCACATCCCGCTCCACCAAGGGTCCTGCCGCTTCCCGGATTGCACCGGTCACACCCTTTTTCAATTCCCTCATAAATTCCCGGCGGTCCAAGGAGCATTCCTCCATTCCCGGATCTGGCGGCTTACCAGCTCCGTCAGTCCGGCCAGACGCCCCTGTACTGTGTCAGATAACCCGATCCCGAATTCCAGCGAAGCGGGCTGTACTCCGAAAAGCACCATTTTAGCAGGAACCCGCTCCCGGATCCGGGCAGCGAAGAGCACCTCCTGGAAGCCCAACTGATGCACCGACATTTTGATATTGCAATAGGCCGGGATATCCTCCCGCTCCACCGTATACAGATGGCCCGGAGGCTCTCCGCCGTTGATGGAATCCAGCAGGATCAGCTGGTCGGTGTCCTCCACCGGCCCAAGAAGCTTGATCCCGTCAGTGGAGCCTTCAATAATCTCCACGTTCACCATTCCGGCCAGGGCTTCCTCCAAAAGGGGCAGCACATGGATGCCCACGCCTTCATCGGTGTAGAGAGTGTTGCCCAATCCGATGACCGTAATTTTCTCCAGCCCGGCACGGCTCCAGGCGATGTCCGGCACCAGGCCGCTACTCATACTCAGGCTACTCATGCTCCGCTTCCTTTTCCGCCGCCTTCGCCACCAGCTGCTCTTCTCCCCCGTGGGTTTCCACCTTATCCGTCTTCTCCGTCTTAAAGCCGGTGAAAATGGAGCTCATAGTGCCGTTCTTCTCCAGCCAATCCTCCCGGAAGGACAAGTACACATGGATCACGATGAAAATGATGAACACCCATGCCATAAGATGATGCCAGGAGCGGACCGAGAAGCTTCCCCCGAAGATGAAGGGCACCCAAGCGAACAGCTTGCCGAAGAAGGATTCCGGCTGCGGCTCGAAATACAGATAAAACCCGGTAAACATAGCCACAATGGAGCCGCCGCCCATCAGCACCAAATAGGTCAGCTGCGCCAGCGGGTTATGTCCGGTATAGTGGGGCTTGCGGTTTTTCATAAAAAGGTAAAATTTCACTGTCTGAAAGGTTTCTTTCCAGAAGGCCAGCTTCAACACATTGGTGGTGACGAAGGAATTGCCCTTGAACACCCAATAGAGACGGAAGATCATGTTGGCGGTAAACAGGAAGGCCGCAAAAAAGTGGATATACCTGACCCACCCCATGAGGAAGGTATAATAGGCCTCCTCGCCGGTGGTAGAGCCCACGATAGGGTTGCCGATATACAAGCCGGTGAGAATCAGCAGCATAATGGCTCCGGCGTTGATCCAATGGAAAACCCGCACCGGCAGCTCCCAGACGTACACCTTGACCACGTCCTTGGAAAGCTTCTCCATCTTCACCTTCCGCTTGCCCTTCAGCATAATCTCCGATTTGGGGTGATCCGCTTCGTGGCTGGAGGGGGCTTTGCTTCCACCGGGGGAATGCAGCGGCGGCTCACTCATGCTCATGGTGCTTCCCCCTAACCGATCCGTATGTCTACGGCAGATTGATTTTGCAGGTCTGTCATATGAACTGCGCAAGCCAGACAGGGATCAAAGGAGTGAATGATCCGCAGAATCTCCAAAGGCTGGTGCTTGTCGGCCACAGGCGTCCCGGTGAGCGCCGCCTCATAAGCGCCCTTCTGGTTTCTGCCGTCCCGCGGGGAGGCGTTCCAGGTGGAGGGTACCACTGCCTGGTAGTTGGCGGTTTTGCCGTTTTCGATGTTGATCCAATGCCCCAACGCGCCGCGCGGCGCCTCGATCCAGCCCACACCCTGGGCCTTCTTCGGCCAGGAGGAGGGCTCCCATTTGGTTTTATTGAAGGTGGTCTGGTCGCCATGCTTGATATTGTTCAACAGCTCATCCATATCGCTGCGCAGCCAGCCGCCGATAATTTGCGCTTCCAGTCCGCGGGCCAAGGTCCGGCCCAATGCGGATTTCAGTGCAGTCAGGGGTACACCCAGCTTCCGCAGGCTGTCATCCACACTCTGGACAAATTCCGGCTTCTTAGCGGCATAGCCCAGCAGCACACGGGCCAACGGTCCTGTTTCCATGGGCTGCTCCTTCCACCGGGGGGTTTTGAGCCAGCTGTACTTGTCATTGGTGTTCAGCGTATCGTAGCGTCCCTTGGGTCCCGTATAGTGGAAGGTGGTTTCCCCCTCCCAGGGATGCCGGCCGCCGGTGGTTTTGCCGTCATAGGTATACCAGGAGAAATCGATCCATTCCTTGATCTGCTCCGGGTCCTTAGGGTTCACATCGTGAATTTCATTGAGATTGCCGCCCAATATGACACCCCTGGGCATCCGGTACATGCTGATATCCCGGATATCGCCCTTGGAGAAGTCCCCGTAGCACAGGTAATTGTCCAGCCCGCCGCCGTAGGTCCAGTCCTTGTAGAAGGACCCGATGGCATGCAGGTCAGGCAGATACACCTGCTCCACAAACTCGATGGCCTGGTCGATAATCTGGGATACATGCATCAGCCGCTCGGCATGGATGCCGTTGTCGCTGTTGATATCGATAGGAGTAGCCATCCCGCCCACCAGATAATGGGGGTGGGGATTTTTCCCGCCGAAGATGGTATGGATCTTCACAATTTCCTTCTGCCAGTCCAGCGCCTCGAGATAATGTGCTACTGCCAGAAGATTTACCTCCGGTGGCAGCCGGTAGCCCGGATGTCCCCAATACCCGTTGGCGAAAATGCCCAATTGGCCGCTGTCTACGATTTTTTTCACCTTGTCCTGAATGTCCTTGAAGTAGCCGGGCGAGGACTTGGGCCACTTGGAGAGGGACTGGGCCAGGGTGCTGGTGGCCTTGGGATCGGCCTTCAGAGAATTGACCACATCCACCCAATCGAAGGCATGCAGGTGATAAAAATGGACCACATGGTCGTGGAGCATGATGGTGGCGTTCATGATTTCCCGGATCAGATGGGCGTTCCGGGGGATTTTGATATCCAGTGCATCCTCCACGGACCGGACGGCAGCCAGGGCATGGGTAGTGGTGCACACCCCGCAGATGCGCTGCACATACGCCCACACGTCCCGGGGGTCACGATCCTTCACAATCAGCTCCAGGCCGCGGATGGCCGTACCGGAGCTGAAGGCATCCTTAATGACGCCATTATCTATATCCGCCTCAATCCGCAGATGGCCTTCAATCCGCGTAACCGGGTCTACTACTATGCGTTCGCTCATACGGATGCGCCGCCTCCTATCCCGCTATTCGGGCCCTGCCCCGGAGGGGGACCGCTTTTCTTCGGTTTATCGTCTGCCGGGCTTTGCGCTTCATGATGGCCGCTTGCCGCCCCATGCTTCTTTTCAACCAGCATTTTTTTGACGGCGGTAGCCCCGGCATGAACAGCCACGCCGCCCACAGTAGCCCCAAGCAGGCCCAATCCCACCAGATCAGGATTGATGGTGGTCTGGGTGCCGGGAATCTGGGATACCCGCGTGGTGAAGGGCCCCATGTCCCAGAAGGCATTCTCCGAGCAGCCGATACAGGGATTGCCGGATTGGATGGGATAGCTGACACCGCCGTTCCAGCGCATTTCGGCACAGGAATTGTATGTGGTGGGTCCCTTGCAGCCAACCTTATAGAGGCAGTAGCCCTGCTTCAGCCCCTCGTCGTCGAAGGATTCCACGAACAGCCCGGCATCGAAATAAGCCCGCCGGTTGCACTTGTCATGGATGCGGTGCCGGTAAAAAGCCTTCGGCCGGCCCTGGGCGTCCAGCTCCGGGACTGCTCCGAAGGTCAGCACGTGGGCAATGACGCCCGTCATCACTTCCGCGATGGGCGGGCAGCCCGGCACCCGGATCACCGGCTTATCCTTGATCACATCGGTGATGGGCATAGCTCCCGTAGGATTGGGTCCCGCCGCAGCGATGCCGCCCCAGGACGAACAGCTGCCGTAGGCAAGAATCAGCTTGGCCTTTGCCGCCGTTTCCAGAAGCACATCCTTAGCGGGAACGCCTCCCACCATCAGATATTCGGCGTTTTTGGGCACACTGCCCTCCACCGCCAGGATATATTCTCCTGCATACTCCTCAATAACCTTTTTCCGCGCCTCCTCCACCTGATGCCCGGAGGCTGCGGACAGCACCTCGCTGTACTCCAGCGAGATCATATCGAACAAGACGCTTTCCAGCTTCGGATGCGTCGTACGAATAAAGGATTCCGAGCAGCCCGTACAATCCTGCATCTGGAGCCAGATTACGGGAACCCGCTTCGCCGATTCCACCGCCTTGACGACCTTTTCCTCAAGGGCGATATCCAGCCCCATCACTGCCGTAAGCACCGTGCACATCTTCAGAAAATCCCGCCGGGTAACCCCTCTTTCCATTGCCGTTTCATAAATGGTCTTCCTGCCGGCCACCTTGCTCACCCCCATGTTGCGTTTCGTTCAACACTTGTAAGCCTTTACATCATCATCGCACATGAAACAAGGATGCGGTATCGGAAAAAACGGCAGTCCTTGCCGGGAATTTCCCTACACGATAAAAGGGAGGACCGGAGCTTCAGGTGATTTGGGCGAAATAAAATAGACCGGTTCCTTGGATAAGGCCGGTCTATTCTTTGAGTTTCAGTCAGCTTTCTTCTGCCCAAGTTCTAACGGCGGCCAAAGCCGCTATTTGAACCAAATGGCCTCCCGGAAGCCTCATTTCAGCAAATAACGTCTCCTGCTTCCGTTAAAATTGCCTCCTGCTGCTCCACCCGTTATTTGCTCCCCCTCAGCATCTCCCCGATGGCGCCGATGCTGCCCAGCGCTTCCACCGCCTTAGTGGGGATGAACACCTTGTTGGCTGTGCCGTTTGCCACTTCGCCCAGCGCTTCCAGGGCGCGGTATGTAAGCACCTGCTCGTCAAGCCCGGCCTCCCGCAGCAGCTGGATGCGGAGCTTCTCGGCATCGGCGATGGACTGGATCGCTTTGGCTTCACCAAGCGCCTCCAGCTCCTTGGCCTGCCGGACACCCTCCGCCTGCCGGATGCGGGCCTCCTTCTCGCCCTCCGCCTTCAGGATCTGGCTTTGCTTGTTGCCTTCAGCGCGCAGGATCATATCCTGCTTGGCCGCCTCGGCCTCCAGCACCATAGCCCGTTTGCTGCGCTCCGCCTTCATTTGCTTATCCATGGCATCCTGGATGTCACTGGGCGGCTGAATGTCGATAACCTCCACCCGCTCGATCCGCACACCCCATTTTTCCGTGGCCTCATCCAGCGCTACCCGGATGTCGGTGGAGATTTTTTCCCGGCCGGAGAGGGTTTCATCCAGCTCCATCTTGCCGATAATCTGCCGCATGGTAGCCGTGGTAATGTTGCGCACCCCGTACACGTAATCGGAAATACCGTATGTAGCCTGCTCCGGTCCCGTCACCTGGTAGAAGATGATGGTGTCGATTTTGACCTGCACATTATCCTTGGTAATAACCGTTTGCGGCGGCACATTGGCCTGCTGGACGCGCAAATCATGGTAGGTTCGCACATGGTCAATGACAGGAATCAGGATATTGATGCCGGGTGTCAGCAGATGACTGAATTTGCCCAATCGCTCCACTACCCCAACCTTTTGCTGCGGGATAATTTTGACCGACAGCGATATAAACACCACGGCCAGCACCACTATCAGAATAGGAATCGCATAAATCATTTCGTCATCCCCCTCTTTTGGTCACCTGCAGCAGAGCGCTTCCACGCGCCAATACGACAACTGCTTCGCCCTTGCTCAGAGCTTCGTCCGATTCCGCACTCCACAGTTCTCCGCCAACCTTGACAATTCCCCGTTGGCCGGCGTTAATTTCCTCAATAACAGTCCCTTCCTTGCCAACAAGCTCGTCAACGGCATCCCGAAAGCCTCTGGCTTTCACTATCCGCCGGGTGATCGGTTTGGTGAACACCGTCAGAAGCAGCGCAACCACACAGCCGGCTACCACCTCCGCCACCCATGCCCCGGGGAATATAAAGTCCACAATCATGGCTGCCAGCGCCCCCAGCCCCAACCACAGCAGATAGAAGGTCAACGTCAGCATTTCTGCTACTATCAAAAGCCCGGCCACAATGAGCCAAATCAGCCACAAATCCATCTCATCACCTGCCCTTCAGCACTTAATGTATTCGCACCGGACCAGACAAAGACCAGCTGCTTGGCAAAAGGATTGTCGAAGGATGAAATGCTTCATGGATAAAACACCAACTTTCCAACATAAAAAAACCGTGCCGGAGCTTCTCGCCCCTACACGGTTTTATCGGAAATGATATTATGCTTCAGCGCGTAACGGACCATGTCCGAGCGTTTGGTGAGGTTGAGCTTTTCCCGGATCCGGGTTTTGTAGGAATCCACCGTTTTGATGCTGACCGTCAGCTGCTCGGCAATTTCCTGCTGGGTATGCCCCAACGCAATCAGCAATAGCACCTCCTGCTCCCGCGGGCTCAGCACCTCCTCCTGCACCTCATCGGCAGCAGCCTTGCCCCCCGGCTTATGGAAGCTGCCCAACAGAGTGGGATAAATGTACCGTTCCCCCTCCATCACCGCCCGGATGGCAATGATCAGCTCTGTGTCCACCGCCCGCTTCAGCACATAGCCGGACGCTCCGGCCTCCATGCTCTCCTGCCAATAGGCATCATCGGAATAGGTGGATAACATCAGCACTTTAATGGAAGAATCATGCTCCATCAGCTGTCTGGTGCATTCGATGCCGTCCATCACGGGCATGCTCACATCCATGATAACCAAATCTGGCTTGCAGCCGCGGGCCAGGAGCAGCGCCTCATCTCCACGGCTGGCTTCCCCGATTATATTGAAGGCCGGGTCCGCCTGAAGCACATTCTTCAGGCCGGAGCGGAACAGCGGATGGTCGTCCGCCAACAGAACTCGTATGGGTTGCATGATGACACTCCTCTTCCCGCAGGCCCATCAGCCTGCATAGGTTTCTTTGGCGGCAAACAACGGGAGATTGACAAAAACAGTCGTACCCGAGCCGAAGCCGGATTCAATCTTCAGCGTCCCGTTCAGCAGAACGGCTCGTTCCTGCATCCCGCGCAGCCCCAGATTGGACCGGGTGGGCTCCCTCCCCAAAACCTGCTCCACATCGAAGCCTGCCCCGTCATCCTCGACAATCACCGAAAGCTGGCACTGCTTGCGGCTGATAATCACGCTGACATTCCTCGCTCTGGCATAGCGGGCCACGTTGGTCAGCGCCTCCTGGATAATCCGGTAGACGGAGATTTCAATCTCCATGGGCAGCCTGATCTCATCCAATCCCAGCATGCACAAATCCGCATCAATCCCGTATTTGCTCCGGTATTGCTCCATATATCTCTCCAGCGCGGTAGCCAGCCCGTATTTGTCCAGGACGCTGGGCCGGAGCTGCCAGGCCAGATCATGGACCTCCTCCAGGGTTTCCTGCACCAGCTGCCGGAGGCCGCGAAGCTGCTCATGCCGCTCCAACTCGGTTTTTTTGTCAGCCAGCACGCTTAATCCCAGAAGAATGGAGGTAAGGGACTGGCTGGTCTCGTCATGGAGCTCGCGGGCAATCCGCTTCCGCTCCTCCTCCTGGGCTTGAATGACCTTATCCAGCAGCTGCAGCCGGAGGGCTTCCTTTTGCTTAAGCTCATGCCATAACCGGAGATTCTCTGCGGTAACATAAATCTGGTTGGCCAGGGATTGGAGGACATTGACGGATTGGGCGTTCAGCGGCAGATAGCTGCACACGGCCAGTTGGCCGATCCGGTTGTCCGCTCTGCCCACGGGAAATACCAGGTAATAGATGGATACAATGGAGCAGTAGCACTCCCGGCCCTGCAGGCGCTCGCAGCGGTCGCAGGGACATTCCACAATCTTATATGGCAAATCAAGATATTCACCCACCACAGTGATCTGGATCACGGCGGAATGCAGCTGGAGATCCGCGACGGCGCGCTTCAAAAACTGCTCCAGCATGGCCTGCATTTCCGGAATGGAGCGAACCTGCCCGCTCAGCTCATTCAACAAAGAAAGCTCCCGGTTCTGCAGGAGAATCTCCTGCCGCTCCTCCAGCTCCTTGTTGCCCATCAGCAATTTGGCAAATAGGCTGCGGAGAATATCCAAGCTCCTCCGCTTTACCAAGAGCAGCCACTTCCGGAGAGAGATTTTGCGGATAAACTTAAAAAGCTCCGGAATGTTCAAAAGCCATGCCTTAACCCTCATACCGGTCTCCCTCCGCAGCAAACCCGCCCCAGCATCCGGGCATGCCGCACCATTACACTGCTTTGTCGCTCAAATTATACCATGGCGGCATAAAAGGCAACAAGATCACATTGGTAGTCCGGATAACCAGAAGAAAAGGTGAAACACTCTTCATTCATTGCTTTGCTAAAGCAACTCTTCTGGCTCGTATCCTTCCCCCCTCGATGTCCGTCGTTT
>JAQSYT010000121.1 GCA_029256065.1 Paenibacillaceae bacterium
CCGCATGCTGGATTGGGGGAAAAAGTAGGGGGTGTCGGGAACGAACAGCAGTCGGCCCTTATTCACCGGATTCTCGTATACGGACTCCCCCTCCAACAGAATATTGCCCTCATCGGGTTTCATAATGCCGGCCATCAGCTTTAACAATGTCGTCTTGCCTGCTCCGTTGGAGCCTAAGAGGCCAAAAACAGAAGCCTTATGTATGGTTAGGCTAAGCTCCCTGACTGCCTGCTCCCGCTGGAAGGTTTTGCTGATCTGGCTGATTTCAATCATGCGTGTCACTCCTTTTTGCAGATTGCACCTTTTGGTAAAGAGATAGGATTTCGTCCTGGGTCATTCCCAGTTGGGCGGCTTCTTCCATCAGCCTGGCAAGCTCCTGCCGCACCTCCGCCAGTCTGCCCAAGTCGGTATGGGCCCGGCCGGGGGAAACAAAGCTGCCTTTGCCTGGAAGGGAATAGATGAAGCCCTCCCGCTCCAGCTCCCGGTAAGCCTTCTGCACCGTGTTGGGGTTGACGGTAAGCTGTATGGAAAGCGTCCGGACGGACGGAAGCTGCTCATCCTGCTTCAACACCCCGTACAGGACAGCCTCCTTGATCTTATCCATCAGCTGCTCATAGATGGGCCTGCGGCTGCGTAAATCCAATTCAAACATGGCTTCGCCCCTTTCTGCCGGTAACGCTCTGCGCTCAGCTTGTGAGCTAACTGTATTAATAGTAATAGTACAGTTAAACGGTGTCAAGGGGGAAATAAAAAAGACTGCCGAGATTGTCTCGACAGTCTTACGTTGGCTCTACCGCTCCAATGCACCCGGGGGCTTTTCCAGCCATTCGAAATCCACCAGGGTTTTGGTCATACTCTCCGCCATCATCCCCACCTGTGCGATCTGCTTCAGATACAAGCCCGCCACATCATTGCGCATGGTGTAGCTCAGGGCATTGCCGTAGGCTTCGATCAGCGTACCATTTAGACCCGCGGCATGGCAGAGCATAAGGCGCTCCGAAAACGGAGCCTTGGTGGAATTGGTGACTTCCGCCACACAGGAAACGGGGGCAGGCAGACATCCTTTTCCAGAACCTTCTCCATGGCTTCCTTGTGGCCTTCGGCCAGCTCCTTCATTCTCAGGAATTGCTCCTTGACCTTGTGATCAGTGGACACCTGGGCAAAGCCGGTGCTGATGGCCTCCTTAAGCAGCACAAGCTCCATGGAGCTGTACAAGCCGCTGATTTCCATGCCGGTCAAGGGACGTTTGTCGCCGAAGAAGCCGTTCAGGAAGCTGGTTCGCATAGCCCGGTATGGGTTTGATTCAAGATAAGCTCCCCTTTCGTTACAAAAGTGATTTCATACCAAGCCAGGGTCTGAGCAGGTAGGAGGAAGCCCGCAGCAAATTGATCTGCTTCATGGTGAACAGCCTGTGTCCTATGGGTGTGTCCAGCCATTTTACAATGGAATCCAGCTGCTCGTTGCCGATTTGCTCGATTGCCTTGCGGAGGACAAGGGAATTGTCATAGCTTCTGCGCAATGGGCGGGTAAGCTTTTCGTAATCTCCCATTCCGCACATATCCCATGCGGCGTACACCCCTGTGGCCAAAGCGGTGAATTGCCCGAAGCCCAGAAACGGCATAATGCTGCCAAAGTTGTTGCCCACAAAAAAGGTATTGCCAATCCGCGAATTGCGGGATATCCCAATGGGATAATGGTTGATCTCGAAATGATCGGTTACCGACAATGTCTGCTGGAGATCGGAGCACACCCTGGGGAAGAAGCTGTCCCAAAGGGCGTGGATATCCGCATTCTGGTTAAGCGGGTAGTCGGGATAGGCAATTACCAGACTGGCTTCCTTGTTGGACATGGGAATCAGATAGCCGTACCCCTTGGGGCAGTAAGCATCATTCAACCAGGTATACACCTTGTTCAAATCAAAATTGCCCGTAACGGTGCAGCCCTTCATGGAGACGGTGAGGGCAATGTCATAATTTTTCAGCTGCCGGGCAAGCGTGGTTTCCCCCGTAGCTACTACTACGTGGGTATAATTCTCCAGCAGCTCCTCATAGGTTGCTTTGGAATTCATCCGGATGGGCGACTGAAGCTGTGCCTGCAGATGCTTCTCCAGCGCTTTTTCATGCCGCCCCCGGACATTGGAATGCCCCAGCCTGCCCTCCATAACCGCAGTTTCCTGCGGCCCGTGAATGCTCATGGTCCGGATCATGTAAACGGGGTTCAGATAGATGCCCAGCTCATCAGCAAGGTAACTCACACAATCCTCGGCGGGCCTTGCGGTCATGCCGAAGAAAATTTCCCCGTACACAAACCGGTCGCCCACCTCAGAGCCGGTTTCATAAATATCCGGCTGAATCCCGTATTTTTCTAATGTAAGGGCACAGGCCAGTCCGGAAAATCCTGCTCCCATAATCGCTACTTTCATCATGACACCACCTTATACTTATAAATTTGGTATATTCAGTAATTTATATGTATGAAGACAATAAGAAAACCACCCCTGCAAGAAGGGTGGCTGGATAAGGATAGGAGAGCTACAGCATCAGTCGGTAAATATCCGCCACATCCTGGGCGTTCAGCTTGGCAAAGCTCCCGAGAGTTCCCTTGCGCACATCGCCGTGGCAGGCGAGCTGGGCCATATGCTCAATGTCCTCCGGTTTGGCTCCCAGCTCCGCGAAGCTGGATGGCATACCGATTGAGGTCCAGAACTGCTTAAAGGCGGCGATCCCCGCCTTGGCGGTGTTCTCGGGATGAGTGAAGTCCATCTGGCAGCCCCATACCCGCACCGCAAGCTGGGCAAACCGGCTGACGTTATGGCCCATGGTGTAGGTCATCCACGCGGGGAACACCACTGCAAGACCCGCCCCGTGGGCGCAGTCGTACAGCGCCGACAGCTCGTGCTCGATATAATGGCTGGCCCAGTCCTGGGTCCGGCCAACTCCGCAGGAATTGTTGTGGGCCATCATTCCCGCCCACATAATATTGGCCTGAGCCTGGTAGTCGGAGGGATCAGCCATGACCTTGGGGGCTTCCTTGATCACGGCCAGAAGCAGGCCCTCAATCAGCCGGTCGGTCACCTCCACATTCTGTGTAGTGGTAAAGTAACGCTCCAACAGATGTGCCATAATGTCGGTTATCCCGCAGGCGATCTGGTAGGGGGGAACCGTCTGGGCCAGCACCGGATTCAGTATGGAAAAGGCGGGGCGCAGATGGTCGCTGGTGGCTCCCCGCTTGTACATGCCGTCCTCCCGGGTGATGACACAATTGGGGGAGCCCTCGCTGCCTGCCGCGGCAATGGTCAGAATGGTGCCGATAGGCAGGGCCTTGGCAATGGGCTTGCCCTGGTGATGGTCCCAGAAGTCTCCCTCATACAGGGTTCCCGCAGCAATGGCCTTGGCCGAATCGATCACGCTGCCGCCACCTACCGCCAGGACGAAATCCACCTGCTCCTTGCGGCATAGCTCAATGCCTTCGTACACCAGTCCGCTGCGGGGATTGGGCAGCACGCCGCCCAGCTCCACGAAGGAGATGCCCTCCTCCGCCAGGGAGCGCTTCACCCGGACCATCAGGCCGGAGCGGATGACGGAGCCGCCGCCGTAATGGATCAGCACCTTGCTCCCGCCGAAGCGACGCACATAGGCGCCGGTATGATTTTCCTCATCCTTGCCGAATACAAAGCAGGTGGGACTGTAAAACACAAAATTATCCATGTGAATCCCTTCTTTTCTATGAAAATGGGTTCCTCTGATTATAGAGCATGTCCGTGGCAAATTATAGGTTCTCTTGGGATGGGATGGCCCAGCTCATTCTGATCCCACACCTCTACCGCTCTGCCCGCAGGCTGGAGGGGCTCACGCCATACCGTTCTTTGAAGAATTTGGAGAAATGGCTGATGTCGCAAAAATCCAAGGAACGGGCAATTTCTGTGACAGACAAAGCTGTGGAATGAAGCAGCTCCATGGCCTTGTCCGCTTTTGTATTCAGGATATACCGGTGGAGCGGGGTTCCGGTATGCCGGACAAACAGGCGGTTCAAGTAGTTGGGGTGGAAGCTGAAGCGCGCAGCCACGGACCGGTTGGTCAGGGACTTATCCAAATTGCTGTGAATGTAGTCCATGATTTCATCCGCCAGCTCCCGGTGCCGGTGGGCGGAATCCCCCTGGTGGGCCAGGTGCCGGTAAATAGAGGCCAGCAGGGACAGCAGCTGCCCGTTCAGAAGCGGGCTGCTGAAGAGCTTCTGCAACCGGTATTCCTCTACCATCAGGAAGAAACTCCGCTCCAATTGGAAGCATGCCGGCAAATAAAAGGGCTTGTTGAACAAAGGTGCGTCCTCCAGCTCCACCTGTTCGGTAATAAGCTCCGCCTGGAAATGGGGGAGAAAGGAGGCAGGAGGCATGAATTTTTTTTGCCGGTGGGACTGGGTAAAGTCAAAATGGATATTGATGACGGTCAGCGGATTTTCCGCTTTCCGGTGGACGGCGTATAGAATATCCGGTCCCCAGTAGAAAAGATCCCCTTTTTGGCAGGGGTAGGCTTGGTCTCCAATCTGAATTTCCCCACAGCCGCCGCATATATAGGTCAAACGGTGGTCGTAAAGCTTTTTATACTGGCCCGAAATGGCCGGATCCAGCGTGATATATTGAACGTAGCGGACAAAAGGTGCAATTTCGCTGAAGCTTACATGAAGCACCGGAGCAGCAGGCATGGCGGATTCCCCTCTCTTGGGTATGGTGCAGGCAGGTCATGCTGAACCGGAGGAAAGAAGTTTATTTTATACAAGTTAATGCTTACTATACCTAAATACTCCCGGTGTATCCAGACCTATAATCAAGATAAGCAAAACAATTTATACAACTGGGGTGGGGAATTTGAGCCGCATCGCGCATACGGATTATTTGCGTTTACTGGAGCCTTGGGTGAAGCCGTTCCGGGAATTTTGCTATACTCCTCCGGCCAGGAGGGATCTGCTTTGTTATGGGACCGGATATAACGGCTGGGGGATGCAAACCCATCAAAAGGCCTTTGCCGCCTTGGCTGTTATGGCAGCGGATCCGCAAACGGACAGCAGCCGGACGGGGGTGGAGGGAGCAGAGCTGCTGGACATGGCATTGCGGATGCTCCGGTTTACGCTGGAAAGCCATCTGGAGGGGGGCTACCATTGTGAGGACGGCACCTCATGGGGACATACCTGGATCAGCGTTCTGGGTGTGGAGCGCATGATGCATGGTGTGGAGGCAATCGGGGAGCATCTGACTCCAGAGGACAGGGAGCTGCTGCGGAGAGTGCTGGTTTCCGAATGCGACTGGCTGATGGACCATTATGAGGTGGAGGGCCATCCTTTGAACGGGAGCGGGCGGAATAAGCCGGAGTCCAATTTGTGGAACGGCTGCATGCTGCACCGGGCTGCGGCTTTGTATCCGGATGCTCCAAGGGCACAGGAATACAAGGAGAAGGGGTCGCGTTTCCTGGTGAACTCCATTTCGGTGGCTTCCGATGTCTTGTCAACCGCTGTGCTGGACGGCAAACCGGTGTCGGAATGGTTTGTGGGAGATAATTTCTTGGAGGAATCCTATGCCCTGAACCATCACGGGTATCTGAATGTGGGTTACATGGTCATCTGCCTGTCCAATGCGGCCATGCTTCATTTCAGCTTAAAGCGTCTAGGCGTTACGCCGCCTGAAGCTCTGTATCATCATGTGAGGGAGCTGTGGGATACGGTGAAGCCCATGTTGTTTCCGGACGGGCGGCTGATCCGCATCGGAGGGGATACCCGGGTCAGGTACTGCTACTGCCAGGATTATCTGCTGCCCTCCCTGATGCTGGCGGCGGATTTATTCGCGGATGAGGATTGCCCGGGGCTGGAAGCGGGATGGCTGGGGCAGGTGCAGGCTGAAATGGCCGCCAATGGAGACGGGAGCTACCTCTCTGCGCGGTGCGCCGATCTGATTCGGGTATCCCCTCTCTACTACACCCGACTGGAATCCGACCGTGCTGTCAGTCTTTCATACGGAGCCTATTGGCGGAGGCTGTTTGACGGTCTGCCTGCAGGACGCCAGGAGGAAGGAGACCGGCCGGTTGTTCCCTGTGCCTGGTCGGATGCTTACCACGGGGCATGTCTCGTCAAAGGAGAGAGGCGGATTGCCTCCTGGACCTGGCGTGCTGCCGAAGGCCCGCAGGGGTTGTGCCTGCCTGCGGATGGCAGCGACCTGGCGGAATGGCGCTATAACCTGGCTGGAAGAATTCAGGGAACGGGGGCGTACAACTATTATCAAACGCTCTCCCATGATCACCATACCTTTGATGGGGGATTTGTGACCTGGGGAAAAACGCTGGCCTGTTCTGAAGAGCTTCTGGCCGAGCAGCAGAGCCGGGATGAGCTGGCGGTGACGCAGGCAGCCTTTGCCGCATTGCCGGATGACCGCACGGTGGTGTCTTTGCAATATGCCAAGACGGTCAACCGCAGCTATATTGCCTCTGTACGGGGGCTCTTGCTCCAGGTGCCAAACGATGTGTTCAACGGCAG
Organism: Paenibacillaceae bacterium; assembly: GCA_029256065.1. Classification (GTDB taxonomy): domain Bacteria; phylum Bacillota; class Bacilli; order Paenibacillales; family NBRC-103111; genus Paenibacillus_AR. Next base: position 6,520 of record JAQSYT010000121.1, read on the forward strand.
CCGCAGAGCCTACCGGTATGGGGAGGCCGAAGCGGTGCTGGAAGGCGCGGGCAGCGCCGGGAAACAGCTGATAGATACAGAGTCCTGCTGGTTAAATGTGGATGAGCGGATAGGAGTGGTACAGGCTTACGGGGTGGGACCACTGGTCCTGAACCGCCCCGGCAGGAGGCAGATCGGCATCAAGCACCGGCATCAATCCGATACTCTCGGTATGCTTTATGCCGATGAAATTTGCAGCCCGTTATGGGAAACCTTGCGGGCTGTGCCACCGGATACGGTGCTGGTGGATACCGGCTTTATGGTGCTGGCGGGCTGCAGCACGGAGGAAACCCGGGAGCTTGCCCGGGAAGGTGGCAGTACGGCGGTGCCGATAACGGCAATGGTAGCGGAAATTGAAGCTCCAGCCGGATCGGAGGAGGTACCGGACAATGCCCTGCGGGCAGTGGCGGTGAAGGGAGCAGACGGTCACTGTTATCTGCTGGCAGCCAATTTTGGCGGAGAGCCGGCTTATGGGGCTGTTGCGCGGCTTCCTGATACGGCGGAACTCCGGGAGCTGGCGACGGGGCAGGAGATTGAGCAGCGGGGAGGAGTCTTCACTCTGGAGCTTGCTCCGGGTGAGGCACGCCTGTTTCTGGCTGCAGCCAGCCGGGCATAACCGGCGGAAATACCTGCAGAGTTGCAGGATGAGGCAGCGTTTACAACCGCCGCAGATGCTTGACTGATCAATAACAGGTCATTCCTGACCCGTTTGGCCTTTATGTAAAGCTCCAATATTTTTTCACAGATCGCCCTTGACACGTTGCGTAATGTTGCCTATAATAATCCTCAATATTAAGAAAATTGCTGCAACGGCCATGATGAGGACGAAGTGATAAGGGCTCTTATGAATCAGAGAGCAACGGATTAGCTGAGACCAATGCCTTAATCCCTTATTAACGAGCTCACCTCGGAGCTGTTCTCCTGAAAAGCATATACGGACGCAACACCGGATATGGCTATTAGGGGGAACCGGAAGGACACACGTTACCGTGTCGGAGTATCAGGACCGCTGCATGCGCGGTGCTCGTACTTGTCAAGGCAGCCATTCGCGAGAGTGGCGGCAAACCATGGGTGGTACCACGGAAGCTAACCCCTTTCGTCCCTTCGTACGCTTCTTTAGCGTCGGGGACGGAAGGGGTTTTTTGGTTTATTTATTGCTTTTGCCGCCAACGCTATTAGAAGGCTTTTGATGAAGCAGCTTACATTATGCTTGCTCCATACATTGAGGGGAGGATCACTATGAGTTACGAAAATCCGGCAAAGGTGCTGAATGGGGAACTGAAAGAAAGGCTGCTGGCGCCCGATGTGATTTCCGGCTCGGAAATATTGCTTCGCTGCCTCTTGCTGGAAGGCGTGGAATGCGTCTTCGGGTATCCCGGTGGAGCGGTCCTATATATTTATGACGCCATGCACAGCAATCCCGACTTTAAGCATCTCTTGACCCGCCATGAGCAGGGTGCCATCCACGCGGCGGACGGGTACGCCCGCACCACCGGCGAGGTGGGGGTCTGTATCGCAACCTCCGGCCCGGGAGCAACCAACCTGGTGACCGGCATCGCCACCGCTTTTATGGATTCGGTGCCGCTGGTGGTTATCACCGGCAACGTGGCAACACCCCTGATCGGCACCGACGCCTTCCAGGAGGCGGATATTACCGGCATCACCATGCCGATTACCAAGCACAATTATCTGGTGCGCAATGTAGAGGATTTGCCGCGGGTGATCCATGAGGCCTTCCATATTGCCAACACCGGACGCAAGGGTCCTGTGCTTATCGACATTCCCAAGGATATTTCGTCCCATAAAACGGTGTTCAAACCCGCTATTGACGATAAAATCAGCATCCGCGGTTATAACCCTACTACAGATCCCAACAAGAAGCAGGTAGAGAAGATCCTGAAGGCCATTGAAAAGGCCGAACGTCCCGTTATCCTGGCCGGAGGCGGCGTGGTATACGCCAATGCATCCCAGGAGCTGATCGAATTCGTGGACAAAACCCGGATTCCGGTCACGACCACCCTGCTTGGCTTGGGCGGCTTCCCCAGCGCCCATGAGCTGTGGATGGGCATGCCCGGCATGCACGGCACTTATACCGCCAACCATGCCATCCAAAACGCGGACCTGCTGATCTCCATCGGCGCCCGCTTCGATGACCGGGTAACCTCCAAGCTGGCGGGTTTTGCACCCAAGGCGAAGATTGCCCATATCGATGTGGATCCGGCTGAAATCGGCAAGAACGTGCCTACAGAAATCCCCTGCGTTGGAGATGTGAAATACGTGCTGGCGTATGCCAACACCAAGGCCAAACGGGCCAACTCGGAAGCGTGGATTGCCGAAATCGCCGAAAGCAAGCGGAATTACCCGCTGCGCTATAATGATTCGGACAAAGAGCTGAAGCCGCAGTGGGTTATCGAATTGCTGCATGAAACCACCAAGGGCGAGGCTATTGTCACCACCGACGTTGGCCAGCATCAGATGTGGACGGCCCAGTATTACAAGTTCAATCATCCCCGGGCATTGGTTACCTCCGGCGGCCTGGGCACCATGGGCTTCGGCTTCCCGTCCGCAATCGGCGCACAAATGGGCAATCTGGACCGGCTGGTTATCTCCATCAACGGCGACGGCGGCATGCAGATGTGCTCCCAGGAGCTGGCGGTTTGCGCCATTAATAAAATTCCGGTAAAAATTGTAGTCATCAACAACCAGGTGCTGGGTATGGTCCGGCAGTGGCAGGAGATTATCTATGAAAACCGGTACAGCCATATTGATCTGGAGGGCAGCCCTGACTTTGTGAAGCTGGCGGAAGCCTACGGGGTGAAGGGACTGCGGGCCCGGAATAAGGAAGAGGCCCGGGCGGCCTGGCAGGAAGCAATGGATACCGACGGTCCTGTATTGGTGGAGTTTGTGGTCCGTAAGCATGAGAATGTATATCCCATGGTTACGGTTGGAAGCACGATAGATGAGATGCTGATGGGGGATGAAGTGAATGAAGCCGACGAAGCACACTATATCAGTTCTTGTGAATGACCAGCCCGGCGTCCTGCAGCGGGTGTCCGGCCTCTTTGGCCGGCGGGGCTTCAACATCGAAAGCATTACGGTGGGGGAATCCGAGGAAAAAGGTCTCTCCCGCATGGTTATCGTAACCACTGGCGACGATAAGACTATGGAGCAGGTAGAAAAGCAGCTCTACAAGATCATCGACGTCATCAAGGTGGTGGACCTGAGCGCCAACCCCATGGTGGCCCGTGAGCTGGCCCTGATCAAGGTCCATGCCGAGCCGTCCAGCCGCCCCGAGGTCGTCAGCATCGTGGAAACCTTCCGCGCATCCGTGGTGGACATCGGACCTGCCAGCATGATTGTCCAGGTAGTGGGCGATTCCGAGAAAATCGACGCCATGGTAGAGGTCCTGCGCCCATACCGGATCAAGGAGCTGTCCCGTACGGGAGCTACCGCTATGGTGCGCGGCGCGGTGAAGTAAATCCAGGAAACTCTTACCGGTAAAACTCTCATGGCCTGGACGCTAACGGAACTCAGCAGTTCTTCCTTGGCGAACTCTGATTGCCTCAGGAAGCTAACGGAACTCAACAGCCCTTAGCCGGCTAAAATCGCACCATTTGCATTCTAACGGAACTATACGACTCTTACAGGGCAAATGGGGCGGATCTTACAGTAAAATTAGTGTTTAAGGGCGTCTCAGTTCCGTTACAGAAAAGAAAGTGCTGATTTTCCCTTCTAAGCGTCGCTCAGTTCCGTTACAGGTAAGACTCCCTAGACGGCAGCACTATTTCGCAGACCGCAGTGTGTTTTAACCGGCACAACGCCCTTCTGCACGTGATAAGTCTGCTGAAGATGTAAGATTTCAGATGAATATGACGCTAAATTTAATTTTCCCACTTTAATGCTTTACATGATTGGAGTTATAATAGAGTTTAATCAGCCTGGTCTCCTCTGAGGAGGCCAGCGGCAGGCTCTACTAAGCAAGCACAAGCTTCCCCACCCGGGAGCGGACGCCCGAGAAGACGGGCAGCCGTTAAGCGGCAGGCGGCCCCTGTGGGACAGCCTGGATACACCGCCTTCTGCGGCGTCCGCTTCGGAGGGACTTGAACTATTGACGCCCATCAGGCGTACACCCAAGGAGGAAATATCGCAATGGCCAAGATTTTCTATGAAAAAGACGCAGATCTGAGTGTACTTCAAGGAAAAACAATCGCAATCATCGGCTATGGCAGCCAAGGCCACGCACAAGCCCAAAACCTGCGTGACAGCGGCCTGTCCGTTATCATCGGCCTCCGCCCCGGCAAGTCCTGGGAAACCGCTAAGAACGACGGCTTCGAAGTACTGGAAGTGACTGATGCAGCCGCCAAAGCGGATGTGATCCAAATCCTCCTGCCTGACGAAACCCAAGCCAAGGTGTACAAGGAAGAAATCGAGCCCAACCTGAAGAAGGGCGCCACCATTATGTTCTCCCACGGCTTCAACGTCCACTTCGGCCAAATCGTGCCCTCCGCCGACAAGGACGTGCTGCTGGTTGCTCCTAAATCCCCCGGCCACATGGTGCGCCGCACATATGTGGAAGGCTTCGGCGTTCCGGGTCTGGTTGCCATCCACCAGGATGCTACCGGCCTGGCTACCCAAATCGGACTGGCCTATGCCAAGGGCATCGGCTGCACCCGTGCAGGCGTATTCGAAACCTCCTTCCGTGAAGAAACCGAAACCGACCTCTTCGGCGAGCAAGCCGTATTGTGCGGCGGTACCTCCGCACTGATCAAGGCAGGCTTTGAGACTCTTGTGGAAGCCGGATATGCGCCGGAAATGGCATACTTCGAATGTCTCCATGAGCTGAAGCTGATCGTGGACCTGATCTATGAAGGCGGTCTGGCTGCAATGCGCCACTCCATCTCCAACACTGCGGAATATGGCGACTATGTGACCGGCCCCCGCATTGTAACCGACGAAACTAAGAAGGAAATGAAGCGTGTCCTGTCCGATATCCAACAAGGCAAGTTCGCCCGGGATTTCATCCTGGAGAACCAATCCAACCGCGCAGTCCTCACCGCTACCCGCCGCGCCGAGTCCGAGCATCAGCTTGAAGTAACCGGCCGCGAGCTGCGCGAAATGATGCACTGGATCAAGAAGTAAATTTCCGCCGATATTCTGGCGTATACGCGGCCTGTGCATCATGCGCAGGCCGTTTTCCCCGATAAAGGGGTACATTTCCTGGAGGTGATGATCATGAGGAAAATTTATATTTTTGACACCACACTCCGGGATGGCGAGCAGTCGCCGGGCGTGAACCTGAACACGGAGGAGAAGGTGGAGATTGCCCTCCAGTTGGAACGGCTGAAGGTGGACCGGATTGAAGCGGGCTTTCCCGCCGCTTCTCCCGGTGACTCTGCGGCAGTGCGTGCAGTTGCCGGAGCCGTGAAGGGCTCCACTATCATCGGTCTGTCACGTTCCCGGGTACAGGATATTGACGCAGCATGGGAGGCGCTGAAGGATGCCCAGGACCCCTGCCTCCATCTGTTCCTGGCCTCCTCACCCATCCACCGGAAGTATAAGCTGAAGATGGAGAAGCATCAGGTGCTGGAAACCGCAGAAGCGGCCATCCGGTACGCGCGGAAATATTTCAGCAAGGTGGAGTTCTCCCCGGAGGATGCCGGACGCACGGAGCTGGACTTCCTCTGCGAGGTGACGGCTATGGCGATCCGGGCCGGAGCCACAGTGGTCAACATCCCCGACACGGTGGGATATCTGTATCCGGCGGAGTTCGGCAACATCTTCAAGACCTTGAAGGAAAACGTGCCGGGCATCGAGAACATCCAGCTCTCCGCCCACTGCCATGACGACCTGGGAATGGCTACGGCTAACGCATTGGCCGCTATCCTGAACGGCGCCGAACAAATCGAAGGCACCATCAACGGCATCGGCGAACGGGCCGGCAACACGGCCATTGAAGAGGTGGCCATGGCGCTTAACACCCGCCAGGACTTCTTCCAGGCCAAAACGGGCCTGCAGCTGGACGAAATTGCCCGGACCAGCCGCCTGGTGAGCAAGCTGACCGGCATGGTGGTTCCCGGGAACAAGGCCATCGTGGGCGCCAACGCCTTTGCCCATGAGTCCGGCATCCATCAGGACGGCATGCTGAAGGAGAAGACCACCTACGAGATTATCTCCCCTGAGACCATTGGCCTGAAGGAAAGCAAGCTGGTGCTGGGCAAACACTCCGGCCGCCACGCTTTCCGGGAGAAGCTCATTGATCTGGGCTACGACCTGGCGGAGGAAGCAGTCAATGCCGCTTTTGCCAAGTTCAAGGATCTGGCGGACAAGAAGAAGGAAGTGGGCGACGAGGATATCCGCGCGCTTCTGGACGAGAAGCTGGTGTCCATTCCCGAGGCCTTCACCCTGGAAACCATGCAGGTTTCCTACGGCAACCAATCTGTGCCTACAGCTACGGTTCGCATCCGCACGCTGAACGGAGAGGTGCATGATGAGGTAGCCATCGGCAACGGCTCGGTAGATGCCATCTACAAGGCCATCGACAAGGTGACCAAGGAAGAGGTGGAGCTGGGCGACTACTCCATCAAGTCCGTATCCCAGGGGAAGGATGCACTGGGCGAGGTCCATGTGGTGCTTCGTCAGAACGGCATTGCCGTCTCCGGCCGCGGCATCAGCACCGATATTCTGGAGGCCAGCGCCAAAGCATACGTCCATGCCGTCAACCGGCTGCTGGATAAACGCTCCAGCCAAACCACCAGCCGCAACAATGTCACGCTGATTTGATGCTAGGGCGTGTCTGAAAACTCCGAGGGGAGCAGATTTTAGCGAATTTTTGTTCATGGCAAGGCACTTTTGCGTGAGTTCACCGGGGGTACGTCAAGCGA